>NZ_SJUT01000002.1:0-534163 GCF_004336795.1 Exiguobacterium sp. SH4S7
CCTGTGGCGAGAACGGCGGCAAGAAGGACCTGCACGTCCGCGAGTGGACATGCGCCGTATGCGGCACGCACCATGACCGCGACGTCAACGCGAGCCTCAACCTGTTGCGCCTCGCCGACTGAAACACCCCAGGGCAGGGACTGCCCGACGAGCTTGGTCCACAACCGTGGCTGGTCAAAGCACGGTCTTCCCAAGAAGCTCCCACTTCAAGTTGCGAAGCAAATAAGTGGTGAGTAGTTCACAAATATGCAAAAAAAAGCCACGTTCCTATGAACGTGGCTCCTTAACAGCGATCTAGCTATCTAGATCCCCATGTTTGGTTTGTCGACAACGATATGGCGTTCCATTTCTTCATCTACTATCTATATTACCACACTCGTCACGAGTTACAAGACAAAATTAAAAAGGATGACCCGAAAGTCATCCTAACTTTTAAACTGCCATTTCGGCATACATGTCTTTTAACTGTTTCGTCGCGGCTTCATCCATCTGAAGGGCGACGAGCTCGACGAAGCGTAGGGCTGGATCGGTATCACCTGACAGGGCGACGATTTCAGCAGCCGCGCCGTCAAGGGCGAGTAGAATTCCTGAGACACCTAGCGTCGGGTAGTAACGGAGCAACGCCCGGACATGCTTCATCTCGGAGACGTCATTCCCATTAATTTTGAGTGATTTAACAGCCAGCTCTTTGTGCGTGCCGATGGCAAATTTATCTTCCCATACCTCTTCAAGTGTGATCAACGCTTCCACATCATAGGCACCATCTGTGAAACGAACTAGTTTTTCCATGTGACATATCCCCTCTCGTTTATCTACTCTTATTATAAAAAAGATTCAGCGGAATAGTTTGTGAAATATTGAACATTATGTGTAAACTTTGTCTCACCTCATGATTAGACATAAAAAAAGGCCCCTCCGAGGAGGGGCAAATAATGGAAGAGTAAAACACCATTGGCAGTACATTAATAATATAACATCGAATGTAAACGTTTACAATGTGTTTTTGAAACTTTTTTCAAGCGGCATATGTAAGACGTCAATCCCGCTTTCCCGCATCAAATCAAGGCCATCCCCGTGCTCATAACCGACAGCGTACACGACTCGGGCCACGCGCGCCGCGATGAGCGCGAGAGAACAAGAATGGCATGGTGAATGGGTCACATAAGCCGTAGCACCGAACGCGTTCGTCGAATCAGCGGCCAATTTTCCGATCGCATTGATCTCGGCATGGATCTCATGTTGTTTTGACCAATTGTGATGTTCGAACGGGTCGCTACATTTAACAAATGTCACACCTTGCTCGATGATGCGCACAGACGGCTCGGTCAAGTCGACCGTATCATCCGTCACATATTCGGCTCGTTGGTAAAATCCGTCATCACGTTTTAAAAAGATTTCATTACAGTTCGTATGTCCCGGCGGTGTCCCGTTCAATCCGATCGAGATCGGTTTCTCATCTTTGACGATGACACAGGCGACACTCTTCGAGGCACATTTCGAGTGCCGTTCCGCCATCATATCGGCGAACTGCAACCACGTCTCGTCCCACAATCGTTGTTTCTCCATCCTGATCCTCCTCATGGAAAAAGAAAGTCTGAATGCTCAGACTTTCTTTTTAGTATCCAGTCTCTTTTGGCAACTCTTTATTCTTTGAGGCAATTTCGATGACTTTTTCTTTCAGTTCGTGCTCCATCCGATCGAGCTCACGTTCGGCCTCACGACGCTTCTGCTTGCCTTCCTGTTGGATACGCAGCGTTTCGTCGAGCGTTGACAATAGATTCTCGTGCGCGACTTTGAGCGATTCGACCGAAACGATCCCTTTTTCGTTCTCGGTTGCGATCTCGATCGACGAGTCTTTCAACATTTTCGAGTTTTGTTCGAGCAGTTGGTTCGTCGTCTTCGTGACGTCTTGCTGCATCCGGAGTGCCGTTTTCTGGCGCGTCAAACTGAGAGCGAGGACGACTTGGTTTTTCCAAAGAGGAATCGTATTGACGACAGCCGACTCGATTTTCTCCGCTAAGATTTGGTTATTTTGTTGGATGACACGGATTTGTGGTGCCATCTGCAGACTGATCGTCCGACTCAACTTCAAATCATGCAACTTCTTCTCGAACCGGTCTGTCAGTTGAATCATATCGTTTAGCTGTTGCAGCTTCACTTGATCTCTCGTCGTTTCGACTTCTTGACGGAGCGGCGCGATCTCGTGATCGCGAACGTGGTCGAGCTTCGTCTCACCGGCTGCGATATAGACGTTCAATTCTTCGAAGTAGCGCTTGTTCTTGTCATACATTTGATCGAGCATCGTAATGTCCTTCATCAGACCGAACTTGGCTCGGTCGAGATTGTGAATGACTTCTTCCAAATAGACGTTCATTTTTTCAAATTGAAGCTTATAGTTTTCAGCTTTCTTTTTCGCTCGTCCGATGAGCGGCAAGTTGTCCATAAAACTCTTCTTCTCCGGTTGAAGCATATCCGGGTCCATCTTCCGAACGTTTTGCATCAAATCGGATAGTAACTTGCCTGCGTCACCACCGTCTTTCATGCGGACCTCGGTCAAGATCTGGTCAGAGAATTGAGATAGTTCACGTTGGACGTTCGATCCGAATAACATGACGGAGTCTGTTTTTTTAATATCGATCGACTCGGCGATCCGGGTGATTCGTTCCCGATGTTGTTGCGGCACGTCGGCTTTCGGTTGGATGGCCGGCACCTCATGTTTTTCTGTCATCGCGGACCAATCCACAGACGGGTCAGAGATTTCCTCTGTCTCGGTCTTTGTTTTTGTCTGTGAAGTGAGCTCTTCTTCTGGCCATGACTGCCAGTTCGTTTCATTCGATGAAGTCATGTTTTTTTCTCCCTTCCGGTTGATCTGCCAATACCCGTTCCATCATGATCAATTCGCGTTCGAAGTCGACAGCGTCGTCCTCGAGCAGACGGCTCCGTTGCTCTTTGAACTTATCGACGATGAGCCGCATATTGGTGATCAGTTGCTCTCGTGTCTCTTCTTGAATGACGACACGTTTTCCTTCTAGTTCTTTAAATTTCAAGACGACGGACACGAGCGAGTCCAAATAAAACGTGAACAGATCTCTGACGTGTTTCGCGTCTTGAGGGTTCTCGAACAATTCGGCAAACAGTTCGTGGGCCTCTCTCGAGACCGCCTTCATTTCACGACGAACTTCGACATCTTTTATTTCAGGCAAGATACGATCGATCTGCTGGAGTTTCTCGTACCCTTGCTCGATCGTCCGTTGTAAAAATTGTAGTTCCAAGTCGTCTGTCGCTTCGAACTGACGGACCGGTGCCACATCTTCCATCGGCTTAAGGATGCGAGAACCGACGAACGGTTCTTCTTCATCGAGCAGCAGTTTTTTCTTCGCCCGTTTCGCTACCGGTGCGGGTGCCCGCTTACGCCGTTTGTTACTCGACCACACCTCGTTCAATACGAGCGCCCCGACGATGATAAACAGCCAGGAGAAATCAAACACACTTATGGCAAAATACAGGATCGCCCCAGTCAGGGCCCATTTCATCCATGTCTTCATCCTTGTCACCTCGTCTCATGATACTTCTATTGTACCTTACGTGAACCGTCAACAAAAGTTTCGTCATCTTTATAAGCTTAGCATAATGACGACGTTCACTCTCTCGGTCGCAAGTACGAAAAAAAGCAAGGGGAAGTTCCCCTTGCTTAGCTGATTACCCATGTCGAGACCATAACGATTGCGACCGTCACCGGGATGACGTAACGAATGAGGAAACGCCATACCGGATACAGTTTAGCGCCTGTCCCGGACGTTTTAATCTCGTCTTGCAAAATACGCTCATCGACGACATGTCCGACAAAGATCGACGTGAGTAACGCACCTGTCGGCATGAGGATGTAACTGACGACATAGTCCATCGAGTCAAAGAACGTACGGCCGTTCAAGAACTGCAACTCACTCATCAGTCCGAACGATAAGGCCGAGGGGATCCCGACAGCGAACACGATGGCCGCCGAGAGGAGTGTGACGTTACGCTTCGACATCGTTTGTTTCTTCTCGTTCAATTTATCCGTCACACCGGCGACGACGACTTCGAGCATCGCAATCGAAGACGTGATCGAGGCGAACGTGAACAATAAGAAGAACAATACCATGAAGAAGCCGCCGAGTGGGACTTGGTTAAATACGGCCGGCAACACGACGAACAGGAGCGCCGGGCCTTCTGCCGGATCGAGCCCCGAGGCGAAGACGGCCGGGAAGATGGCGAGCCCCGCTAAAATTGAAACGGTGACGTTCAACAAGACGATCATATTTGCCGAGCGGTTGAGCGTCCCTTTCGTTTGAATGTACGAGGCGTATGTGAGCATCGCCGCCACCCCGAGCGACAGCGAGAAGAACGCTTGCCCGAGCGCGAACAAGACCGACTCGCCGGTCAGTGCCGAGAAGTCAGGCTGCAAGAAGAAGCGGACCCCTTCCATGGCACCGTCAAGTGTCAACGAGCGGATGACGAGCACGATGAAACTGACGAACAGGAGCGGCATTAAAATCTTGCTCATCCGCTCGATTCCGCCTTCTACCCCTTTCAAGACGATGAGTAGCGTGATCAATAAGAACAAAAATTGTCCGAAGACGGCAATCCCAGGAGATGCGACGACGTCCGCGAACACGGTCCCGAACTCGTCAGGTGACCGGCCGCTGAGCGTCCCGCTCAAGCCGAGCCCGACGTAGATCAACACCCATCCACCGATGACACTGTAGAATGATAGCAGTAAGAAGCAAGCGATTACGCCGAGGTAACCGACCAATGTCCAACGGCGATGGCCAAGTTTTTTAAAGGCAAGGAGCGCCGTCTTTTGCGTCGAACGCCCGACGATGAACTCACCAATGAGAAGCGGCAGACCGAGTAAGAATGTGAATGCTAAAAACATGAGTAAAAAGGCGCCGCCCCCACTTGTTCCCGTGACATATGGAAATTTCCAGATGGCACCGAGACCGATTGCGGACCCTGCGGCCGCTAAAATGAATCCAATTTTTGAGGCGAACGAATTTTGCGCCATTACTATCCCTACTTCCTAATTTCATTTCATTTTCATAATAATAGTGAAATACTAACACGGTTCAGAAACGAGAACAACAAAAAACAGAGAAAAGTCTGAATTCTTTCCTCTGCCTTCGTAAACGATTATGGGACGAGAAATGTCAGCTCATTCGGCAACACTTCAATCTGTAAATGATCCGTCTCAAAGTGTTCACCGTCCACATCGATGACTTGTGGCTCACGTAAAAACACATCAAGTTGCTCCATTTGGAGATGGACCCATTCTGGCGACGACTGTTCGAGTCCGAGCTGTTGCGTCAATAGCTGACGAATCATCGGGAAGCCGATGGCCGAGCTATGGACGACTTCGACGAGACCGTCCGTGAACGATTGCGTCGCGAGCTTCGTCGGGACCGTTCCGAGATAGGCACCGTTGCCGACGTATAGAAAACTGACGGCCCCATCGTGGATGACCTCGCCCGCCCGCTCGATACGGACCTTGAACGGATCGAGTTCGCGGAACTGACGGATCGTCGCTAAAAAGTATCCGATCGAGCCGAGCGTTTCTTTTTGGAGCGGATCGATCTGTCGGGAAGCGTCCGCGATCAATCCGACCCCGACAAAGTTGAGACCGAACCGGTCGTTGACACGCATCACATCGACCGATTGCTGCTCGCTCATTTTAAACAGGCGAGCCGCCTCAATCGGTTCGACAGGCAGATCAATCGCCCTCGCGAAGTCGTTGCACGTCCCCGCCGGTACGAGACCGACGCTCGGACGTTCGTCACGAGGCAACGCCATCAATCCGTTGACGACTTCATGAAGCGTCCCATCCCCACCGATGACGATCAAATGATCGAACCCACTGCTCGTTCGAGCAAGGTGCGCTGCATCCCCTTCAGCTAGCGTCTTTCGGATGAGAATCTCTTGATACATCGACTCGATTGTCCCGACCACTTCGCCGAGCATCGTCTCGCTCGCACCCGACTTCGGGTTCGAAATGATCATCGCCTTCATAATAGACCCGCTTGTTCCAAGAAGTCTTCGGCCACGTCGTAGGCCCGTTCTTTCCCGTAAGCGACCCGACGGTTCAATTCAGACATCTCTTCGTCAGTGATGAGTCCGCCCAACTGGTTGAGCGCGTCCTCGATTTCCGGATGTTCTTCAAGCGTTTCTGCTTTCAAGAGTGGAGCACCTTGATAAGGCGGGAAGAACTGTTGATCGTCTTCTAACACGAGCAGGTCGTTTTCGGCGATATCCGGGTCGGTCGCATACGCATCAACAAGATTGACGTCGCCCCGTGCGATGGCGCGGTAACGAAGTTTCTGCTCCATCGAAACGACAGAAGGGAAATCAAGTCCGTACGCTTGCTGAAGTCCTGGATATCCGTCTTCACGGTCCGTGAACTCGAGCGTGAACCCGGCCTGGATGTCATTTTGCACGCTACGTAAATCAGAAATCGTCGTGACGCCTTCAGTTTCCGCATAGTCACGCGGGATCGCGATGGCGTACGTGTTATTGAACTGCATCGGTTCAAGTAAAGCGAAGCCGTCGTCTGCTAGCGCATCCCGTGCTTGTTCGTACACTTCACGGGCATCGTTTGAATTCGGTGTTTCTTTCACTAAACTCGCGAGTACCGTCCCGGTGAATTCAGGATAAATATCGACATCACCGGATTTTAACGCTCCCCATACGAACGTCGTCTCTCCGAAGTTCGGACGGACCGATACGGTCAGATCCGTCTCTTCTTCGATCAACAGTTTGTACATGTTCATCAAGATCTCCGGCTCGGGACCGAGCTTCCCGGCGACGACGAGGTCGGTCTGTTGGGTGCGTCCCAATGCGAGCGGTGCTGCGATAATTAACGCCAAGACGGTCGATACGGCGATCAGCTTCGTCTTGTTGCGGGTCGCCGTCGCACCTTCCATTTGACGGAGCAAGAAGTCGAACAGTAATGCGAGAATGGCTGCTGGAATCGCTCCGAGCAAAATCAAATAGTTGTCGTTTCGGTTAATTCCAAGCAGGATCAACGTCCCGAGTCCGCCTGCTCCGACGAGTGCCGCCAGCGTGGCTGTACCGACAATTAACACCATCGCCGTTCGAATCCCGGCCATGATGACCGGTAGTGCGAGCGGTAGTTCGACTCTCATCAAACTTTGGTTCGGTTTCATGCCGCAACCTTGCGCGGCTTCGATCAGTGACTTATCGACTTCGTTCAACCCTGTGAACGTATTGCGAAGGATTGGCAACAACGCGTACAGAACGAGCGCAATCGTGGCAGGAAGTGCACCGATCCCAACGAGCGGAATCATAAGACCGAGTAGAGCCAAAGAAGGAATCGTTTGGATGATGGCGGTGAAGCCGATTGCCGTTTCAGCCACTTTTTTACGCCGCGTCAGCCAGATACCTAGCGGGACCGCAATCAACACCGCAATCAAAAGGGAGACGACAGAAAGTTGTAAATGCTCGATTAGCGCTTCGACCAATTCCCCGCGTCGGTTTTGGAACGTTTCAAGCATCTACCTCACCTCTTCCGTGTTGTGTAAAGTCGAGCACGAACGGATCATCACTCGCTCGAATCTCGTCAGGCGTGCCGACGATGACCAGTTTCCCGTCACGCATGAGAGCGATCCGGTCCCCGAGTTTCATCGCCTCCTCAATGTCATGAGTGACGAACAGAATCGTCTTCCCTAACTCATCGTTCAACCGTTTGATGTCATCTTGGAGCTGGGCCCGACTGATCGGATCGAGCGCCGAGAACGGTTCATCCATTAAAATGACTTCCGGGTCGGCCGCGAGCGCTCGCAGGACGCCGACTCGTTGTTGTTGACCACCCGACAGTTCAGGCGGTTTTTTAGAACGGAGGACAGGGTCGAGACCGGCGATTTTCATCAGTTCGGTCACACGGTCTTTCGTCTTCGTCTTCGGCCATTTCAATAGGTCCGGAACGACGGCGATGTTCTCTTCGACCGTCAAATGCGGGAACAATGCGATTTGTTGGAGCACATAGCCGATGTTGCGTCGCAGTTCATAAATATCGAACTGATAGATTTCGCGCTCATCAATCAGGATTTTCCCGTCAGTGTGGTCAATCAGACGATTCACCATCTTCATCGTCGTCGTCTTGCCACAACCTGATGGCCCAATCAATACGAAAATCTCTCCTTTTCGTACCGTCAAACTCAAGTTTTCGACGGCCAATGTCCCATCATCATAACGCTTGGAAACATTTTGAAATTCAATCAACACAATCCCTCCTCGGCTTTTCACATTATATGAAAGTCAAATATTAGTTTGCCCGTTTCCAACGATTGTTAAACAACAAAAGGTTCTCCCTCGGGAGAACCTTTTCGTTATGGAAGTGTGATGGTAACGTGGCGACGACCCCAATTGATCGCCTCGCTCTTCGTATCGACGAGTAGATCGACGATGTTGCCTTTAATGCGTCCCCCTGTATCGAGAGCGATCGCTTGACCGATGCCTTCGATCTGTACGACCGTACCGAGCGGGATGACGCCCGGATCGACGGCGATGATGCGCATGCCGTTATAAAAAATCGAATCCGTCACGTCGTGTCCCGTCGCCGTCAACACCCGGCCCCCGTATGAGCCATTGTCTGCCGCATCATTCGTGTAAGCTGTCGACTCGGCTTGAATGACGCGCCCGCTGCTTGTCGAGACAGGTGTCGCCACAGCGTTTGTCGTGGCTTGCTCTGCTTTCGCTTGCTTTGCTGTCGCTTCTGCCTGGCGTTTCGCTGCTTCTGCAAGCCGCGCTTCCTCAGCCGCGATTCGCTTGGCTTCCGCCAACCGTTTCGCTTCCCGCTCTGCCTGCTGCTTCGCTTGTTCTTCTGCCACTCGTTTCTCTTCAGCGAGGCGCTTCTCTTCCGCGAGTCGCTTTTCACGCTCGATTTTTTGTTGGCGTTCAAGCTCGATCGCAATCCGTTCCAATTCAAGCGGGTTTTGTACGATTTTCTGTTCTGTTCCGATTCCAATTTGAGCAGCGTCGGCAGTCGTAGATACCACGAACGTACCGGCTAGGACAAACAGAAGCGTCATCATATATTTTAAGAATGTCATTGAAATTAGGTCATCCCTTTCTCGTCTTCTAACGAACAGGAGTAAATTTACCATGCCGTCTCGAACCCGAGAAGTGGTTTTGACGAAGTGAAATATTGCTGACATATGGGCGAACGCTTAGTTACAGATTGTAACAATTGCCGAAAACGTTGCTATACAAGCGACCTAACAAAAAAATTACAGATCGGTTACAAACGTTCTCGTAACAAATCTGTAATCTGTTTGTCATTCTGTTTCAGCTTCGATTGGACGTAAATCATGGGCCCGGACCATCCCCCAAGGCGCCACATCGACTTCAACTTCGAACGTTTTCGCACCTTCGATCACAGCTTTCTCGTCCTCGGCGACACGGTATGAACTCATGTCGGTGATGAAGACTTGGCGATCGTAATATTCAGCCCGCGTCCCACCAAAGAACGGTCGGGAGCTGACCCGGTCGATTGTGGCAAAACCAGCGTCATCCGTTTTGAATGAGACGTAGACCGTCCCGGAATCGACATCTTGTCGCCCTTGCAACGAATCGAACTCGAGATAGACGTAATCCCCAAAAAATGGGTCATACGGCTCGTACGACGTCGCTTTGAACGTATACGACTGGCCGAACCAAGACACCGCATAAACGAGCAAGATAAAACCGATGGCAATCAATACTTGTACGATCGGTACAAGCCAAGGAGTGATTCGTTTCATGTCCGAGCATCCCCTCTCGTACGGCTACGCCACCACAACGCGAGCGACAACGCGAATACGATCAACGCCCCGATCAAGAAGAAGAGCGAGATGTCGAGCCGGTCCCAAACATAAATGAAGTAGATCGTCATTTGGACAAGTAAGAAATAGATGAACGCCAAAACGATCGGTTTCCGCTCATGGTCTTGCATGATCAAGTAAGCGAGCGCCACCACTTCAAGCAAGATCGCGAGTAAGATACCTGAATCTTCGAATAGCGAGAACGGGATGACCGCGAGTAGGCTCACCCACAGCAAATCGGGGCGACGATGTGTCAAGTACACAGCCACGAGGACGACGGAAAGCAGCGTGGCCTCGATGACGGACGGCTGACGTTGAGACAACCAACCCTCGGTCGCATTGACCAAGTAACCGATGGACAAGATGGCAGCGACGAACAAGTAGAGATACTGCCACTGAGCCCGCTCCCGGTAGACGAGGAACAGGATATGCAGTGCTGCGAGTGCCCAAAGCGGCCAAAACCGTCCCTCGTAATCGATATACTGACCGATCGTGAGCAACAGTCCGTAAAAGCTGAACCAGGCGAAAATCCGGTCGAGCTCGTTATCACCGTAATGGAACCAAACCCACGTCACGAGCAGGCCGAACAGGATGAGTGTGATCCCGATTCCTTGAAAACTGTTCGTGACCGCTAAAAAAGCGGCTAGCGCTGCGATGAACGTGAAGATCGGGTGCTTATAGATCAGTTTGTGCAGGACGGCGACAGCAAAGAATAGCCAGAATAGAAGCGGTAGTTGCGAGGAAAGATTATACGTTGTGAAGATGACAATCATCGTGGCGACGAAGAAAACGACGCCGAGGACGCGGAACAACGTCACATACCGAGGGGCTTTCACTTGAAGCCGCTCCGCTGCTACGTACATCCCGAGCATGAAGACAAGGAATATGGATACTTTGATGAGGTCTGGGATCGCTTGCCAGTTGGCGGCGACAAAACTGAATAGACTAAGGGCGAGCAGGATTGATCCGATAATGACAAGAATTGGCGGTTTGTGCTCACGTTTGTCACTAACCGCCAATTTCTTATATTCAAAATCAATCAACCGTTGACCGGTCGTTTCATCTAGCAAACCCGCCTCTTTCCATTCACGAACTTTTTTGTCAATGGACACCTGAATCATCCCTTTCGGTTAAAAGGTCAGCTGGCGCGTTCAATCAATTCCAATTCTTTTTTCAACAAAACTTGTTTCTCAAACTCGAGGCCGAGCTGTTGATATTCCTCCATGATGGAAACGTCCCCGATGACCGTATTCGTTAATACGGCAGTCACTTCTGCGACCCATCCTTCACGAGTTGACTTGACGATATCACCCACAGCGAATTCTAAAGACACACCCATTCACTTCCAATCTTAAATTTGTTTTTATCATTATAACTAAATTATATAGGTTTGAATACGTTTTCTTTTGTACATTTGATGAATTGTGACAAAATTTTTCCAGTCAATCCCCAAATAATGTAGTCTTCATGTTCGTAAAAAGGTTCTCTCATTTTAATTACCCGTTTTTCATACGCTTTAGCGTTCGCCATTCGGTCAAACGGAATATTTTGATCCGGATTCATCGTCCATTCCATCTCGCCGTGAAACGGATCAATTAACAGTAACGTTTCGACGGGAACGGTGAACAAATGATCGACTTCATCCGTTTGACGTACGTCCGGAACTGTCGGAATCATCCCGACGAACGGATAGATGAGTTGACGGTGCGGCGTGGCGAGCGGCTGTAAGCGACCGATGACCTCGATCGTCTCGAGCGGTACCTCGAGTTCTTCACTCGTCTCTCGGACCGCGGCCTCGACAGGTGTCTCCCCTCGCTCGAGCCGACCTCCAGGGAACGAGATCTCTCCAGGTTGGCGCCGCATCGTATGGGCCCGGACTTCAAAGACGACGTGCCAGACGTCATCGATTCGCGTCAACGGGATCAAGACGGCGGCGGTCTGTTCATAATTCTCTTCCATCGAGAAACTTTCTCGTAATTTCGCTTCAGTAACCCATGATTGTTTCATGATTTTCAACCTCGCTCTCTCTGTTTTACAGTTCCACCAGCGTCTCCTCGTTTAAACGTGGCAAATGTCGGAAATATCATTATTAATGATAGGAGATGGTGGAATTGGTTCAACAAGTTGATATATTGATCGTCGGGGCGGGGCCGACAGGACTCACACTCGCTTTGACATTAGCCAGATATGGAATCTCTTTTGAAATCATCGATCGAAAAACGACGCCTTCGAACAACTCACGGGCCATCGGGATTCAGCCGCGAACAATCGAAGTGTTTTCACGCCTTGATGTCGCCAAAGAAGTACTCAGTCGCGCCAGAACAATCGAAAAAGGAAACTTATACTTTTCTGGGCAGTGGACGGCCAAACTCGAGTTCTCACGTCTCGTCACACCTTACCCGTTCGTCACGCTATTGCGACAAAACGAGACCGAGGCCATCTTAGAACAGGCGTTGAACGACCACGGGCACTACGTCAAGCGCGGCGAGTCACTCGTCTCGTTGACCCACTATCCGACACGTGTGCTCGCCCATCTCGAATCCGACTCGAACCGCACGATCGAAGCCAAGTATATCGTTGCGGCCGATGGCGCCAACAGTTCGATTCGCCGTATGCTCGCGCTCCCGTTCAGCGGGAAGTCGTTCAAAGAGTCTTGGGTGTTGGCCGATATGAAGGCGAAATGGAACATCTCCCGTGAAGAAGTACACATCTTTTTCTCGGACCGTGGCGTGTTAGAAGTATTCCCGCTGACGGATGACACAATCCGGATTACCGGTAATCTCGCGAGCGACGAATCATTCAGCGAGGCCAAATTGCACGAATTGGTCGAACAACGGAGCCACATGCCGGTAGAAATCGACGAGGTCGAATGGTTCTCGCTGTTTAGGGTGCACAATCGCATGGTCGACTCGTTCATCCATAACCGTGTCATCTTAATGGGCGACGCGGCGCATATCAATTCGCCCGTCGGCGGCCAAGGGATGAATACGGGCATCGCCGACTCGTTCAACCTCGGCTGGAAGCTTTGGCTTCATCTGAAAGCAGGGGCGCCGTTCAGTGTCGTCGACACGTACCGGGACGAGCGTGAACACGTCGCCAGAAACGTCTTGCAGACGACGAACGTCGCGACCGAAGTGCTCCAAACGACGCTCCCGATCTTATTGCCGTTTCAAGCAGTCGGAGCGGACGTGTTCACCCGCGTCAATTTGATTAATGAAAAGATCACCGAACGAATCGCCCAGCTTCACTTGTCTTACCCTGGGCACTCACGTGTACCGTTCATCCGGGTCGCCGAAGGAAAGATCTTTCCCGAGATCGAGATGATCCGATCCGATGATGGCCTTCGTCAAAAGATCTCAGAAGTCGCCGATGGCCGCTTTCAAGTACTTGTCCTCGATGACGGCAAACGTGACCCAAGTGAGTTATATGAATACTTGAACGCTCATCAATCATTCTTCCAAATCATCACGTTGTCTAAAACAAGCCGTCCTTTCTTTGACCAAGGCAACGAACTTGCGAAATCCTTGTTCATGCGCCGGGGTGTCCTCGTCATTCGACCGGACGGATACTTGCTGCATAAACAGCGTCATATGCGACCTGAACCGCTACGTGACAAACTGTCGGTCTGGTTACCGTCTTAAGTCAAAAGCTCCACTCGTGAGAGTGGAGCTTTTGTCAGGATGGTGCATTGTAATAAAGTGTCCCCGGTTTCGAGAGGGTCAAGTCATAAAACGCCTCGAACGCTTCCACGTCCTCTAATTTCCGAAAATCGACTTTGTCCGTCTGTTCGTTCGGTATCGCGACGATGATGCCATCGACCGTCGATTTGATCATGCCCGTCTGTCCGTTATGAATTCGAATGTAGAGCACGTGCTCACTTTGCAGTAATTTTACGGCTTCACGCCGTGATTGTATCGTCGTTTTCACAGTCATCCCTCTCTTCTTTTCGAGTATACGGTCCGCCGCTGTTGCTTTCAACCGTTTCCCCCTTTAAAATTGTGTAAAGAAGGGGTTGAATGTGTTGGAAACTATATTGATTATTGCGCTTGGCGCGCTGTTCGTCATCCTCGTGACAATCCGAACGATTCGTAACTTACAATGGGTCCGCTTTGGTGAGGCGTTCGGGAAACAAGGTGAGGAGTTACTCGAAGATTATACCTATTTGACGGAAAAAGGCGTCACGTGCCGAATCGAACAAGGCTTGCCGACCGGACGCTTGTTTAAACCGCTCGCCAAAAACCTGGATGACCGGGTCGCCTTGTTCGTGCACCGAAATGATGAAAAAAAAGCAAAAGAGCTACTAAAGTAAAAAAGGTGCCGCGGCACCTTTTTTACTTATGTAACTGGCGCTCTGAACAATAATAAGCGATTTGTTTGATTGTCGCCTCGGATAGGAGCTCGAGTTTCGTCTTGGCGATGACTTTGTCGATCGCTTCAAACGAGTCTTCACAGTTCGCTTTAACACGTTCGACTTTAAGACGTGACGCTTCTGGAAAAATTAAAAATGACGTGACCGGTACGGCCTTGCCGCATTCTTTTTTTAATAGGCTCCGAACTTGTTTCGTCATCTGCTCGAGCCCTTCGACCGGATGCGGATAGATGTTTTTCCACCCGAGTGAGGTTTCTAACCGACACTCTCGGTTCGTCACATGGACGGCCGTCGTCGTCCGATTGATTTGGACTAAAAAGACGCCTTTCGGTCCGACGAGCACGTAGTCGAGCACGTTGTCACCGATTTCGACCCGTTCAATCATCATCCAATCGAAGCGACACGTGTGCCGAATGATTTCTACGATCTCATCCGTATACGATTTCGGCGGCAAGATGACCTCTTCTTTCGTTCGGAACAATCCTTTCGTCTGTCGTTTCACCGGCTCTTTCTTGACGGCCGTCAACACTTGTAACATCTATTCCACCTCCTCTCGTTATTCGCTAGGTCCGACTTGTTTTCCGAAGACGGCCTTTTCTAAGTTTGAAATCCGACGCAACATATCGTAGTTCGAGGCGACAGGTTGGGCCGGTTTCACCGGCTCGGTCGGTTCGCTTGAACCACGGCGCAACGATTCGTTCTCTTGTCGCAAACGTTCGATCTCTTTCGCCATCTTCTCATAGTCCCGGATGACGACGTCTAAAAATTGATCGACTTCTTCTTGCGAGTAGCCGCGGAGGGCCGTCTTGAATTCTTGTTTATAGATTGCTTCGGCTGTTAATTCGGTTTGCATAGTCTTCACTCCCACTGTTGTTCCCACTGTTTTTCTTCCTCGATCACACGCAGGTCGTCTTGTGTGATCATGAATAGTTCCATCTGGTGTTTTCGTTTAGCCCCTTCAACGAGGAAACGGGGGCTTCCTCCCGTCTCTTCGTCATACAACGTAATTAATCCTGCTGCCTTGTCTAAAAAGAACGCCGTTTTTGCGCGCAACTGACTCGGGTCTTCATAAGGACGTTGCGTGAGCGGTTCAAAAAAATCGGCTTCGAGCCGCAACTGGCTGAACAACTCTTGTTCATACGGCTTATACCGTTCTTCCATCTCTAAAAATGGCGGAAACACCGCGATTTTAATCGGATGTGTTTCTCTTAACTCTAACAATACTTGTCCTGCCCACAATTCACAACCGTTCGTTCCACTGAAGATGAACCATTCGGCCCCGAGTTCGATTGCTTCAGTGATCTTTCGGCGGTACGCTTCTTGGATGATCTCGATGCCGGGATGGTCGGCTTTAAAGATCCCAAGCTCATGGGGCCGATACCCGGTAATCGCAACAACTTTCATAACCTCTTCCTTTCTAACCGAGCTAGACGATGGTTGAGCGCGTGTTGCTGTTTTTGGACGGTCTGTTTCAAGACCGTCTTTTGCTGTTCCACGATCGCAATCGCCTGCTCGGTATATCGAATGGCTGACACGATATCTTTTTGCTGATGTTCTGCATACTTGGCTAGCTCGACCAACGCCTCGGTCGTCCCGACTTCTTTGAAAAGAGGAAGCGCTTCGACGATGCGGCCGGTCCGCTTTAACAGCAGCGCTTGACGCATTTTCGCTCGTTTTGTCGGTTGCTCGATCCGTTCATACTGTTTGAGTGCCTCGTCCGTACTCCCTAGATCGTTCAACCAATGGGCCCGCTCTTCTCCAAATGTCGGCTCGTCTGCTTCGACGAGGTGACAGAGCCGCTTATAAAGCGACACGAGGCTCAAGCAATCGGCGTGATGGTGCTCGATGACCGGTTGTAAAATATCAGGGTCCCGCTCTTTGACGTATTGAAAGTAATGCATCGGGGCGAGAAAACCTGGCAGATCGTCCGTTCGGGCATGTCCAAAATGGGCCTCGACCGCTTTTAACGAGACCGACTCGAGTGTCGGCTTCAACAGACGCCTTGACGCATGCAACAGATCGACATGACCGACGGCGGGCAACGCCTTCACTTTCGTCCGGACGAACGTATGACGCGTCTTGATTTGCGGCCAATCGAACGATTTTCCATTGTACGTCACGAACCGGACCTCGTCGCCGATGTCATTGAGAAAGTGATAGTAGAACGCGGTCTCAAACGCCGGGTGCGGCAATACGTACTGAATCATCTCGAGATGGTCTGGCTTGAAGCGGGCGAACCCGATCAAAAAGATGGACGTCCCGGCACCACGGAGCCCGGTCGTCTCCGTATCCATGAACAACACTTGGTCATACGGCACGTCGACCGTGAAGAACGGATGGTCTGCCGTCCCGAGGGCACGTTTCGCCGCGTCGAACGTAAAGTCGTGATACGTCGCTTCAAGCGGATAAATCTCTTTCAAGCGCACGCACCACTCGCTTTCAAACGTCAAGATCTCGCCACCTCGCGCAATCCACTTGGCTTGCTCCGCGTCATCTGGTGTGACCGTCGCTTGTTTCGGTTCATTTGTTTTGATGAGTCGTGATAGCTTCGCTTTCATATCGTTCCTTTCAATGCGGTCAACTGATTAACAACTTGGTCTTTAAAGTCACCGTAGCCGATCATCCCGACGCAACGTGGGCATCCGCTCACACACGGACAATCCTCGACCGTGCGGATTGCTGCGTCTAAAATTTCAGCGGCGTCTCGGAAGAGCGCTTCGCTCAAGCCGATACCGCCCGGATAGCGGTCGTACAAGTAGACGGTCGGTTTATTCGTATGGGTCGCTTTCATTTGAATCGTCGTGAACAAGTCGAGCGTGTCGCACATCAAGTAGAGCGGGGCGAGCCGGCGCAACAAGTCGCTGACGGCCTCGAGCTGATCTTCCATATCGGCTTCCGAGTAAGCGAACCGGTCATCGAGCGTGAACCACGTCGACGTCGTATGCAGCTCCCGTTCCGGCAAGTGGATCGGACCAGATCCGATATTCTCGTGCGTCCCGAACTTGATTTTCTTGAACAGCGTCGCCATCGCGATGACTGACACTTCACCGAACGTCTTGGCACCGCTCGTCTTGTTTTCTTCTAGCACTTTTAACTCCACGGCCAAGTTCGCATCTGTGTAGTAATCGACATCGACGCGCCGCACGTACGCTTTCTTCTCTTCAAAATCGAGTTTCTCGACTTGATATTGCTCGGCCCCATGCAAATAGATCGCCTCGTCGTGAAGCAGCGTCATCGCACTGAACGTGTCCATCTCGCCGATGACTTGATGTTTCGCCGTCTGGTCGACGATGACGACGTTCTCTTGATCGCTCGTCCGCAGCGAGATGTCGTGGGCCGGGAAGGCGTCCGTCATCCAATAGTATTTATTGGCACGCTCATGCAAGATTTGCGCGTCCGTCAAGAAATCAAGGATATCCTCGGTCTCGACCGTACCGAAGCGCTCCCCTTTTTGGAACGGGAGCTCGAAGGCGGCGCACTTCATATGATCGACTAAAATGATCAAGTTGTTCGGGTCAAGACGGGCCGCCTCAGGCGAACGCTCTAAAATCAGGTCTGGTTGCTCGACGACGAGTTGGTCGAGTGATGACGACGAGGCGACGAAGATGACGAGTGATTCCGACTGGCGACGGCCGGCTCTTCCTGCTTGCTGCCAGAGCGAGGCGACGGTGCCGGGATATCCGTTCAATACGCACGCCTCGAGTTGACCGATGTCAACACCGAGTTCGAGCGCGTTCGTCGAAACGACGGCTTTGATTTCACCGTTCCGGAGCCTGCGTTCAATCTCACGCCGCTCTGACGGAAGATAACCGCCCCGATAACCGACGATCGACTTCGGTCCAAGTTCACGTCTCGTCAATTCTTGCAAATACGTCAATAGCACCTCGACACGGACCCGTGACCGAGCGAAGACGATCGTTTGAATATCGGCCTCGACAAGTTTTGATGCGATCCGCTTCGTTTCGAGCGTGGCACTCCGACGAATCCCGAGCGCTTCATTGACGACCGGAGGGTTATAGAAAATAAGGTGTTTTCTCCCTTGCGGAGCTCCATTATTGTTGACGAGCGTCACTTCTTCCTCGGTCAACAGCTCGGCCAGCTCGACCGGGTTCGCGATTGTCGCGGACGTCATGATCCATTTCGGATAACTTCCATAGTAAGCACAGATTCGTTTGAGCCGCCGAAAGACGTTGGCGACATGGCTCCCGAATACGCCGCGATACGTATGCAGTTCATCGACAACGATATATTCGAGGTTTTCAAACAACCGGATCCATTTCGTGTGATGCGGCAAAATTCCTGAGTGAAGCATATCCGGGTTCGTGATAACGATGTTGCCGGCGTCCCGTACTTTCGTCCGCGCTGCCGGCGACGTGTCCCCATCATACGTGAAGCATCGGAGGTCGCCTTCGAGCGCCTCGACCATCTCCATCAAATCGCTGTTCTGGTCTTGCGCGAGCGCTTTCGTCGGATACAGATAGAGGGCTCGTGCCGTCGGTTTCTCAATCATTCTAGACAGCACGGGCAAATTATAGCAGAGCGTTTTACCAGAAGCTGTCGGCGTCACGATGACAGTCGAGTTCCCACGTGACGTCTGTTCGACCGCTTCGGCCTGATGCGTGTACAATTGCTCGATGCCGCGACTGTTTAACACCCGGACAAGATCGTCTGGGACGCTCGACGGGATGGCCGCGTATCTTGCAGGTTGTGCCTCGACCGTATGCCAGTGTGTGACATTGGCGGAAAAACTCGGGTCGGTCTTTAATGTCTTAATCATCTCTTCGACGGAACGTTTTTTCCGCATAGTGCTCACCAACTTATTTCATGATTTTGAAGGTGCAAGTCGCTCCACGATCGTCTTCACTTGACTGATTCGTTCGTCACGCAAGAGACGATGAACCGCAGGCAAGTGTAGCACCTCCATCGCTTTGAACGCCTCGGCGACATGCTCATTTTCTTCTTCAAGCCGCTCCATCGCATCATTGTATAACAGGTGCGTCGAACGGCCGAACAAGACGATGGTATGTAACTTCGTGCATTTCGAATGGACTGCTTGCAAATGTTTCGTGTAACGTTGCACCGCTTTATGATAATCCTCGTGCGTCGTCAGCGCTTGGCGCTTACCGCGAAGAAGTTCTGGATAAAAAGATTCATCGCCGAGAAACATCGTCTCGACGCCGATCCGTTTCAAATAAGGATGGCCGATCGCCTCTGCCACGGCCGAATCATCGATTAATCGTCCGAACGGGATTGATTCTTCTAACAGAATACGTCCCATCTTCAGTCCGTTGACGCCGTGAAGGGGCAGGCCAAGATCATCGTCTTGCAGTCGATCGATTACAAACAACACTTTCATCTTTCGCTTAAGAGAGAGTTGAACCATATGTCACCATCCTATTCGCTTTCTTTTCATTATAACAAACCACACAGAAAAACAGGGCGTTGATGTCGCCCTGTTTAAAGTAAGTCAATTTATTCGCGATTGTCATTTTCACGGTCTTGGTTTGATTCAGACGTGTCTGAGTTGGACTGTGATTCGAGCTCGGTCGAAGATTCTTCTTCAGCCGGAGGCGTCTCTTCTGTCGCCGGCTCTTCAGTCGTCTCTCCTTCACCGCCTTCATTGTTCCCATTTCCATTTCCGTTTTCGCTGTTACCATTACCGTTATTGTTGTCAGTCTCATTCGGTGGTGTTTCTTCAGCCGGCTCTTCTTCTGGAGGCGTCTCTTCCGTTGCCGGTTCTTCCTCTTCTTCAGCCGGTTCTTGACTGCGTTCGACCGTGTATTGCGTTTGGGCCGGGCTCGACTGTTGCTCCCCTACGAGTTGGTTCGAAGCGGTCGCGACGATTGTGAACGTCGTCGTCCCGTTCTGGAGGCCCGAAATAGCGATGCTCGTGTCTTCCGTCGTTCCGACGACACGTTCGCTGCCGTCCGGACGTTTCTCCGTCACGGTGAACGATAGACCTTGATAGCCGTCCGCTTCGACCGCTTGACGATTATATGACCACGTCAACGTCCCGCTGTCAGCCGGAATGTCGTAATTGATTGACGCGCCGGTCGGTGCCGGAAGATTTTTCGGTTCCAAATCTTTCGGTTTCGTCCCTTTGACGTAGAGTTCATTGCCGAGCGACAAGACAGAATCCGGTTGCTGGAAGCGGTCTGGACTTCCCGTCGCATTCGTCACTTCTTGCATCATATACTCGAAGTAGTACTGGGCGTGGTCCTCAGCAAGCGCATTATCGCCAGCCCCACTTGCTTTTCCGGTCCAGACCGAAATCGAGTAGTCGGTCGTATAACCCGTGAACCACTTGTCGTTCTCATTACCTTTATCATCGTTCGTCGTCCCGGTCTTACCGGCGACGTCCCACGGGAACGCGCCTGGCTTGTAAGTCCCGTTCGAACCACTGACGACGTCACGGAGCATGTCGGTCAACATATACGCCGTATAGTCTTCCATCGCTTGCTTCGCTTTGATCGGTGAGTTGATCGTCGATCCGTCGTTGAACTCGATCTTTTGAATTAAGTGCGGCTTCGTGTACATCCCGTTCGCACCAAGCGTCGCGTAAGCAGCCGCCATTTGCGTCGTGCTTGCTTCTGCTACACCGAGACTGTTCGCGGGCACCATCTCGTCACCCGCACGCGCCGGCTCGATGCCGACGTTCTCGACGAACGATTCGATCGCCTCAGGACCGAACTCGTCCTGTACTTCATAGAAAGCGCGGACGGCTGGCGTGTTGCCGGAAATCGTCAAATAGTAACGCATCGTGTTGGCGCCGCGATAGTCTCTGTAATAGTTCTCTGGATTGAATTCGCCTTCATCAAACGGCGCATCCATCAAGATCTTCCCGGTCGACCATTGGGCGTTCTCGATTCCTGGACCGTAATCGAAGAACGGTTTCGCCGTCGACCCGATTTGGCGTTTCTCCCGCGAGTAATCACGGTAGTTCTTGTCACCTTGTTCCGCCTGTTGGCTGTCGATGACGGCGACGATTTCACCCGTCTTCGTGTTCAACACGGTCGCTCCCATGCGGAGATCTTCCGGGAACTTATTGTTTGGAATGTTCACGTTATCTGTCTTAATATCTTTATTGAATTTCGCGTGCAGTTCTTTATTGATCGACGTATATACTTTCAAACCTGTCCCGTAAATATCAGACTGCTCTAAGCCGTAGTCTTCTTCGAGCTCTGCTTGGACACGGGCATAAATCGAACGGGTGTAAGACTCTTCTTCTGTCTGCGCACCCGGCGAGATGACGTCGGCAATCTCGACGTCGAGCGCCTCGTTATACTGTTGTTCTGTGATATGACCGTCCCGCTTCATTGCCGACAGCACTTGTTCTTGACGGTAACGCGTGAGTTCTTGGTCGCCAGCGATTGGATCATAAGCGCTCGGTCGTTGCGGGAGTCCCGCTAAGATAGCCGCTTCTTGATAGTTCACTTCTGACACCGGCTTATTGAAGTACGTTTTCGAGGCCGCTTGCACACCCCACGCCCCTGAACCGTAGTAGTTCTTGTTCAAGTACATCTCGAGAATCTGTTCTTTCGTGTACTCGCGCTCGAGTTTCACGGCGAGCCACTGCTCTTGCAATTTACGTTTTAATTTCTTGTCGGTCGACAAGAACGACTGTTTGACGAGCTGTTGCGTGATCGTTGAACCACCTTCAGACCCGAAACCGTCGGTCACGTTCGCGAGCACGGCACCGCCGATGCGGCGCAAGTCGATTCCGTTATGCTCATAGAAGCGACGGTCCTCGATCGAGATGACCGCTTGCTGCATCACTTCTGAAATATCATCGATTGACACGTACTCACGGATCTGACCGCTTTCTTCAAGCGGTTCACCTTCAGCCGACAGTAGCTGAATCGGATACGTATCGACTAATTTCTCCTCATCGAGCGGCGGTGCGGTCGCAATCGCGTAGGCTGTATAAGCTCCTCCGACGACCACTCCGACGATCAACAACAATCCTATAATAAGTAGGATGCGTCTCCACATCGGTTTCTTTGTTTGTTGTTTTGGTTTTTTCGTTTGTTGCTTTGGCTTTTTCGTCGTATCTTGTCGACGCGCCATCCGACTTCGTTCCATTCACGCTTCACTCCTTCTATTCAATCGAGCCACGCTTCAATCGCCGTCAAATAATCGATGGCTGGAAGGGCTCGTGTTGGAACTTCGATTGCCTCTTGTTCAATGTATGCGAGTGGGATCGACTTTCGTCCCGTCTCTCGCTGTTCCCACCAGTGTAATAATTGCTCCGTTGATAACACATATTGCGTATTATAGCGGCTAAACCGGATGATGACAAAACAAATCCCTCCGTGACGCTCACACTCGCGCATGTGATTGATTTGATGGTCATGAAAGTTTCCGAGCGGGAACGACGTTTTATTGTTCGTCTCTTTCGCTTCAAAATCAATGTATTTCCCGCGATAGACCCCGTTGTAGTCGGTCGTCGAGGCTTGCTTAAAATACGCTTCGGTCACTTTGGCCGCGCTCCGTTTCGGGTAATCGACTTTGACGATTTGGAGCGGGGTCGGTTTTTTATGGATGACCGCTTTTCCGTGGAGTCGATAAAACTCGTTCGTATCGTTCAGAAGCGTCTCTAAATTCATGCCTCGATTCGCATACGTTGGCGGACTGGACTTTGCCGGCATCTCGGCCGCTCTCGGTTTCTTCCCGTTTGGATAATGGAACAATGTCGTCACCCCTAATTACTAGTTTAACAGGTTGATCCACTCGTTCCTTCCGTCTGAAGTCTGATTGTCGAGTTATGTCGCTCGACTCCTCCGTGGATTTTCCGCAATCCATATCGTACCAAACTCCCGTATGTTAAACTAGTGTGTAGTACATTGTGTATTCAAATTGACACGACCTTGTTACCGTGTCACTGAATACTTTTCTACAATAAGTCCTCTACTTATTAACCGAAATGTGAACAGGCTAAACGCTGATTGACGAGACTTTAAAAAAGTAAGCGATCGAGAGCGTTTCGCGAGGACTGGAAATAAACTAGGCGGCTTAGAATCCACATCCCTAAGCCCTGTTGGAGGAGTAAGATGGAGACACAAAAGAAGTATGTCATGTTCGTCGATGAGACCGGTACACCAAAAGGCAACACCCAGTTCAACTTGACCGGGGTATTGATGGAATACAAGTATGCGATTGACGCCGATGAGGCCGGAATGCCGTGCGAATTGAAGCGACGCTTACAAGCGTTCAAGCGAGATGTCTTCAAAACGGAAAATATCCCACTGCATTTAAAAGAAATTTTAAAGGCCGAGCATCCATATGGAAAAGACGATGGGATTACAATCGATATGCTCCGTGATTTTTGGAACAAACTCCCAGACTTCTTGCGCGATATCAATTGCACGATCGTCAGTGTCGAGGTCGATAAACAGAAGCTTCACGATTTCTACTCGACGCCGAAAGACCCTTATGTCGTCGCTTTCGCCCATTTGATGAAATCGTTTTATGCATTTTTGGAAGAGACGGAAGCTGTCAGCGCCCGTGTCGTCCTCGAGTCGCGCGACGATTATCAGAACCTGCTCATTCAAAAAGCATTTTTCGATATCTTCAACTCCGGGACGGTCCATCTCGACGTCGAGAAGAGCCGACAAAAAATCAAAGGATTCATCTTCTCAGAGAAACAAAGCACGATCTATCAATCTGGTCTTGAAATCGCTGACCTCGTCTGCCTGCCGCTCTCGCGCGTGCGCCGCGGCGTGATCGAAGTGAAACCACGGTTCGTCCATTATGGGGATGAAAACCGAATCTTCAAAGCCATCAAGGACAAGATTTACATTCGTAAAGACAGTCCAGACCAAGATTTCCGCAACTGGGGCTTCAAAAAAGTCCCGATCACGAAAAAACGTCGCGAATGGAGCGACCATCCCTGGAACCATTAAAAATCGCCTCGTAGCCATCTACGAGGCGATTTTTTTATGAATTCGTCGCTTGTTGCGACTTCATCCGCTTCTTGCCTTCGCGGCACATATGCAAGAGCGGGCACGTCTCGCAGCCGGGCCGTTGTGCCTTGCAGTGATACCGTCCGAAAAAGATGAACTGGTGGTGGAGCTGCGACCAGTCTTCACGGGGAAACTTCTTCATGAGCGTGTCTTCGACTTGACGGACGTTGTCTTTCCAACGGCAGATGCCGAGCCGTTTGGACACACGCTCGACGTGGGTATCGACCGCGAACGCCGGTTCATGAAAGGCGACCGACAACACGACGTTCGCCGTCTTGCGCCCGACTCCAGGCAGCGCCTCGAGTGATTCCCGGTCGTCCGGGACGATCCCTCCGTGCAGATCAAGAATTCGCATCGACAGCGCTTTGACGTTTTTGGCCTTGTTTCGAAACAGACCGATTCGTTTAATGAGCGACTCGATTTCCGCTACGTCAGCCGCAGCCATCGCCTCGACCGTCGGGAACGCCTCGAACAGTCCAGGCGTCACTTGGTTGACGAGCGCGTCCGTCGCCTGCGCGGACAGCGCCACGGCGACGACGAGTTCGAACGGGTTGCGGTGGGTCAGCTCACAATGGGCGTCCGGGAACATTTGCCGCATCGTCTCCGAGATTTCGTTCAATTGAGCTCTCGTCAACATCACTTTTTCCTCCGTTGATACTCGACCAAGTCTTCAAGTGACTCGACTTTATGGTCTTGCCAGACGCTCAAGATTTTATCCATGTACTTGAAGTTCCGGACGTTACGCAGTTTCGCCTCGCGGAGCGCGGCCAAGATGAGTTCTTCACTGAAACCGTCTTCGGTCAACCAGCCGACGATTTGCTCGATCTCAAACGGCGTGATTGTCCCGAACTCCCGCTCGAACGTATGGATAAGGTTCTCGTTTAGCGACTGCGTATTTTTTTCAGGGGCGCCGTCTTCTTCGAGTGCTTGGAAAAGAGGGAGCAGACTGTAACGCTCCACTTCCGCCGACGCATCGATGGCGACGAGCTCTTTTTGCAGCAGCCCGAGCAGAACAGAGCGTGCCTCGCTCTCGGGAACGTTCATCCGGTCGCCGAGCTCGCTCGGAAGCGGCATCTCGATGCCTTCTCCCGTCAACTCCAACAAGTGGACGACGAGACAAAACTCGACCGGGTTGAGATTGAGACGACGTGCATCGGTGAACAGCTTCCTCGGAACGACGACCGGACTTTGTTCAAACAGCTTGATCAGATTATGTGCATCCATGTCGCACATCCTTTCTAGACAAATCAATCGGGGAAGACAATTAGTCATCCCCGATTGGCGATTATGGGTGAATTCGGTTCAATAGACGTGGGAACGGAATCGCTTCACGGATGTGTTCGATTCCGCTGATCCAAGCGACGGTCCGCTCAAGACCGAGCCCGAAGCCCGAGTGTGGGACCGAGCCGTACTTACGCAACTCAAGATACCAGTCATACGCATCGGTCTCATCAAGTCCTTCTTTGACGATTTCTTCTTTCAAGCGGTCGTAGTCGTCTTCACGCTGCGAACCGCCGATGATCTCGCCGTAACCTTCAGGTGCGATCAAATCGGCACAAAGGACGAGTTCAGGGTTCTCTGGATCGACTTTCATGTAGAACGGCTTGATTTCTTTCGGCCAATGGGTGATGAACACCGGCAAATCATGCGCGTTGGCGATCGCCGTCTCGTGCGGCGCCCCGAAGTCATCCCCGTACTCGATGTCATCGAAGCCTTCTTCTTTCAAGAACTTGATCGCGTCCGTATAACGAATACGTGGGAACGGCGCTTGAACTTTTTCAAGTTTTTCCAAGTCGCGTCCGAGCAACTCAAGCTCGTTCCGGCAATGGTCAAGCGCTGACTTCGCGATGTACGATACGTAACGCTCTTGCAGATCAAGACTCATATCATGGTCGAAGAATGCCATCTCCGGCTCGATCATCCAAAACTCGATCAAGTGGCGACGTGTCTTCGATTTTTCAGCGCGGAACGTCGGACCGAACGAGAACACTTTGCCGAGCGCCATCGCTGCGGCTTCCATATATAACTGACCTGTTTGCGACAAGTAGGCTGGCTGACCGAAGTAGTCCGTCTCGAACAACTCCGTCGTTCCTTCCGGCGCGCTCGACGTGATGATCGGCGGATCGATCTTGACGAATCCTTCTTGGTTATAGAACTCGTATGTGGCCCGGATCAATTCGTTCCGGACTTTCATGATCGCGTGCTGGCGACGCGACCGGAGCCAGAGGTGACGGTTGTCCATCAAGAACTCCGTCCCGTGTTCTTTCGGCGTGATCGGATAGTCGATCGATTCCGAGATGACTTCCATCGCTGTCACTTCGAGTTCGAAGCCGAGCGGCGTCCGGCCGCCGTCCGATTTGACGTTACCCGTCACCCAGACTGACGTCTCTTGCGTCACGCCTTTTGCGAGGGCGAACAGTTCTTCCGCGACTTCTGCTTTGACGACGACGGCTTGGGCGAACCCGCTCCCGTCCCGGAGTTGAAGGAAGGCGATTTTACCACTCGAACGTTTGTTGGCGATCCAGGCACCGACCCGGACCGATTGTCCTTCATAATCTTTAAATTGGCTAATTGAAATAGTTGTCATGTTCATATCCATCCTTTCGCTTATCGAGCGCTACTCTTGATAAAGTTTTCCACTCGATCGAGCGCTTCTAGTACTCGCTTCAATTCTGTTGCATAAGACAAGCGGACGTAATCATCCTGCCCAAAGCCCGATCCCGGCACGAGCGCGACGAATGCTTCACCGAGCACTGCTTCGCACCATGCGTCGACCGAGTCGTAGCCGCTCATCGACGCGGCTTGTTTGGCGTTGGCGTATAAGTAGAATGCCCCTTGCGGTTTTAGGCACGTGATGCCTGGTATGTTGATCAATCGCTCATAGACGATCTCAAGGCGCTCTTCAAATGAGACCCGCATCATCTCGACATCATCTTGCGAGCCGTTGTACGCCTCGACGGCCGCCGCTTGGGCGATCGACGTCGGATTCGACGTCGAGTGCGATGCGAGGTTCGTCATCGCTTCGATGATCGTCTTGTCTCCGATCGCGTACCCGATGCGCCACCCGGTCATCGCATGTGACTTCGAGACCCCGTTGATGATGATCGTCCGCTCACGCATGTCAGGAAGCGTGGCGATCGAGACGAACTCGCTATCACCATAGATGAGCTTCTCATAGATTTCGTCACTGACGACGAGCAGGTCGTGGCGCTTGACGACTTCGGCGAGTGCGACCAACTCTGACTCCGTATAGATCATACCGGTCGGGTTGGACGGGCTGTTCAAGATGACCGCTTTCGTCCGGTCTGTGATGGCGGCTTCAAGTGACTCTGGCGTCAGTTTGAACGTCGTCGCCTCGGTCGTCTCCACATAGACCGGGACACCGTCGGCAAGTTTCACTTGTTCCGGATAACTCACCCAATACGGGACCGGGATGATGACTTCATCACCTTCGTCGAGAATCGCTTGGAACAAGGCGTATAACGCATGTTTCGCCCCTGAGGCGACCATGACCTCGTTACGCTCGAACGTGAGGTCGCTGTCGCGTTTCGTCTTCTCGATGATGGCATCTTTTAAAGCGACCGTTCCGCCTGAAGGCGTATACTTCGTATCGCCGTCACGTGCAGCCTTGCATGCGGCCTCAATAATTCGTTCAGGCGTATTGAAGTCCGGCTCACCGGCCCCGAGTCCGATGACGTCTTGTCCCGAAGCTTTCAATGCTTTCGCTTTCGCCGTGATCGCGAGCGTCGTCGAAGGTGTTAACTGTTTTACACGTCTTGCCAATAGATGTTCCATCGATATCCTCCTCTAATCTCGTTCAGTTCGAATCCGCCAGTTGGACCCGTCTTATAAAGTCTCCGGTTTGAAGCGTGTAATAGGAATACGTATACGTCGCCCCTGATTTCGTCACGACTTCGATGAGCGCCCGCTCGTCAAACCCGTACTTACAACTGACGAGCGTACCACCGGTCTCCTCGAGCGAATCGGCACAGACTTTATCTAAGTCGACCGACTCGATCTCACGCGTCTCGATCGGTTGCTTACTGTCGACCGGCACGAACAGGACGCGGTCCGTCTCCTCGAAGACGACGTACGGTTCCGTCCCGTTAAAGAGCTCAGCCCGTTCGATCCGGACCGTCGGCTGTTCGGCCTCAAGACGATCGCGCGCTTCCGCGATCATGTTTTGTTTTGTCCGTTCCGTATGACCGACCGTGAACCAATAAATCCCACTAAACACGATGACGACACCGATGAGTGCCGTCATAAGAGCAACCACTACTTTTGTCTTCCGCGTCATTCTGTCCGATAGATGGTGAACACCATCTCTTCTTTCTTCGGATCATTCACTTTTTTCTCTAGTGCAAGACCGAACATCAAATCTTGGCTCTTCAGTGTACGATTCAATAGGTCGACGATTTTGTACACGTCTGCCGTCGGCTCGATCCGAACGGTCGCGAGCGTCTCAATATTCGAATTCATGTTTACTCCTCCTTCAAAACACTATACCCATCATTATAAAGCGATAATTTCACGCTGCCTAGCGTTATCTCTGATTTCCTAGAGTCGTCTCTTCTTTCTCATCTAAAAACAGTTCGAGCTCGGCCAGTGACGTCTCGAGCGATCCTTCGATCCGGTCGACAGCCGGTAGACTATTGAGAAACTGTTTCCCGTAACGCGTCGTCTCGACACGGCGGTCGAAGACGAAGATAGCGCCGTAATCCTCTTTCGAGCGAATGAGGCGACCGACGCCTTGTTTGAAGCGGATGACCGCTTGCGGAAGTGACAGTTCGAAAAACGACGACTTCCCGGTCGCTTCAATTTTTTCGGACCGCGCCTGAATGACCGGTTGGTCGGGTGGGGCGAACGGGAGACGCACGATGACGAGGCAGGTGAGCGCTTCGCCCGGGATATCGACCCCTTCCCAGAAGCTGGCCGTCCCGAACAAAATCGACTGATCGATTCGTTTGAACTGCTTCGTCAAACGGCTACGCGAGCCGCCGCTGACGCCTTGGGCAAGCAACGTATACGCGTCGTCTAGCTGATGTCTCACCGCCTCGTGCGTCAAACGTAACAGCTCGTTCGACGTGAACAAGACGAGCATGCGTCCTTTCGTCACGTTGGCAATCCGGGCAATCGAAGCGGCGATTTGATCGACGAAATGCGGTAACGGCACTTCGTTGATCAACGGGATGTCTGACGGGACGAACAATTTCGCCTGTTTCTTGAAGTCAAACGGCGAAGCGAGGACGACCCGTCTCACGTCCTGCCCGTCGAGACCGAGCCTGCGCTCGATAAAGCCGAAGCGACCGGACACGGTCATCGTCGCCGACGTCAAAATCGTCGGCCGTTTCGCAAACAAGCGCTCATGGAGCAACGGCCCGATTTCGACAGGTTGCGTATAGACCGAGGTCAATTTGCGGTTGGCCAAGTTCAACTCGACCCAACTGACAGCGTCGTCGTCGCGGGTGAGCATCGTTTCATACAGCACGCTCTCAATCTCCCGCACGTCACCGATGAACGCCTTCAAGTCACCGATCACGGCGCGTTGCTTGAACGTCATATGCTCTTTATGCTCATCGAGAAGACGAAGCATCTGCCGGAGCGACATCCGAAGCGTCCGTAAACGGTTCTCAAGCCGCTTCGCCACTTCACGGATCGGTCGGAACACGTCACCTTCCCGTTCGAAGCGAACGGTTTGCCGTTGATCTTTTTTCTTGCCGAGCGACTGGAGCGCCGTCAACAGGTCGTCTAGTTCGACATCGACTTGGGCTAACGCCTGGTCGGTCTCTTTACTGAACGCTTCCGTCTCTTCGGACACGGACGTCAAGTCGGCAAGTTGCAGCAACCGGGAATGGAACTTTCCGTCGGCCCCGTAGCCGAACCACTTGAATAAGCGATCGAACTGGATCGCGTCGAACGTGACGCCGAAATGATGCGAGGCGACCTCTTCGACTTGATGCGCCTCGTCCAAGATGAGCGGCGTGTCGGTCGGGAGAATCCCGGCCTGATGCTGCAGATCCGAGAAGAGCAACGCGTGATTCGTGACGATAATGTCCGCCTCTTTCGAACGCAGGACGGCCCGCGTGAAGAAGTCACGGCTATACCAAGGATCGAAGCGGCCGAAGTCCGTTGCCGCGTCGGCTTGAATGAGCCGTTTGAACGAAGCCGGTCCTTGTGTCGCCGCTCCAGGGAGTGACAACTCTTCCAAGTCCCCTGTCTCCGTCTCGGTCAACCAGACGAGCACCATCGCCTTGCACATCGCCGAGAGCATCCCGTCATTCGTCTCCTCGAGCACCATCTCAAACTTCCGGAGATCGATATAGTTGCGTCTTCCTTTCAAAAGCGTGAACTCGATTTCCGGGAAGATGGCTTTTAAGATCGGCAAGTCCCGGTTGAGCAGCTGTTCTTGTAATTGGATCGTATGCGTGCTGACGACGACCGGTCGTTTCGTCTCAAGGGCGTGATGCGCGCTCGGGATCAAGTAGGCTAACGTCTTGCCTGTGCCGGTCCCGGCCTCGATGAGAAGCGTCGCCTCATCGTCGAGCGCCTTATAGACGTGCCGCATCATCTCGAATTGACTTTGTCTCGGTTCGAATTGGTCGAACAGTGACGGAAGCGTCTCTTCGATCGTCCGATGAAGAAACGGTTCGAACGGTTCGCGCTCGACCGCCGGCTCAAACGAATCAGTCAGGCGACGGAGTGCGATTTTCCGGTGGATATCGTACGTCGTCTCGTCATCTGGCCGAATACCGATCTCGACGATGAGATCATCGAGCAACGGCTCGATGTTGCTCGTCCACGACTCGGACAGACGGCGCAACTGTTTTAGTGTCACGACCGGTAGCGTCCGCAGACGATTGAGTTGTTGAATAAACAACTCCGCGGTCGCCTCGGCGTCGCTGAGGGCGCGGTGCGCGTCCGTGTGCACCAAGTCGAACGTGTCGGCGAGCGACTCGAGCGCGTGGCTTTCAAGTGTCGGATACAAGATGCGCGCGAGTTCGACCGTATCGATGGCCCGCCCTTGGAAAGGTAAATATCCTGCCAGTTCTAAACTCTCATTTAAAAAATTCAAATCAAACGAAACGTTGTGGGCAACGAACACTCGCCCATCTAACATCTTCCAAATATCAGGGATAACGTCTTCAAACGTCGGCGCAGACGCCACATCCTGATCTGTTATCGTCGTCAACTGCGTGATAAAAGGAGGGATTGGACGACTCGGTCGAATCAACGTACTGTAGCGCTCAATCACTTCACTACCTTGTACGACCACCGCCGCGAATTCAATCAGTTCATCGCCGGATTTGACGGAATGACCGGTCGTCTCTAAATCCACTATCACATAAGTGTCCATAACATCCATCCCATCTTCGGCACGCTCGTGCTTTCTGTCTCTTTCTGTCTGTCTCATCTTACCATAGAACGATGCACGAAAAAACGGGGTTGCCTCTAAGGGCATCCCCGCTCTGTTCATAGAATCGTATGTGCGATTTCTTCGTACAACAGTTGATCGACTTCGTTGCGATCGTTCAACACCGCAACTTTCGGACGATGCGATCTCGCCTCTTCAGCCGTCATCTGACCGTAGGCCATGATGATGACGACATCGCCGACTTGGAAATGGCGGGCCGCTGCCCCGTTTAGGCAGATGACGCCTGAACCGCGCTCACCCTTGATGACGTATGTCTCAATGCGGGCGCCGTTATGGTTGTTCGTGATGTGGACGTGCTCATTTTCCATAATCCCGACCGCGTCCATCAAATCCTCATCGATCGTAATCGAGCCGACGTAGTGTAAATTCGCCTCGGTCACGGTCGCCTTGTGTAGCTTGGCGTGCATAAATGTTCGAATCATTTGATTCACCCTCTCTTCCAAATCGTATTATCAATCAAGCGGGCGCGTTCAAACTGCACCGCCACTGCAATCAACAGTTCTGTCGACGAGTCTGTCACGTGCGAAAGCGTCGGATAGTCGACCAGTTCGACATAGTCGATCGTACTGTTCGGGATGGCCGACAGCCGTTCGACGAGTCGTTCTTGTACCGACGTGATCGCGTCCCCTTCAGTCAACGCGTCACGCGCCTCGATGAGTGCTCGATTGATGTCGCTCGCGTCAATCCGTTCCGTTTCAGACAAGTAGACGTTACGCGACGACTTGGCGAGTCCCGAGTCCTCACGAATGATCGGACAGCGGATAATCTCGACCGGCACGAAATAGTCCCGGACGTATCCCTCGATCAGTGCGACTTGTTGGGCGTCCTTCAAGCCGAAGTAAGCACGCGTCGGCCGCACCAAGTTGAACAGTTTTGAGACGACCGTCAATACACCGTCAAAATGACCGGGCCGGCTGGCGCCGCATAAGACGTCGGCTCCGGTACGCACCGTCACGCGCGCCATATCGAGCGGATACATCGTCGCGGTATCCGGATAAAATAGTACGTCTACCCCCGCTTCTCGCGCCAACTGTTCGTCCCGTTCAAAATCTCTCGGATAACGATCGAGGTCTTCATTCGGCCCAAATTGGGTCGGATTGACGAAGATGCTCATGACGACGCGATCATTCTCGCGTTTGGCCGCCTCGACGAGACTCAAGTGTCCTTCATGCAGGTAACCCATCGTCGGCACAAAGCCGACGGTCAACCCGTCGGACAGAGTTTCACGTAACGACATCGGATCGGTGACGATCCTCATGCTTTGCCACCGTACAACGTGTCGAGCAGCGTCTCGTCCATCGTGAACGTGTGGCGTTCGAGCGGGAACGAGCCGTCTTTCGTCGCTTGGACGTAAGAGCCGATGGCACTCGTCGCGACCGCGTTCACGTCGGCGTACGCCTCGACAAATTTCGGGAGACGGTCGACGCCATACTTCAAGACGTCGTGATAGACGAGCACCTGCCCATCGACGTCGGCACCGGCACCAATCCCGATGACCGGGATGTGAAGCGCTTCGGCGATTTTTTTAGCGAGTTGATGCGGCACACACTCGAGAACGAGCATTTTCGCCCCGACCCGTTCGGCCTCGAGGCTGTCGTTGATCAGTTGCTCGGCATCCTCAAGCGACTTCCCTTGGACTTTATAGCCTTCGAGCACGCCGACCGATTGTGGCGTGAGCCCGAGATGGGCGACACACGGCATGCCGACTTTCGTCAATCGTTCGATCGTCTCGAGCACTTCGCCCGCCCCTTCAAGTTTGATGGCGTCGGCGTGTCCGTCTTGGAACAATGTCGCCGCCGCTTGAAGCGTTCGGTCGAAATCACCGTGATACGTCGCGAACGGCATATCGACGACGACGAACGTGTCCTTCGCCCCGCGGCGCACCGCTTTGGCATGGTGGACCATATCATGAATCGTCACCGGGATCGTCGAGTCGTAACCGAGCACGACCATTCCTAGTGAGTCTCCGACAAGAATGATGTCCACTCCCGCCGCTTCGGCCAGTTTCGCCGACGGATAATCGTAAGCGGTCAACATGACCAACTTCTCTTCTTGCTTCATTTTTTTCAATAATGAAGTCATCGTATGCATATGTTCTCCTCCTAAATGTGGAGACAGGAAAGGAAAAACGCCTTCTTACACGATTGGCAAGAAGGCGCACGAAAACGAACTCAAGGTTGAGTGTCCTTCTGTCCCTGTCAAAATGATCAAGGCAGACAATTAACTAAAACGACGGTCTGCAATTCCGGTACACTTCTTGCGATAGCGTCCGACACGTTCATTATAGACCACGAATACGTTTCCATCAATCATTCCAGACTGCGATTTCAGCGGAATAGATGGCTTCGATGGCACCATGACGCTCGAGCAGGAGCGCCCCCTGTTCTGAGATGCCGCGCATGATACCGCGTTTAGACTCCCCCGAGGCGGTCAACGTCACTTCTTCATTCAAATAAGCGGCGTTCTCTAGCCAGTTGTCGCGGACCGGGCCGAACCCGGATTCGAGCAACGCGTCATATTCGGTCTCGAGCTCGGCCAATAGATCGGCGAGCACTTCACTGCGTCGTAACGCGACGCCCGTCTCCAATTTGATCGACGTCGCCCGGTGAACCAAGTCAGTCGGGATCGACTCCGTATTGACGTTCAATCCGAAGCCGAGGATGACGGCTTGGATGCGGTCGCCTTCAGTTTGCATCTCGGTCAAAATCCCACCGATCTTCTTCCCGTTCACGAGCAGGTCGTTCGGCCATTTGATATATGCCGGGACGCCTTGTTGCCTTAGCGACCGGGCGAAAGCGCTCGCCGCCATGAGCGTCAGCTTCGACGCTTCCCGAATCGGCAGCTCCGGACGAAGGATGATACTAGCCGCGATATTGACGTGGCTCGGGTTGTGCCAACTGCGCCCAAGTTGGCCGCGCCCTGCCGTCTGTTCTTCGCTGATGACGAGCGTCCCCTCAAGCGCCCCTTTTTGGGCGAGTTCGTGGGCGATGCGCTGCGTCGTGTCGACTTGGTCGTAGGCGTAGACGTGTTGCCCGAACCGGCCGTGCCGGAACGAGACGAACGCCGGTTCATCGAGCCGGTCCGTCCGTCCGAACAGTTGATACCCTTTACGCGGGATCGTTTCGATGTCGTAACCGTCTTGTTTTAACGTCTCGATGTGTTTCCAAATGGCGGTACGTGAAATATTTAATTGGCGGGCCAATTCCTGTCCGCTCCACACCGCCCCGTCTTGGAGCAAGTTTAAGACCTTTCCTCTCGTTGAAGCCACATGACCGCCTCCTCTCGTAACGTTTGTTCCTCGTTAGCTAACTCGCCGAGGACGACGCGCCGTTCGAGGTCGGCGAGCAAGTGCTTGATCCGTGCGCCGCTCGCCCCGACCTGAAGCGCATCGCGACCGTCGAACCGGAGCTCCCGCCGTGACTGGATCGGGAGCACACGTTTCAAGGCGTCGGACGATTCCGTGCTCCCGGTCATCCGCAAATACGTCTCGAGCGTCGCTTGAGACGTCTCATATACGGTGAACGTATCGAGCCCGGAGTCGAACAGGTTGGCCAATACGCCCGCTTCCCGCTTCAAGGCGTTCGAACGCTTCCATGGCGAGAGCCAACGGATGTCTCCGGCGTGATAGACGAATAGCGCCCAGCCTCCGACCGCGTTGATTGGTGCCCGTCTGTCAGCGATAACACGATGGACGAGCTGTTTGGACACGTCCGGTAAGTACTGATGGATGCCGAGCTCGACGAGGTCGGTCAGCGCTCGGCGGTAAGCAGGTCCCGTCATCAACTTCTCGAACTCGATGGCGATGCGTTCCATCGCGATGTCTTGCAATTTGTGGCCGAGCGTCCTCGCCGCGTTCCGCACATCATCAGCGAGCGTGAAGTCGAGCTGGGACATGAACCGAAACGCGCGCATGATCCGGAGCGCGTCTTCCCCGAACCGTTCGTACGGGCTCCCGACGGTCCGGATAATCCGCGCCTCGAGGTCAAGCCGGCCGCCGAACAAGTCGACGACGTTGCCGTCATGGAACGCCATCGCGTTCATCGTGAAGTCGCGGCGCAACATGTCCTCTTCGAGCGTGACGCCGAGCGAGACGTGGTCGGGGCGTCGCGAGTCCGAATACGTCCCTTCCGAACGGAACGTCGTCACCTCGAACGGATGATGATCGAGGATGACCGTGACCGTCCCGTGATCGATTCCGGTCGGGACCGATTTCGGGAACAGTTTCATGACGTCTTCCGGGAACAACGACGTCGCGATATCGATGTCGTCGGGAAGCGTGCCGCGCACGTAGTCACGAACGGCACCGCCGACGATGTACGCCTCGCCCCCGTGGTCGTTGATTTTTTTTATGATTTGTTTCGCATACTCCCATTCTGTCATCGGCGCACCACCTGTTCGTATAGTCGTTCATATTGCGTGACGATGTCTTTAGACGCGAACTGTCTCGCTTTCACGAGACCGCCGGCACGCAGTTTCGCATGGAGCGCATCGTCGAGCAAGATCGCTTCGAGCGCGGTCGTGGCCGCTGTGACGTCGCCGCGCGCGACGACAAAACCGTCCACTCCGTCCGTGATCACTTCCGGCAAGCCCCCGGCATCGCTGACGACCGATGGGACGCCTGTCGCTAACGCCTCGAGAGCGACGAGACCGAACGCCTCTTTGTCCGACAACAGAAGATGGACGTCGCTGATCGACAACAACGCCGCGACTTGCTCTTGTTTCCCGGCGAAGATGACACTGTCTTCGAGCGCCATCTCGCTCACGAGTCGACGCATCGCCCCCATGAGCGGTCCGTCACCGACGAGGAGCAACTTCTTGCCCGGGACGCTCATCCGCTGGAACGCCTCGAGCACGAGGTCGATCCGCTTCACTTGTCGGAAGTTCGAGATATGGATGACGACGCGGTCGGCTGCTGACAAGCCGTAACGTTCACGGAGCGACGGCTCGGCTTGCGGCTGATAAACCGATTCGTCGATAAAGTTATGGATGACATCGATCTCAAGGCCTGCATCGATCCGCTCAAGCGTCTCGCGCTTCAAACTGTCGGACACGGCCGTGATCGCGTCCGACTGACGTAAACCGTACAGGATCGCCGGTTTCAACTCTTCATCTTCCCCGAGCACCGTAATATCGGTGCCGTGGAGCGTCGAGACGATCGGCGTCTTACTCTCGGCCATCTCGCGTCCGAGCGCGGCACAAACCGCATGGGGCACCGCATAGTGCGCGTGGATGACGTCGAGGCCGAACGCACGGATGACGCTCGCGATCTTCGAGGCGAGCGTGATATCGTACGGAGGATAGCGGAACACCGAGTACTGGTTGATCTCGACTTGGTGGAACGTGATGTTCGGATGATACGCATTCAACCGGAACGGGATGCTCGACGTGATGAAATGGACGTCGTGCCCCCGGTCGGCGAGTTTCATCCCGAGCTCGGTCGCGAGGATGCCTGAACCTCCGACCGACGGATAACAGAGGACTCCGATACGTAGCTTCATGCGAGCTCACCCGCCTGCGTGACGACGTATGGTTTGACGGTCATGAGCCCTTCGGCGTAGTCCGTGCCGATCAAGCTACCGAAGTGACGGTCGCGCGCGACGACGCGGTCGACGTACGCATCGGTCAATGGTGTGTCGACGCCGTCAACTGGTGTGAATTGACTTGCGTATGACGTCAACGCGTCCACTTTTTTATCGAGCGTCGCCGTGATGTCGATGCAGACGTCCGGTCGCACGTGGGCGTTGATCATGTATTGATAGACGCTGTCCGGACGGTAAGCCGGGACGTCGGACATATATTTGCGAATCCCGGCGTTGAACAGCGCCTCTTCGACGAGACGGGCGCACGCCCCGTGGTCGGGATGGCGGTCGACGCCGTACGGATAGAGCAGATGCGTCGGTCGCTCGGTCCGGATCAAGCGGACGAGCGTTTCAATTTGGTCGGCTGTCCCGAGCAGGCCACGGTCAGGGAAACCGAGATTGATGCGACGGACGCCGAGAATTCTATCGGCTGTTGCCGCTTCCTGTGCCCGCGTGACGACATCGCCGTTCGACGACAGTTCGGCCCGCGTCAAATCGACGTACAGGACTGGGATGCGATCACCCGTCCACTGGGCCGTCATGCCGGCGATGCCGATTTCGATATCGTCCGGATGGGCCCCGATTGCTACTATTTTCATAAAAAATCACCTCTTCTGTGAAAAGTATATCGGACTCACTGTCGAATGTCATATGTTCAGGGTAGGCAATCCACAGGTTTTTCGAGTACGCTTATGGATGGGAGGTGAACCACATGACGGTACAATTACCGATTCGGTTTCGCAATATATTCTTTATTCTCATCGGTTCATTCATTTTTGCATTCGGCGTGTTTCATTTTAACGTCCAAAACAACTTGGCCGAAGGCGGTTTCACCGGGATCACGTTGATTCTGCGCGGCTTGTTCGGTTGGTCGCCATCGATCACGAACTTGGCGCTCAATCTGCCGCTCTTCTTCGTCAGCTACAAGCTGCTCGGGCGGACGACGTTCATCTATACGCTCGTCGGGACGTTCAGCTTTTCGCTCTGGTATGGGCTGATCGCTAAGTACTCGAACCTCGTCATCGATTTGACCGATGACATGGTGCTCGCGAGTTTATTCGCCGGTCTGTTCATCGGCGTCGGTCTCGGCATCATTTTCAACAACGGCGGGACGACCGGGGGCATCGATATTATCGCTCGCCTCGTCCAACGTTACGTCGGTTGGTCGATCGGCAAGACGTTCCTCGTGTTCGACTTTTTCGTCATCGTCCTCAGTTTGACGTATCTCGACATCCGCGAGGCGATGTATACGCTCCTTGCCGTCTATATCGGCGCCCGCGTCATCGATTCGATGCAGGAAGGCACATATGCCGGTAAGGCCGCGATGATTATCAGCGACCACCGGACCGCCATCGCCGACGGCATCCACGCGACGATGAACCGCGGGACGACCCGTCTGCTCGCGAAAGGCGGCTATTCGAATAAAGAGCTCGAAGTGATTTACGTCGTCGTCGGACGCAACGAGGTCAACCGCCTCAAGACGATCGTCAAACAGATTGACCCGCACGCTTTCGTCACGTTCCATCACGTATACGAAGTCGGCGGCGAAGGGTTCACGTTCGACGAGAATCGCGTACCGCTCAAATAAAAAAGACGAACACATCCCTAATTTGGAGATGTGTTCGTCTTTTTTGTGCGGACGCCCTCTCTATCGTTCGATCCGTTTAATTTCAAAGTAAAGGGCACCGCCCGGCGAATCGATACTAGCCGTCTCCCCGACTCGTTTTCCGAGCAAGCCGCTTCCGAGCGGGGACGAGACCGAGATCGTCCCGTTCGCCAAATCAGCCTCGAGCTCACCGACGATCCGATACGTCTCGTCCTCACCGTCCGGCAGTTCCCTGATCCATACCTCCACTCCGAAACCGACGCGATCCGTTGGCGCATCATCCTCGATCATCGCGTCGGCAAGCACGCGCTCGAGTTCAACAATTTTCGCCTCGATGCGCTCCTGTTCCCGGATCGCCTCAAAGTACGTCACGTCTTCTCTAAAGTCACAAAATTTGCGCGCCGTCTTCACTCGTTCGAGCGCCTCGCTCCGACCGCTTCCGCGGAGCGACTCGAGCTGTTCGATGAGACGAAGACGGCCTGACTTCGTCAACTGTGGTTTTGCCATACAATTCCCCTCCTCATACAAAAAAATCCCGTCAGTCGACGGGATCGATTCTATTCATCGCGTGGCATAAAGACGATCAGTGCGAGACGGATCAGTTCGGCAACCGCGACAAGTGTCGCTGCGACATAAGTCCAAGCAGCCGCGTTCAACACTTTACGGGCACCTGACTCTTCCGTCGCGGTCACGATCCCGTGGCTCGTCAGTTCGGCCATGGCGCGTTTCGAGGCGTCAAATTCGACCGGGAGCGTGACGAGTTGGAACAAGACCGCCCCGAGCATCATGACGACACCGAGCTGGGCAAGTCCCATCGCACCTAAGAGGAAACCTCCTATGAGCAGCGGGAACGACAAGTTTGACGTGATGTTCACGACCGGCACGAGCCGATGGCGGACACGCATCATCTTATAGTCCGTCGCGTCTTGGACGACGTGACCGATCTCATGGGCCGCGATCGCTGCCGACGAGATCGTTGATCCTTGATACACTTCGCGCGACAAGCGGACGACTTTATGCGTCGGGTCGTAATGGTCACTCATCAAACCGTCGACCATCTCGATGCGGACATCGTGCACACCGTTTTGTTTCATGATGAAGTCAGCGACTTGAGCGCCGGTGACACCGCTTTGAAGTGGTTGTTGTAAAAACTTTTTGTACGTACTTTTCACTCGCATCTGGGCCCATAACGGGATGAGCATGATCAGCGCGAGATAGAAAATATAGCCACCTAATGACATTTTCTATATCACCTCTGCGTATATTTGATATCTCGATTTTACATTCTTATGAACTTATTATCAAGCGAAGCGCGCAGGATGAGTCGGTATCCCACAAAAAAACATATTCCCGTCAACCAGAACGACCCGTAGCCGATCCACATAATATGCTCGGCAAGCGACGGATAACGCGGCCATTGTCCGAGCACGTAGTCGACGACGTCGTTATGGATGACCCAGATGAGCGTCAAGACGAACGACGACACGGTCCAACGCATGAACGGGGCGTATAGAAACGCCTGGACCGCCATCGCACCGTGAGACAGCATGAGCATGACGGCCATGAGCACGATGAACGTATCCGCGTCGTCTCCTAGCTTCATGAGGAACATGACGTTCATGACGACGGCCCAGACCCCGTATTTGACGAGTGTGATGAAGGCGAGTGTCTCGATGAGCGGTGAGCTTTTCTTGAGCAGCCACAGCGCCAGGACGATTGTGAAAAATAGTGACGCCGTCGGGCTGTCCGGTACGAACGGCCAATAGATGAGCGGCGTGTCGCGAAGCTGTGGTTCATACCAGACGTATCCGTAAATCGTGCCGAGCAGATTGACGATGAAGAGGAATGTTAAAACGGCTTTATGTTTTAGAAAGGGAAGCCACATCGTATAGTTCATGAAATCATTCCGTCCTTTTTTTCTTTATTGTAGCTTGCGTGACCGATAAGTAAAAGAGTGTAGCCCATAGGGGACTACACTCGATTGCTTACTGGTTATTTTCGCCGCCTTCACCGTATGAGGCGAGGAACTCGGACATGGCTTGGAGGTCTTCATCCGAACCGTCCCACTGACCGGCCGGCATCGTGCCGACACCGTTGACCGCGATCTCCGCGATCTCTTCAGCCGTGTAGGCCGTTCCGATGAGTCCTGGAGCTGCCGCCCCGCCCTCGAGGTTTTGACCGTGACAGTTAACACAAGACTGGGCTGCATAAATCTCATAGCCAGGTGCGGCTGTGTCGATTTCCGGACCTTCACCCGGTACGACTAAGATTCCTTGCTCATGAACTTGATCCCAATGCGTCGTTTGAACAGATTCCCACGTCAAGTACATGATCGAGAGAATCCCGAGCAGCATGAAGCTGATCGCGACCGGTCGTTTGGCCGGCCTGCGCTCGATTCCTTGGTCGAGCCACGGTGCGATCAAGAGCGCCGTGAACGCGACCCCAGGCAAGATGACCGTTCCAAGAAGGATCCAGTCCCCCGCCGCGAATTGATACTTGAGCAATTGATACAAGAACAAGAAATACCAGTCCGGTAACGGAATGTATGACGTGTTCGTTGGATCGGCGATGTTTTGGAGCGGTGCTGCCTCGACGATCGTCAAGGCGATGAATCCGATCAAGAAGACCGAACCGACCATCCACTCTTTAAGCAAGAAGTTCGGCCAGAACGCTTCTGTGCGTCCTGGATATTCAGAATAGTCTTTTGCAATATTTTGTTTCCGATTCCCGATTCCTACTCGAGAGTCGGTTACAAATTTCATCCCTTTACCGCGATGCATATCGTTTCTCCTCCTTTTTGTCTTCGAATCGGCTTATAGCGGTCCAGATATTCCTTGTTTACGAATCATCAGGAAGTGGGCTCCGAGGAGTCCGAACAAGGCCGCCGGTAAGAAGAAGACGTGAATGGCGAAGAAGTTCGTGAGCGTCCGTGCCCCGACGATCTCACCACCGGCGAGAAGGGTCTTGGCGATTCCACCAATGACAGGAACACTTTCGGCAATTTGAAGCGTAACTTTCGTTGCGAACAACGCTTTCATATCCCAAGGTAACAAGTAACCTGTAAGACCGAGCGCCAAGACGACGAAGAACAAGAGGACTCCGACGACCCAGTTGAGTTCGCGTGGTTTCTTATACGATCCGGTGAAGAACACACGGAGCGTGTGTAAGAACAACATGACGATCGCGACCGATGCGCCCCAATGGTGCATCCCACGAACGATTTGTCCGTGTGCGATTTCGTTCTGTAAGTAATACACCGATGCGTGGGCATTGATGATATCTGGAACGTAGTACATCGTCAAGAACATCCCTGACAGAATTTGAATCACGACCGTGAAAAATGTCAGACCGCCGAAGCAATAAACAAATGCTGAAAAGTGATGGGCAGGGTTGACGTGTTCCGGTACTTCATGGTCAGCGATGTCGCGCCATAACGGCGTGATGTCGACGCGTTCATCGACCCAATCATAAATTTTTTGTAACATCGACTATTTCCCCCTCTCACAACTGTGCGACTGGACTGCCCAAGTATAGGAAGCCGTCTTTTTCTTCTTTTTCATAGCGTGCCAGCGGTGATGTCGGAGGTGTACCCGGAATGTTCGTTCCGTCTTTTTCGTAACGCCCGAAGTGACACGGACAGAAAAATTCTGACGGTCTTGTCGGATCTCCACCATAACCTACTTGACAGCCAAGATGCGTACAGATAGGAGAGAGTGCGATTACTTCACCGTTCTCGTCTTTGAACACCCATGCTGAAAGTGTTTCTTCAAATTCATACCAAGCGTCTTGCGTTTGTTTTTTAAAGTCGACACGTTGCGGCTCAGTCGTGATGTCGTCAAGACTCATGACCTTCACTTTGTCGCCCGCACCCGATTTTTTCAAGACCGGATCGATCGCAAAGTTGACCATCGGACTGATCAATGTTGCCGCCATAAAGCCACCTACACCAGTTAACGTATACGTTAAGAACTGACGGCGCGTGACTTTTGACCCATTTTGAGCCATTTGGTTCCCCCCTCATTCGTGTGCATAACCCCATAATTCTTTATGCATTCTTCACAAAAATTTCTCACTCACCAAAATAGTATATCAATAAAACCTCTACGTCAACCGCTTCATGTCGCCATCCAACGGCCCGAAAGCTCTGTAATGACTTGCGTCGCAAAATTTTGGACCATCGTGTGCGACTGCTCCCCCGACATGCCTTTCAAGGCAAGCGGCGGAACGAATATGACCGGTAACTCGAACGCTTTGAAGCGAACGTCTGAAGAGATGAACAACACGTGGGCAAACCCGGCCGTCGTTGCTTTTGTCATGACTGCGCATGCAAATTCGTACCCGGCCTCGACATCGAGATAGCTAAGCGTCGGATTCAGCATCGTCCGTCCAGACAGCTGTCGTTCGGTTTCAAGCGCCACCGCTTGGACGACCTCGTAGCTTTCGGCTTTACGCACCATCTCCTCATCAAACGCCAGTTCGACGAGTGGGACGATGAGCGTATCGACGTATTGGCGTTCGGTCAGCGATTTCAACGCATCCATGCCATCGAACCTCATCTTCCTCCTCCTCTCTTTAGAAGACATACATCATCATGTCCATTGTAGCGTACCTACATTCGCTTCCTCTCGAAAGTTATGAACGAAATGTGAAATTATTGTGTATTCCTACGTCATTAATATACCAAAAAACAAGCGCTTTCCATAACGGAAGCGCTTGTTTTTCCTAAAATAATTTCGATGCTCTCACTTGATGAAGTTTGCTCGTCAAATTACGAAACAGCTTCTCGTCCCGGCGATCAAGCGCCTCGTCGATCTCGACGAGCAGACGCTCTTCCTCGAACTGGGCGACCGATGCTCGAATGACCGTCTGGGCCGAGTTCGTCACTTCGTCTTTAATCTCGGCGACAGGCTCAAACGGATTGAGCTCGACGATGTCGATCCAACTCTCATCAATCATCATCCCTTGAAAGTTTAGTTCGACATAAATCGTCCCGTCGTGGAGCCGAATGTCATGGTACGCCTTTTCCGGATTGACCGTGATGAGGTCACCTCGTCGGTAACGGAACGGTTCCCCTTCGAAGCCGTACGCCGTCATGACGAGGCTGCGCGGTGAAACCGAGGCGTTCGTCACGAAATGAACGTTCCCAAGTTTTTCAGGATGTCTAAGCCAATAATCAATGATCCATTTGGCCTCTCGCTTACGAAGCGTATGATGAGCGAGGAATCGCTTTAAAAAATTCTTTTTCCGCTCGACCATATGACCCCATCTCCTTTATATTGATTAATCGCGATCCGTCAACAAGTCGATCCGCTCTTCGAGAATTTGGCGGTCGATCATATCCACGGTGAGCGCAAGCGTTTGCTCGAGCACACGCTGCGCCTTGTCACGCTGTCCTTCTTCTACCAATAGTGTAGCCCATTCAGTCGAAAATGACACGTCCTCTTTATAAACTTGTTCGATCGATGTGTATAGATTGACGGCCTGCTCATAGTCCTCGAGTTCATAGGCGGCTTTCGCCTTGTACCACGTCATGAGCGTCGACGTCGAGTGCTCCTCGAGCGCATCGATCGTCTCGAGCACGGCTTCCATGTCTCCCGCTTCGAACAAGATTGACAACAGCAGTTCGGTCGCTTGAAGCGATTCCGGGTTCAAGGCGAGCGCTTCGCGGAGTTCATTGACCGCTTCGTCTGTGCGCCCTTGCTTCAAGAACAGCTTCGCTTTGACAGTGCGCAGCTCATCGTTATAGTCGTCACGGTCGATCCCTTGATCGATCACTTCGAGCGCTTCATCGATGCGACCGAGTTCCTCGAGTGCTTCCGTATACGGCAAGTAAAGCGATGTAAAGTCAGGGTCCATCAAGCGGAGCTCTTCGAACTGTTTGATGGCGACCTCATCACGTCCGATGCGGTGGGCCGTCATCGCATGTCCGAACACGGTGTTCAGATTGCGGTTCTCTGTCTTCTCGAATTCATCGAGCGCTTCTTCAAACGAGCCGATCATCGTCAGTGCTTCAGCGTAATCGGCTTGATAATCGAGTTCTTCGGGTAATCGCAAGTGCGGTAAGCGAGCATAGAGCGGTACCGCCTGTTCAAACGAACCGATCGAGGCGTATAGTTCGGCCAGCCCATAGACGAGCAGCGGCTCGTCCGGATTCGCCTGTAACGCTTCCATCAATTTCTTGACCGCGACTTCGTCAAGTCCTTGCGATTGATACAAATCAGCTAATAAGACGAGACTTCTCATGTGCGCCTCTTTGTCGCTCGCATCGATCGTTTCAAGGACGGCGATCGCTTCTTCTTCCCGGTCGCTGTCGAGATACGCTTCAGCGAGCGACAGCGCCACGTGCGGGTTGCCCGCGTAGTCGACATACAGTGCTGCTAGTAAATTCACAGCCCGGTCGGCGAGGCCCAGTTCGAGATATAGGTCGGCAATCGCCAACCGATCTTCGTCCGAACCTTCTGTCTCAAGCGCTTCAAGGTGCGCCAAGGCGTGCTCGGTCTCACCTTTTTCGAGCATCTCGATTATATGGTTTAATACTGATTCGTCTAACATAATTAATTTCCTCCTACCACTTTCAGGTATTGCCGTTATTCTATCTCACGACCGAGCCGTTGTAAATCGTCACGAAAATGAGGGTAACTGATTTCAGAGGCTTCGATCCCGTCGATGACGACGGGTTCGTCGATCAGTAAAGCTGCCACTTGTAGCATCATCGATAGACGATGGTCCGCATGCGAGGACACATGACCAGCCTGAAGCCGGCTCGGGAAAACGCTGAACCCGTCTTCGGTCTCGCGGATATCGACACCGAGCGCCGCGAGCTCGCTCGCGACCGTCTTGATCCGATCGGTCTCTTTCACACGCAGTTCACCCGCATCCTTTACGACTGACGGGCTCGACGCCTGCGACGCGACGAGAGCGAAGAGTGGGAGTTCATCGATTTGTCGTGGGATGGCCTCGCCTTCGAGCGTCACCCCTTGAAGTTCGCTCGTTGTCACCGTCACATCTCCGACCGTCTCTTCCCCGAGTGGTCGCAGCCGAGTGATCTCGACGTTCGCTCCCATACGCTCAAGTGTTCGTAAAAAGCCGATTCTCGTCTCGTTCAAACAGACGTCGGTCGTCGTCACGCGGCTGTTTGGGACGATGGCGGCCCCGGCCCAGAAGAAAGCAGCCGACGACGGGTCGGCTGGCACGTCGACTGTCGCCCCGTCGAGGTGACTTGACGATAGCCGGATCGTCCGCACGCCATCTTCGTTCGTGATCTCGACTCGTCCACCAAACAGCGGCAGCATCCGTTCCGTATGGTCGCGTGACAGCATCGGTTCCCGGACAATCGTCGTCCCGTCAGCGCGAAGACCGGCCAATAGGATAGCCGACTTCACTTGCGCGCTCGCGACCGGTAACGTGTAATCGATCCCGCTCAAGCGCCGCCCCTTGATCCGAACAGGGGCGAATTCGCCGTCGATGTCGGCCCCCATCTGTCGAAGCGGTTCGGTGATGCGACGCATCGGCCGTTTCGAGAGCGAGTCGTCTCCGACGAGCGTGAACTCACCCGAATATCCGGAGACGAGACCCGAGAGCAGGCGCATCGTCGTCCCCGAATTCCCGCAGTCAAGCGTGGCCGGAACGACTGACGCGACACCTTCGATCCGGAGCCGCTCGTCGAGTTCTTCGACGCTTGCCCCGAGACTACGGACCGCATCGATCGTCGAACGGCAATCTGCCCCAAGGAGCGGATTCATGACGACCGTCTCCCCGCTCGCTATCGCACCGAATAAGATCGCGCGGTGCGTGATCGACTTATCACTCGGTACGCGAATCAATCCATTCAACCCCATCAGAACCACCCTTTCAACTGTATGTATGCTTCAGCAAGCCGCTCGGACGGCACCGCCTCAACGGTAGCCGCTTCACCGAGCAACACGAAACGGACTTGTCCATCCCGATTTTTCTTATCGAGCCCCATCACCGTCAAATACGTCTCGAACGGTTTCCATTCAACCGGGCTGACGCGGCGCGCCCGCATCCAAGCGGCGAGCTTACTGGCCCGATCCGTGTCTCCTCCGACGAGAAAGGCGTATACCATGCCGTACAGCACCGCCTCCCCGTGTGACAGTCGATACCGTTCGACCGACTCTAAAGCGTGCCCGAACGTATGACCAAAATTGAGCCACGCCCGGACACCGTGTTCCCGTTCGTCTGCCTCGACGACGACACGTTTCACTTCAATCCCGCGCGCAAGCCACATTTCCCAGTCTAGCGTACCAACTGACAACGCCTGAAACAGTTCGTCCTCGAATGAAGCAGCGAGGACGTAACGTGACAAGTAAGCATGTTTAATCAACTCACCGAGCCCGCTCAAGACGTCACGATTGCTCAGCGTCTCGAGACGGGACACGTTATAATGCACACCGATCGGTTGATAAAACGCACCGATCGCATTTTTAGACAGCGGGTGGTTGACGGCGACTTTGCCACCGATCGCTGAATCATGGGCGAGCACCGTCGTCGGTACTTGGATGTAACGGACCCCTCGCATATACACACTCGCAAGAAAACCGGCCAAGTCCCCGATCATGCCCCCGCCAAAAGCGACGACGAGCGTGTCGCGGTCACAACGTGCGGTCAACCCATCTGTCACGAGTTTTTCAACGGTCTCGAGTGATTTCGAGCCGTCACCCGGCGTGACGACCGACCAAACGATCTGCGGATGGATGCCGGCTAGACGTTGTTTGAACACCTTACCGTGTAGCGCATCCACCGTCCGGTCTGTAATGACCCATACCGTCGAGCAAGCCGGGAAATAATCCACGCGGTCCAACCAGGCGTCGCTGTGTTCAATCGACACGTCATAAGGGACTGATGCGTCAACATGAATCGTCACCACGACCGGATTTCCTCACGATACGACTCGACCCGCGACTGAATTCGTTTGACGGTGTCGTGTCCGAACGTCTCACACAACTCACGCGCGAGTTCGAACGCGACGACCGCCTCGACGACAAGTGACGCAGCCGGGACAGCACAAGCGTCACTTCGTTCGATTTGAGCGAGGAACGGCTGTTTCGTATCGATATCGACCGATTGCAACGGTTTGTAGAGCGTCGGAATCGGCTTCATCACGGCACTGCAGACGATCGGCATCCCGGTCGTCATCCCTCCTTCAAAACCGCCTAGATGGTTGCTCAGTCTCGTATACCCGGACTCGTCATAGGCGATCGGGTCCATCACTTCCGATCCTGGACGGTACGCCATGTCAAATCCATCGCCAAAGGCAACCCCTTTGATGGCGTTGACGCTCATGACGGCGCGAGCGATGGCCGCATCGAGCTTGCGATCATATTGGACGTAAGAACCCAACCCTGGGATGACGCCATGCACTTCGGTGCAGACGACGCCGCCAAGTGAATCTCCGGCCGCTTTCGCTTCATCAATCAAACGCATCATCGCTTCACCGGACGTTTCGTCAGTCGTGCGTACGGGTGACGCCTCGATGACGGTCCGTAGTTCTTCGAGTGCTGCGTAGTGCTTCGGCGCGGACTCGATGCCGCCGATCACTTTCACATAGCTGACGAGCGACATGCCGACTGCGTCGAGCAACTGTTTGCTGAGCGCACCGACAGCGACGCGGGCCGCCGTCTCGCGGGCACTCGAACGTTCGAGCACGTCCCGAAGGTCTCGGTGGTCATACTTAAGACCGCCGACAAGGTCAGCATGTCCCGGACGAGGCCGAACGACCCGGCGCTTGATTTCAAACTCGTCGTCGACCGGCTCTGCCTGCATGACGTTCCGCCAATGCGCATGGTCTTTGTTTTCAATCCAAAACGAAACAGGGGCTCCGGTCGTCATCCCATGACGAACCCCAGCCCTCACCTCGATTTTGTCTGATTCAATTTGCATTCGGCGTCCACGGCCATAGCCCGACTGACGTTTCGCCAACTCGCCGTTGATTGCCTCGACGTCGACGCTTAAGCCGGCCGGGACTCCTTCGATGATGACGGTCAATCCCGGTCCGTGTGACTCTCCCGCTGTCAAATAACGCATATGCGCCACCTCACTCCTCAAATTTTTCGTAGAAGAAACTTTGTTTCATCTTGTATCCGTAACGCTTCGGCTGGAAGATTTGTTCAGTCCCTCCGACGAAGAGGACCCCGCCCGGACGAAGCGAGCGGTGGAACGACTTGTACACTTTCTCTTTCGCCTCTTCCGTAAAGTAAATCAAAACGTTTCTACAGACGATCAAGTCAAAGTTACGTTCGTAGACGTCAGCGAGCAAGTTGTGCTTTTTGAACGTCACGAGTTTTTTAATCTCGTCCGAGACAAAATAGTCGTCATCTCGACGGGTGAAATAACGATCTCGAAACTCAGGCGGCAAATCGACGAGCGCCCGTTCATGATACTTCCCTTGTTTCGCTTTTTCGATCACCAAGTCATCTAGGTCAGTCGCTGTGATCGTGAACTGGGCGGGTGACAAATGCTTCGACAATAACATCGCAAGTGAATACGGTTCTTCTCCCGTCGAACAAGCCGCGCTCCAGACCCGGAGTTTCCCTTGGCTTCTACGAATGAGCTCAGGCAACACGTCCGTCTCGAGCTGTTGCCAGCGGACCGGGTTTCGATAAAACTCACTGACGTTGATCGTCATCCGGTCTAAAAATTCGTCGTACAAACCTCGGTCTGACTCCATCGCTTTAAAATACTCGATAAATGTGGCGTAGCCCTTCTTCTCGCGGAGCGCGACCATTCGTCTTTTCATTTGTGCTTCTTTGTATAAATTCAAGTCGATTCCAGACTTTAAATAAAACTTTTTTACGAAGATCGCATAATCATTTATCACCAGTTCTAACCTCAATTCTTTCTCTTATCCTAGATCATGTCGTGTCCGAACATACGAAAGCGCTTTAATGCAAATAGAAAAAGGGACAGGAGGCCCCGTCCCTTTTATCGTCATCAAACGTGTGATGTTTCAGTGGCGAACCAGAGCGATAATTCTCTCTCGGCACTTTCCACGCTGTCTGAACCATGGATGACGTTTTGTGACATTGTCGAGGCCAAGTCGCCACGAATCGTTCCCGGCTGCGCGTCGAGTGGGTTCGTCTTGCCAATCATCAACCGAGACACGGCGACGACGTTCTCGCCTTCCCACTCCATCGCGACGACCGGACCTGACGTCAAGAATGCGACGAGTTCTCCAAAGAACGGTTTTTCCTTATGTTCCGCATAGTGCGATTTTGCAACCTCAACTGACGGCGTCAGCATTTCGAGACGGTTCAACGTGTACCCTTTGTTCTCGAAACGTGTGATGATTTCCCCAATCAAACCACGCTTCACCCCGTCAGGTTTTACCATTAAAAATGTCTTTTCCATACCCCTAGTCCCCCTAAATCAATATGTGTACCATGTACTTTATCAGTTTACACGGTCATCTTCATTTTTGAAAGGGTTTACAAGGTGTGAACTACCATTTTCGTTTGCCGATATATTCGGCAATCTCAATCAACGACCGTTTGTCTTGAATATCCGGCAGTGAATCGAGTCGCTGAATCGCCCGACTCACGTAACGGTCGATCGTGCGTTGACTTCGTTCAAGCGTACCGTTCCGTTGCACTTCGCGGACGAGCGTCCGGGTCATCTCATCGTTCGAGGCGTTCGTGACTTGCTGCAACCGCTCATAAAACACAGGATCTTCTGATGAATAGAAGAGCGGCAATGTTTTATGCCCATGCTTCAAATCTTCACCGACGGGCTTACCGAGTTGAAAACTCTTCGCCGTGAAATCGAGCAAATCATCCGTCATCTGAAACGCCATCCCGATATCGTAGCCGAACAACCGAAGTTGTTTGACGACGTCAGGTGACGCCCCGGAGACGACGGCCCCGGCCGCGCAACTCGTCTCGATCAAGAGTGCCGTCTTCCGGGCGATCCGGTCCAAGTACCGCTTCGGGGATTGCGCCCAGTCATATTGGTCTTGAATTTGATTGATCTCGCCGATACAGATCAGTTCCATCGTCTCCGCCATGATTTGCATCACTTCCGGGGAATCGACTTCGGACACGAGCCGAATCGCTTCCCCGAACAACGTATTACCGGTATACATGGCGACGCTCTCGTCATATCGTTCCATCACGGTCGGTTTTCCGCGGCGCAGTGTCGCGTCATCGATCACATCATCGTGAACGAGTGACGCCATATGAATCAGCTCGAGGCTCGCCGCAACTTTCGTCAGACGAATATCATTCCCAGTCCCAAATCCGGCACTGAGCAATACGAACGCCGGACGGATCCGCTTCCCCCCGGCATCTAGCAATTGTTTCGATGCGGCTTCGATCACCGGATGTTCCGTGTGGACCCGCGTCGACAAAAACCGATCAATCTGTTCGATTTCTCGGTTCATGTGGCGATAAAGTCGCTTTAAAGACATCGTTCACCACTTCTTTCCTAGGTGCATGGCGCACGCACCACCGGAAAACGCCTTGACTTCGACTTGCTCGAACCCGGCTTCTTCAAACATGCGCTTTAACGTCAACCGGTCAGGGAACTGATCCGTCGATTCTTGCAGCCACTTGTATTGATCATACGACCCGGCAAACACTTTGCCGAATAGCGGCATGACTGATCCAAAGTAAAATTTATAGAGCCCGCTGAATAGTGGTGCCGTCGGTTGGCTCGTCTCGAGACAGACCACTGTCCCGCCCGGTTTTAAGACGCGGTGCATCTCCCGGAGGACCGTCATATAATCCGGTACGTTCCGAAGGCCAAATCCGATCGTCACATAGTCGAATGAATGATCTCCGAACGGCAACTCCATCGCGTTCCCGTGAATGAGTTCGATCATCGGATAATCAGCCACTTTCTCGTGTCCGACAGCGAGCATATTTTCAGAAAAATCGAGTCCTTTGACGACCCCGGTGTTTCCGGCCGCCTCGGCGAGTTGAATCGTCCAATCGGCCGTCCCGCAGCAAACGTCCAAACATTTTGCGCCGGGGAACACTTGCATGCGCCGCATTGTCGCTCTGCGCCACCATTTATGCAGACGGAAACTGATGATCGAGTTCATCGTATCGTAGCTTGGCGAGATCGTTTGAAATACTTCATATACTTTTTGCTCTTTCTCTTTCGGTTGCAACACGTAACACCCTTTCCGTTCTAAGCGACAGCATGCGCGAGTAGTGTCGATAGCTGTTCTCTTTTTTCTTGGCGCAGTTCTGTTGCCTTCTGTTCGATGATTTCTTTCCCGTACGATGTCAAATAAGATTGACCTAGCAGTTCGGAAAACGTTTTGATTAATCCGAAGTTCGCTTCCATCCACGTCACAACAGCGACGTCCGTCCCCAAGGCGAGTGTGCACTTCGCGCCGTTCACAAGCTGCACGGTTCGACCGAAACGGTTGCTATAGTCCGCTGGAAACATCGCCAATATTTTATAAAATTGAGCCGAGGCGTAATCTCCGGCGAGCACTTTAAGTTGCCGTTCAAGGGACCCGTTCGGGCACTCCTTCACTTGATCGTGCAGCTCGAGTGCTTGATGGGCAAAATAAGTCGCGAGCACGAGCTGTCGATGTTGATGCGATTCGAGTTCAATCATGTCGATCATCCAACGAAGTAAAGGCATGTCGACTGCGGGTACAATCTCGTGTCTCGTCAAATACGGATGAGTCATACGTTGTTCGATTTGACGAGCAAGGTCGGTGACAACGCTTTCGTTTGTCAACTGTTCCATGCTATCCCCCCTCGTCCTCTTCGTTGTCATTCTGACATAGTATAGCACATTTTTGTCACATTCACGCCATGTGAACTTGCTTTCAACTACAAAAAAAGCCGCCTCTCGGCGACTTATGTATTGCTCATTATTTGACCGCATCTTTAAGCGCTTTACCTGCTTTGAAGGCAGGAACTTTGCTTGCAGGGATTTCGATATCTTCTTTCGTACGTGGGTTGCGACCTTTACGGGCAGCACGTTCACGAACTTCAAAAGTACCAAAACCGATCAATTGAATTTTCTCACCGCTTTGGAGTGCTTCAGTGATTGATTCAAACGTTGCTTCTACGATTTTCGTTGCGTCTTTTTTAGACACATCTGCTTTCTCGACAACTGCGTTGATCAATTCAGTTTTGTTCATCACGATTCACCTCCTCTCACAGAGAGTTTACGGGATTAATCATATCGTACAAACGTTGATATGACAACATTTTTTAAGCGAAAAGGTCATAAGCGGACACCTTGCTCGACTCAATTGTTTAAAAACTCGACCTCACCTTGGTCATTAATCGTATACCCTTGCGAATAAGCCGGAGCGAACGGTGCGTCATCGTAGAGCAAATAACGAATATCCTCTCCTACTTTCGGCTCGGCATCCGTGTTCTCGAGCACGGCTTCGATGTCAGCCCGGTAATCGACGAACAATTGACCAGTCCCATCCACATAGATCGGCAACTCGTTTTCCGTGTATGGGCTCGGGATGAACGGTTCTTCGGAGACGAAAACGAGGTCGTAATCGATCGTAAACTGATTCTTGCCGAGCGAACCTTTGAACGGATATTTCCCTTCTTTGACTCGGAACGAGTTGATATTCGTCTGCAGTTGTTGGAGGCGCTCGGTCACCCGCAAGTCAATCAGTTTGACCGTCGGCTCTGTCTCGGCGTCGACAAGGACGTATAAGAACAAGCCGCCCCCTTCGAAACTGTTTGCCGGCGGATCTGCCAAATAACCAGGGACGAGGCGGCTAAACTCGATCGGGTAACGTTCCATCAGCGGCGTCTCGGCCGGCTTTGTTTTGATCGGTAAGACACCGGTCGTCTCTTTGAACGAGTCGACCGCCGTCTGGACCGATTGCAACTGGTCCTCATAAGGCACGTTGTCGACCCGATTTGTTTCCGGGAACATACATCCGGCGAGCAGCGTCGCCGTCGCCAAACTGACGGCTAATAACATTCGTTTCACGGTTTACCCTCCTGTCGGTCCAGAAGCGACCACATAAATCATAATGATCGTTCCGAATAGAAAAATCACGAATGCGACGACTCGAATGAGCACCGCAAACCAGCCTGAAAGTTTCGTGTGGCTGACTGCCACCATGAGCGCAGCGACGGCAAACGCCCCAATCCCCGCAAATGAAATCCACATCTTGATGAGTGACGGTGTCACGTCTATCCCCTCGACTTTCTCTATAAATCTTACTCCGTAATTTAGTGTAGCAAAAAAAACAAAGGAACTGAACGAAAACGTCAGTTCCTTTGCTGTTATTCGCCCTCGAAATGGAAAACTTCTTCCATTTCATGTTTTTGCGGGCGTCTCATCAACTTTTTCACTTCATCATGCGGACTTTTTCCTTCGAACAGCACGTTGTAGAGCGCTTCCGTGATCGGCATGTCGACGCCGGCTTCGCGGGCAAGTGTATGCGCTGCTTCACAGGCACGCACACCTTCGACGACCATACCCATCTGATCGAGTACGTCTTCAAGCTTCTCCCCACGTCCGATGGCGTTACCAGCTCGCCAGTTTCGGCTGTGCTGTGACGTCGCGGTCACGATCAAATCACCGATCCCGGTCAAGCCCGAGAACGAGGCCGGGTTGGCGCCGAGTTTGACACCGAGCCGAGCGATCTCGACGATGCCGCGCGTCATGAGGGCAGCTTTCGCATTGTCGCCGTATCCGAGCCCGTCGGTCATCCCGGCGGCAAGGGCGATAATGTTTTTAAGCGCGCCCCCGTATTCCGCTCCGATGACGTCAGAGTTCAAATAGACTCGGAACTGATCGTTTGTGAGCAGTTCTTGAATCTCATCAGCGACAAATAAATCCTCACACGCGATGGTGATCGTCGTCGGTTTGCGGACGGCCACTTCCTCGGCGTGGGTCGGACCCGTCAATACACCGATGGCTCGACGTTTTGACGGATCGATCTCTTCAGCGATGATCTCAGACAACCGCTTATGCGTCTTCGGTTCGATCCCTTTTGCGGCATGAACGATCGTGACCGGTTCCGTGAGCAGATCGTTCACTTCACGGGAAACCGGACGAATCGCCGAGCTCGGGACGACGAGGAAAATGATCGAGCAATTTAGAACCGCCTCTTTCAAATCGGTCGTTGCCCGGATCGACGCCGGAAGCGGCACATCTTTCAAGTAAGTCGAATTCGTATGCGACGTGTTGATCTCATGGACGTGATCTTCCTCACGTCCGTAGAGCACGACGTCGTGTCCATTGTCAGCGAGGACGAGCGATAATGCCGTTCCCCAGCTTCCTGCACCAATGACAGCTACTTTTGCCATGTGAGGCACCCCCATTACTAGTTTTTCTGACGAGCCACGATGTGAATCGGTGTACCAGTAAAGTCAAACGCGCGGCGAATCTGGTTATCTAGATAACGTTTGTACGAGAAGTGAAGCAACTCGGGATCGTTGACGAACAACACGAACGTCGGTGGCTCGATCGCCACTTGCGTCGCATAGTTGATCTTGAGTCGTTGTCCTTTGTCCGTTGGTGTCGGGTTCATCGCGACCGCGTCGACGATGACATCGTTCAACACGCTCGTCGAAATACGCTGACGGTGTGATTCGGCAACTTGATTGATGACAGGAAGAAGCGTTTGCAACCGCTTCGACGTGAGTGCCGATAAGAATACGATTGGCGCGTAGTCGAGGAATAGGAATTCCTTGCGGATCTTCTCTTCCATCTTCTTCATCGTCTTGTCGTCTTTCTCGACAGCGTCCCATTTGTTGACGACGAGCACGATCGCTTTCCCTGCTTCGTGGGCAAGTCCTGCGACGCGTTTGTCTTGCTCGATGATGCCTTCTTCACCGTCGATGACGACGAGGACGACGTTCGAGCGTTCAATCGCCTTTTGGGCACGCATGACACTATAACGTTCCGTCGATTCGTACACTTTGCCGCGCTTACGCATACCGGCCGTATCGATGATGACGTACTCTTGTCCATCACGAGTGAACGGTGTATCGATCGCATCGCGCGTCGTTCCGGCGATCGCCGAGACGATAACACGTTCTTCACCGAGAATCGCGTTCGTCAAACTCGATTTCCCGACGTTCGGGCGTCCGATGAGCGAGAACTGAATGACATCTTCGTTGTATTCGTAATCGTCTTTGTCCGGCGCGAGTTCGAGGACACGATCTAACAGATCACCAAGACCGAGTCCGTGTGTTCCCGAGATCGGGAACGGGTCGCCAAACCCGAGCGAGTAGAACTCATACATGAGTTCACGCATCTCGAAGTTATCGACTTTGTTGACGGCAAGCACGATCGGCTTGTTCGAACGGAACAACAAGTTCGCGACTTCTTCATCCGCTGCCGTGATCCCTTCACGACCGTTTACCATGAAGACGATGACGTCCGCCTCATCGATCGCGAGTTCGGCTTGATGACGCATCTGAACGAGAAGCGGCTCATCGCCGACCTCGATCCCGCCTGTGTCGATCAAATGAAACTTTCGGTTCAACCACTCACCCGTACCGTAAATACGGTCGCGTGTAACTCCCGGTTTGTCATCGACGATCGATACGCGATCACCGATGATCCGGTTGAAAATCGTGGATTTCCCAATATTCGGGCGGCCTACGATGGCCACTGCTGGAATTCCCATATAAACACCTCTTTAACTTTCATTCAAAAAATTATCGTTCTTATTTGCAACTGTACAATTATAGCACAGTCGAATATTAGTGACCATACAAAAAGAAGCGGGAGTATGACTCCCGCTTGAACGACCGTCTTATTTAGAATCGTCCGAGGCGTTCTCACCTGTCAGTTCAGATACAGAGAATCCGCCTTGATCGCTATATTCGTCAAGCAGCGACTGCTCTTCATCATCGCGTGAACCGTCTTCTGATTCGAGTGCACGCATCGACAATGAGATTTTCTTCTCATCGAGATGGACGTCGAGCACTTTCACTTTCACTTCTTGTCCTTCAGACAAGACTTCAGATGGCGTCGCGATGTGTCGGTTCGCAATCTGAGAAATGTGGAGCAACCCTTCGACTTGCGGCGCGACTTCGACGAACGCACCAAACGTGACGATACGTTTGACTTTCCCCGCGATCACGTCCCCAGGTTGAATCTTGCCTTCAACCGATTCCCACGGTCCCGGTTGCGTCTCTTTGATCGACAATTTCACTTTTTCATTGTCGAGGTCAAGACCAAGTACTTTCACTTTCACTTTGTCACCTTCTGTGACGACATCACTCGGTTTTTCAACACGACTATGAGCCATCTCAGAAATATGGACGAGACCGTCGACGCCGCCGATATCGACGAACGCACCAAAGTCAGTTAGACGTTGGACGGTTCCTTCGATAATTTGACCGACCTCGAGCGATTCAAGCGTTTCCGCCTTCTTCGCACTCATCTCTGCCTCTGCCACCGCTTTATGCGACAAGATGACGCGATTTTTTTCGCGGTCCATCTCGACGACTTTAACCGTAATCGGCTTATGCAAGTATGATGAGAAATCTTCGACGAAGTGGTTTTCTACGAGTGAAGCCGGGATAAAGCCGCGGATGCCGATATCGACAACAAGACCGCCTTTGACCTTATCTTTCACCATGACTTCAAATACTTCGCCCGATTCGAATTTTTCAACGATTTGATCCCAAGCTGCCTCGGCATCTACGTCTTTCTTCGATACGACAACCTCTTCATCCGTGACCTTTTTCACTTTGACACGGATTTCGTCGTTGACATGGAGTGATTCGTTTAAATCGTCTAAATGCATGCTTGATACTTCGCTGATTGGCAAAATCGCCTCGGTTTTGTAACCGATATCAATTAACGCTTGCTTGTCCTCGATTTTGACGACGATACCGGTCACGATTTGACCTCGATTAATTTCAAAATCAGGCATATCTTTCATTTCTTCGACCATTCCAACACTACCCCCTCACGATGAGTACAAAAAGGAGCGCCCTAAGGCGCTTAACACCTAGTATAAACTTCTTATAATTCGACAGATTTGTCAAGGTGTTATCAGGTTTGTTCCTCTGATTGCAACAGATTAAACCTGAAATTAGCGAACGTTCTGTGAATGGGTCATGTACAGTTCGGCGATTGTCGCCATGATCAAATCGGCGGCGTCTTGGGCACTCGCTTTGTCCGCTTTCAGTTGCGAGAAGTCGATCGGCTCGCCGATGACGACCTTCAACTTCGAACGGAACTTGTATTTACCGATGATCGCGATCGGAAGGACGGCAGCGTTTGAACGGAGGGCGAAAAAACCGACACCCGCCTGCGCCTTACCGAGCGATCCGTCTTTCGAACGGGTCCCTTCCGGAAAGATCGAGATGACCTCGTCCTCTTTCAACTTCTGAAGAACAGTACGTAGCGCTTGACGGTCCCCTTCCCCGCGTGACACCGGGATTTGCCCGGAGCGTGTCAAAATCCGTTTTAAAACCGGGACATCGAACAGCTCTTTTTTTGCAAAAAAACGAATTGGCCGTTGCTTCGGCATGGCACTGGCCAACAAGACCGGGTCCCAGTTCGACTGGTGGTTCGAACAGACGATGATCGAGCCGTCCTCAGGTACATTCTCACGACCGACATACTCGACGCGGAAGCTGAGCAGACGCATGATTCGAACGACGCCGACCGTTAACCGATACATCCCGAACGGGCCGTTGTTGAGCGGCTTCATCGTCCGACCACCTGTTCCATGAGCTGTTCAACAGCCGTGACGACACCATCGATCGACAAATGGGTCGTGTCGAGGAAGTGGGCGTCATCCGCTTGACGGAGTGGAGCGACGACGCGCTCCGAGTCCCGTTTATCACGCAAGGCGATCTCTTGTTTCAATTGTTCGAAATCGCTCGGGAGACCCTTTGACACGTTCTCCTCGTGGCGACGACGGGCACGTTCCTCGACGGTCGCGGTCATGAACACTTTCAAGTCTGCCTCAGGCAATACGTGCGTCCCGATGTCACGACCGTCCATGACGATGCCGCCGTCCCGAGCCAAGTCCCGTTGTAAATCCATAAGTGCGTCCCGGACCTCAGGCTGTCTTGCGACAAAACTGACGTTGTTCGTCACTTCACTCGTCCGAATGACTTCGGTCACTTCCTCGTCACCGTCAAACACGCGTTGCCCGCTCTCGCTCGGGACGAGACGTAACTCCATCTTGCCGATCATCTCAGCGAGGGCGGGGCCGTCTTCTAATCCGACGTGTTGCTCGAGCGCGCGATATGTGACAGCCCGGTAGATTGCCCCGGTATCGATGTACACGTAACCTAACTTTTTAGCGAGCGTTTTAGCGATTGTGCTCTTGCCGGCTCCTGCCGGCCCATCTAATGCGATTTGTAGCGGTTTAGTCATAAAAATTGGGTATCGGCTCATTCCGATACCCACCTCCTCTCGGTCGTTTGTTCCGAGAACATCATACCAGTTTTTTAACGTGAAGAAAATACGGAGCCGGTCCGTTTTCTGGCTTCGAGCTGGGCCCGGAAACAATAACGTAAAATCGTCTCCTGATCACGAGGCGTCAAATCCTCAAAACAAAGTGACAGCTCGTGCTTTACGGCCTGCTCTTGAACCCGGACGAGACGGCTCTTGACGCGGAACGTCTGGGGTATCCCTCGCTCGTCCTCAATCCGGAATACGACGATGACCGACTCATCGACGTCGACCGGCGAACGGTTCGCCACGACACGCATCCCGCCGGCCGACACGTCTAGTGACGTCGTCTCGAATGACGGAAACGCTTCGCCGTCTGCCGCGAGCACCGTCACGTTGATCATCTCCGGCACGCGCAAGTACTCGCGACGTTGGACGCGCTTGATTTTTTTCTCATCCGGCAAGTTAAACGCATAGCGAAGCGTCAGCTGGGCGTCACTGATCCGTTTCGTGACGACTGAATCGAAAGCGTACAGTTGATCTTCGCCTTTGAAAAAGTACAAACGCATCGGTTCATCCTCATGCAAAAAAAACGTCTTTAGCGTCGCAATCTCGCTCGGAGATTCGATCCAGACGACACCGCCGTTAATGGCAGCGATTTTCGTCTTCCCTTCGTTTCTCCCTTCAACTTCAACTCGTAACTCTTGACCAACTTTTAACATGAACCCGTTCCCCTTTTATCTATTTGTATTGACGACGATTTGATCGATTTGCAGTGCGGACGAGCAAGAGCGCGACCATCCATAAAATGACGATATAGAGCACGGCCGGCACCTTGTTCGTCGATTCAACGAGTAAGATATAGTCAAACATTCCGTGTAGCAACGTTGCCGACATGACAGCGGTGAACAGCCAAAACCGTTCATGCGCGGAGTGTTTGGCCCGACCGAGACAAAAGCCCATTGCCACGGCGAAGAGCGCATGGCCGCTCACCGGTAAGACGGCTCGCCAAATCGCAATCTCGAGCGAGTCATAAACCCACAAGTATAGAAAATTCTCCAACGTGGCAAAGCCGAGTGAACAGGCGACCGCATAGAGAATCCCGTCGTAGTAATCATCAAAAACTTTATGTATGTATATTGTATAATAGATCATGAACCATTTAAAAAATTCTTCTAATAGAGCGGTGGCGACGAACGCTTGCCAAAACGGGCCGACAAGGACCCCTTCTTCCACAAACGCATATTGGACGAACATGATCGGAAAGACAAGAATGGCACCGGCGACAAACGAACGAATCACATAGCCGAGCGGTTCCGCTTCCAACTCATGCCGTAAATAGAAGTAGGAAAGAAGGGCGAATCCTGGCGCAACCGCAGACAAGGCGATTGCAATCATGATGCATCTCTCCTTTCTATCGTTAAGCATACACTGAATAAGCCGAAAGAAAAAGTAGCTAACGCCTAGAAAATGGAAGAAAAGGACAAAAAAAGTTGGAGGTCGACTATGAATCATCTATTACTCATCCATACCGGCGGCACGATCGCGATGTCGCAGACCGGTTCGGGCCACGTCTCACCAAGTGAGGTCAATCCGATTGACGCGACGTTGCCGAAAGCGACCGACATCGCAAAAATTACGACGAAGCACTTCTCAAACATTCCGTCTCCTCATATGACGCCCGAGAAGATGCTCGAGCTCGCCCAGTTCATCGCACAGCAGTTGACGCAAGACACGTATGACGGCGTCGTCATCACCCACGGGACCGACACGCTCGAGGAGACGGCGTACTTCCTGCAGATCACGCTCGGTGCCCCCGTGCCGATCGTCTTGACAGGAGCGATGCGCTCGTCGAACGAGATCGGGTCGGACGGCGAGTTCAATCTCATCACGGCGCTCCGGGTCGCAAGGAGCGAAGCCGCACGGGGCAAAGGGGTGCTCGTCGTCTTCAACGGCGAAATCCACTCGGCGTTCAACGTCACGAAGACGCACACCTCTTCCGTCGACACGTTCAAATCGGTCCACTTCGGAAACGTCGGGATGGTGACGAAGGACCACGTCCTCATCTACAGCCAACCAACAACGAGACAGCCGAAGATGATTCCAGCGATCACGAAACGAGTCGCCGTGTTGAAAGTTGTCGCCGGCATGGAACCTGACTTGCTAGAAGCCGTGCTCGACCTCGGCTACGACGGGCTCGTTCTCGAAGTGCTCGGTCAAGGAAACGTTCCACCGTCGATCGTCCCGGCACTCGAACGACTCGTCGACCACATCCCGGTCGTCATCGTCAGCCGCTGTTTTAACGGTATCGTTCAAGACGTGTACGGGTATGAGGGTGGCGGTAAACAACTGAAAGAGATGGGCATCATCTTCTCGAACGGTCTCAATTCGCAAAAAGCACGGCTCCGTCTTCTCGTCGAGCTCGAATCAGGCTCGTCGCAACCGGTCATGGAACACAGCTTCAGCTTCCAGCAGTGACTTGCCATCTCAGCCTTCGTTCCATACAATGAGGGATGAGGTGATTTCATTGGACAAACACGCGATCATTGTCGGCGCCGGCCCGTGCGGCCTGTCGGCGGCAATCGAATTAGAACGGGTCGGTATCTCGTGCACGATCATCGAACGAGGCAACATCGTCGATGCGATTTACCGCTATCCGACCCATCAGACGTTTTTCTCATCAGCCACTTTGCTTGAAATCGGGGATATCCCGTTCATCTGTAAAGACTTAAAACCACATCGCCAAGACGCGCTCGTCTATTATCGTGAAGTCGTGAGCCGGACCGGGCTTGTCGTCAAACCGTTCGAGACGGTCGAATCGATCGACCGTCGTGCCGACAAATTCATCGTCCGGTCCCGTCACGACCGCCACGGCGTCACAGAACGCCTTGCCGACTTCGTCGTTCTCGCGACCGGGTACTACGGACGGCCCCGCAAGTTAGACGTCCCGGGAGAAGAACTCCCGCACGTGACCCATTATTTCAAAGAAGCACATCCGTTTTATCGGCAACACGTCACCGTCATCGGCGGAAAGAACTCGGCGGTCGATGCGGCCATCGAACTCGAGAAAGCCGGGGCATACGTCACGGTGCTCTACCGCGGTGACGGCTATAGCCCATCGGTCAAACCATGGGTACTACCCGCTTTCGACTCCCTCGTTCGTCATGAAAAAGTACGTCTTGAGCTCGAGGCCGAGATCATTCGCATCGAACAGGACCATGTCGTCTATCGACAACATGGCGAAGAGAAACGGGTCGCAACGGACCACGTCCTCGCCATGACCGGTTACTTGCCTGACCATGGGCTGTTCTCGGCAGCCGGTGTACTCGTCGACGACGAGACCGGCATCCCGCAGTTTGATGAGGCGACGTATGAGACAAACGTCGATAACCTGTTCATCGCCGGCGTCGTCGCGGCCGGGAACGATGCCAACAAAATCTTCATCGAAAACGGCCGTTTTCACGGCCAAGCGATCGCCGAAGCGCTTCGGGAGCGCATCGGTGTGACATCGTCATAAACTTGTTCAACTAAAATGAGGAAGGACCCGACTGCGGGTCCTTCCTCATTTTGCGATGTTCATCGGCAAGTCGCCATCACACCCAGCCACGGAAGCGTGAGGCCTCCGCCATTTTACGGACACCGACCATATAGGCAGCGAGACGCATGTCGACTTTCCGGGCTGATGATGTGTTGTATACCGTATTGAACGAATGGACGAGCACTTTTTCAAGCTTCGTTTCGACTTCTTCTTCCGTCCAGTAATAACCTTGATTGTTTTGGACCCATTCGAAGTAAGAGACTGTCACGCCACCGCTTGAAGCGAGGACGTCAGGGACGAGCAAGATGCCGCGTTCTGTCAAAATACGCGTCGCTTCGTTCGTCGTCGGTCCGTTCGCCGCCTCGACGATGATCGATGCTTTGATGTTATCGGCGTTATCTTCAGTGATCTGGTTCTCGATCGCGGCCGGGACTAAAATGTCACAGTCGAGCTCGAGCATCTCTTTGTTCGAAATCGTGTTTTTGAACAGTGTCGAGATCGTCCCGAACGAGTCGCGTCGATCGAGCAAATACGGGATGTCAAGTCCGTTCTCATCATAGATCGCGCCATACGCGTCACTGACAGCGATGACTTTCGCTCCCACGTCGTGCATGAACTTCGATAAGAAGCTGCCGGCGTTACCAAATCCTTGGACGACGACGCGCGCGCCTTTCAACTCGATCCCACGGCGAAGCGACGCCTCCCGGATCATGATGGCGACACCTTTTGCCGTCGCCGTCTCGCGACCGTGTGAACCACCGAGCACGAGCGGCTTACCGGTGATGAAGCCCGGTGAGTTGAATTCATCGATACGGCTGTACTCATCCATCATCCATGCCATGATCTGCGAGTTCGTAAACACATCAGGCGCCGGGATATCTTTGGTCGGACCTACGATTTGGCTGATCGCTCGAACGTAGCCGCGGCTCAACCGTTCGATTTCACGGAAACTCATCTCACGCGGATCGCAAACGATGCCCCCTTTACCGCCACCGTAAGGAAGGTCGACGATACCGGCCTTCAGGCTCATCCATATCGACAGCGCCTTGACTTCTACTTCCGTCACGCTCGGGTGGAAGCGAATCCCACCTTTCGTCGGGCCGACAGCATCGTTATGTTGCGCCCGATAGCCAGTGAAGATCTTCGTCGAACCGTCGTCCATGCGGACAGGGATACGCACGGTCAGCATCCGAAGCGGCTCTTTCAACAGCTCGTACATCTCTTCTGGATAACCGAGTTTCTCGAGCGCCTCGTGGACAACTTCCTGTGTCGATTCAAGGATGTTTTTTCGTTTTTGATGACCTTTTTCTTGATCCGTAATCATGAAGGTTTCCTCCCCTAAATTGTCAATTCTCCCCCAAGAATCAACCTCGTATTCGTTTAAAAGTATAGCCGATAAGCAAGCATTTTGAAAGGGTTTCACAAAAATAATGAAAGCGTTTTCTAAAAAGCAGAGAAGGGGAATCCCTTCTTATTTTTCTAAGGCGAGCGCGATGAAACGCTCTAGCAATTCACCATAAGAAATACCGGCGACGTTCGCACTGTCCGGGAACAAACTGAGCGGCGTCATCCCCGGGAGCGTGTTCGTCTCGAGGATGTAGGCCAATCCTTGCTCCGACACTAAGAAATCAGAACGTGAATAGCCGCTGCAGCCGAGGGCACGGTGCGCCTCAATCGCGGCCGCTTGCACTTCTTTCGTCAACGCCTCCGGCAACTCCGCCGGACAGACGTGAATCGACCCGCCTTCCGAATACTTAGACTCGTAGTCGTAAAATTCATTCTTCGGGATGATCTCGATGACCGGGAGGGCGTGCTCGTTCCCACGGTTGCCGAGCACCGGAACGGTCAGCTCACGACCTTTGATGTACTGTTCGACCAACACGGCCGTATCACATTGGAACGCCTTGGCGATGCCCGCCCGTAGCATCGACTCGTCGGTCGCGATCGTCAGTCCGTTCGAAGAGCCTTCTTGCGCCGGTTTGACGACGCAAGGAAACTCGCCGCCCCATTCGGCCACTTTCAAATCGAGGTCATCCCCTGCTTGGACGAGGACGTCACGGGCGACACGAATACCTGAAGCGGCGAAAATGATTTTCGCGCGTGCCTTGTCCATCGCGAGAGCCGAAGCCAAGACGCCCGACCCTGTATAAGGGAGCTGCGCCATCTCGAGGAGCGACTGGACGCGACCGTCTTCTCCATACTTGCCGTGCAGGGCACTGACGACGACGTCTGCTTGAAGCGTCAATAACTCTTCAGCCCGATCCGGGTGAAAATCAATGGCCACGACTTCATGACCCCGTGCCTCTAACGCTTCGATCATACCTTTACCACTCGTAAGCGACACTTCACGCTCACCCGATACTCCACCATATAAAACAGCGACTTTCATCATATCTCTCCTTCAGCTAACTTCTCAAAAATTCAAGTTTTATCATACCATGTGTCAGCTGAAAACAATAGAAACAGAATAGTAAAAAAGCCGTACTTACGCGAACGTATCGTACAGCTGTTTCACTGCTTGTTCAGTTTGGATGGTCTTCCCGTACTCCATCATGAGATACGGGCTGACGGTCGTCGTCTTGCCATATTCAGACAGGATGGCGGCGAGCCGTTCCTCGACTTGCGGTTTGAGAACTTCTACAAAATGTAAGTAGTAGCGGCCGTCATAATGATAGAGTGCCCCACCTTGGTCGGTATCTTGCATATGCGGAAACGCACAAATCGACGCATTGATCACGTCTTCAATATCGTCAAACTGATAAATCAAATGGTGGATCACATCGATCGTCAAGCGAATCTCGACTTGTTCTTGATCCGACTCCGCGACGACCGTATCGACTTTTTGAACATCGATGACGAGTCCATCGCGTGGAAACATCGTCACATTCAAGTCGACAGCACCTTGCGGCATGAACCCATATTCGGCCTCGGCCGTTTCAAGCAATTCCCGCCATAGTTCTTGACCGCTCTCTCCGACAATCGTATCGATGGCAATCCCTCGAATCGATAAGTCGCTCGCAGTCAAGTATACCCTCAAATGTTCTTTTGTCTGTTTTTCAAATCTCAAACGAAAACCTCCAAAGAAAAATCATTCTACTTAATAAGCTACTCCCGTTTTGTCGACCTGTCAAATGGTTGACAACCACTCATTCCAAGCTTCGGGCGTATCTCCTAGAAACGCTCCTTCAAATTGCGACGCTTGTTGACTGACGGCGTATCCACCCGCACCGATGACGAGGTCTGGATGCTCCGCTTGAATGTAACGCATCGCTTCTTGAAGATTGGCAATGTGCTCAGTCAACGTACATGAAAAGATTAAACATTTCGCGTCGATATCATGGAGCGCTATGCTCAAATCCTCTTTCGGGAACCCCGATCCGAGGAAAATGACGTCAAAGCCGTATTGTCTTAAATAGAGTGTCACGAACAAAAGGCCGATTTCATGCATTTCACCCGGGGCGCAGACGCAAATGATCCGGGGCAAAAATGGATTCATCGGCATTTGAAGAGACAACGTCGACAAGCGGGCTCGAAAAAAGGACGTCGCAAAGTGTTCGTGCGCGATCGTGACCTTCCCATTTTCCCAGCGTGTGCCGATATCCATCAGCAACGGGCTAATGATATCTTTCGTCACTTTTTCAAAACTGAACGTGTTGAAGGCACGGTTCATCAAATCGTGCGCTTTCCGTTCATCAAATTTGAGCAGCGCGTCCATTAATCCATCCTTCAATTCTTCGTCGTAGAGACGAGCGGGCTTCGGCCTCGGCGCCTCGTGAAGTTGCTGAATCGCTTGCGAGACGGTCAACCCTTCCCGTTGTTTTTCAACGACCCATTTGATTTTTTCGACGTCTTGGTCGGAATACAACCGGTGACCCGAATCGGTCCGACTCGGCTCGATAAACTGATAACGACGCTCCCAAGCCCGAATCGTCGTCGGGTTCACACCGGTCAGTGACGCGACCGTCTTGATGGAGTACTTCGGCATAGCAGCCCTCCTCTCCTACAGGTTCTTCTCTTTAAGTATAGACCCATCATTTCAGCTTTACCTGTTTTATTGTGCAAATTTGTGAGAAACAGGTGTGACTTTTCCAATTCAAGTAAACATCGCGAGGATGTTGAAACAAAATAAAAAAATACGGCGTCTCCACCGTATCATCAGAAAAATAATGTATGACGTCCTATATATAAAAATGCGAGGATAATCGCAAACATCGTCAAAGTCAGCATCATAGCCAGCGGTCGTTTCAACCAATTATCATTCAATTTTTCTTTCCGCTCGTGCTCTTGCCGTTCCGACCGAGACGGCAACGTGTCCACGACTTTTTCACGAAGAGAATCTGCTTGGTTTCGATGTCGCAACGTGTGCCCTCCTTTACCTTTTTTATCATTTTACTATGATATCAATCAAAGGAAAAGATGCGCGCCAACCGATGTTTCCAATCTGTCACATTTTTAGACACAACTTGAACCGACGGCGGGAATGAAATCTCACCACAGACGTCACAGCAATCGGCTTGTTTGACCGGTTGCTCTGAAAAGTAATTCAGCAAGTAGTCGCGCCGGCACTTCTTGATAAGCGCGTAGTCGATCATTTGACCGAGCTGGCGGTACCGGGCCCGCTTTCTCTCTTTTACCCAATCGACCGCATCGGCAAGCGTGCGTTCGGCGAGCATTTGGTTTAGCAAGCCCCATACCGGATCTTCCTCGTTCATCTTCAACAGCCGCGGTAATTGCGACAAGCTCGTGCCGTTGTCCCGTTCTAGATAAGCTATGCGGATGTCTTTATCTTTCGGGTACTGTTGATCGATTAAAAACTGTTGGATCCGTTCATCCCCTTCGGCATACAGTAAGACGGCAAACGCCGGTTCGCCGTCCCGGCCGGCCCGGCCGATCTCTTGCATATACGCCTCGAGCGTCGCCGGCAGTTGGAAATGGATGACAGAGCGCACGTTATCTTTGTTGACGCCCATCCCGAACGCACTCGTACATACCATGATCGCGACTTCGTCGCGTAAAAACTGCGATTGAACGAGGCGCCGATCCTCGGTCGACATCCCGCCGTGATAAAACAAGGCGTCATCGAGTTGAAGCGCGAGCGCTTCAGCTTCCCGTCGTGTCGCCGTATAGATGACGGCCGGTGTCGGCACTTCTCGAACGAGTTCGATCAGTCGCGGCATCTTTCGTTCCGTCTCGAGCCGTTCGACGATGAGACGGATCTCAGGTCGATTGGCCGAATGGACGAACTGGGACGGCGAGAATAAAGCTAATTTTTCAATAATGTCCCGTTTCACGTTTTCCGGGGCCGTCGCCGTGACGGCCATGCATTGCGGGCTTCCGAGTTGTTTACGGAGCTCCCCGAGCCGTGCGTATTCCGGCCTGAACTCGTGACCCCATTGCGAGATACAGTGCGCTTCATCGATGACGAGCATTTGAATCGGAGTCCTTGCGAGTGCCCGGGTCACGTGCGGCACGGCAAGCTGTTCGGGAGATAGGTATAAGAACCGATAGCGCTTCAAATGATTCAGTATGTCTTGTTTCTCTTCTAACGTCTCCATCGACGTCAGCCTCGCCACGCCACGCTCGCCGCGCTCCCGGATATGGAGCATTTGGTCTTCGATCAACGACAAGAGCGGCGAGACGATAATCGTCAAGCCTTCGTTCTTTAAATACGACGGGAGTTGGAACGTCAATGATTTCCCGGCACCCGTCGGCATGATCGCCAACACGTCCTGCCCTTCGGCGACCGCTTCGATGACGTCACGCTGTCCAGGACGAAACGTCTCGTGACCGAACACACGCTTCAACGTTTTTTCATACAAATGTCTCACCTCGTTTCAATCTCGCGAACACTAACCGAATTTGGAAGTAACTGAGATTGTCGGTTTTCTCGAAGATCGGCTTTAGCGCCCAGCTGTCTTCTTCCCGTAACCGTTCGACTTGGGCAATCGCGTCGGCTGGCACGAATTGATCGAGCGGGAAGTCGTCCAAATACATCGCCATCTCGACGACGTGGTCTTCGATTGTGCTCGTGCGCAGGCGCCTGATCGATTGTACTTGCGCGAACGTGCGGCCGGCCGAAAACAAATCGAACGATTCGCGCGCCGATAACGTCATCCGCTCATCCGACAACCCGTGGGCAAACCCTAGTATTTTGGCGTCTCGCGGCACAGTCCGTAACAGCGCGTTCCATCCGGCCAAGAAGTAAAGCCGTGCCGTCCGAGCATCGACGTCAAGGAGCGTCGCGATCTGTTCATACGTGTATCCCGTCTCGAACGCTCCGGTGAAGCGATAGACGACTGCCGTCGCATATGGATCACCGACCGTCTCAAGCGCTGTTTCGAGTTCTTGATGAAACGAGGCGATCAGTTCTTTCCACTCTCGTTCCGTTCGCACGATTTGCTTGACCCACCGCTCGGCCATCCGATCGGCTTGGACCGGATAAAACGTGCGCTCGTGTTCGAGTGACATGAACGTCTGGATAAATAAACTGAGACGTTTCCATGTCATCGTCGTATAGTCCCGGTACTCGCCACCGAGCCGGTCAAACAACTGGCTGACCGCGTCCGGACTAGCGAGCATACTTCCGGCTTCGGTTAACGTGAACGTCGCCCGATTGAGCCAGCCTCTTTTCTCAAACGAGACTAACAGCTTCTCATAATCATATTTCGTATAAGGGAACAGTCCGAAAATCGGTTCAAGGTCATAAAAAAAAGCATCTTGGAGCGTCGTCGCCGAACGTTTTCCGTTTAAAACGTGAAACAGGCTGCGTTCGCTGCGCTCCCCTTTTAAGCGTTGAATCGATAGGAGCAACACTCCGTCGGCTAAATGAACCATCCTTCCACCCTCTCTCATTATTACTATCTCTCCAAAACGTTATTCGTTTCCTCATTGAAATATTAGGGTATGTAGACTACAATTACTCATAGTCAGTAGAAAGTCATTTCTATGCAGAGAGACGAAACGTTTGGAGGGTTACAAATGGCAAAATTTACTATCGTTGACAAAGATACATGTATCGCATGTGGTGCTTGTGGAGCAGCTGCTCCCGACATCTTCGACTATGATGACGAAGGTCTCGCCTTCAACTTGATGGACGACAACACAGGCACAGTCGAAGTACCTGACGAACTGTCGGAAGATTTGATGGACGCGTTCGAAGGATGTCCGACCGACTCAATCAAAGTCGCTGACGAATCGTTCGATGGCGACGCACTCAAATACGAATAAGAGAGACATGTGTGTCAAGTTGACACACATGTCTTTTTTTAACGGGCCGCTCTTCTAAACCCTGCCGCCTCGGCCTCTCTTTCCGTACAGAACATTTCCTCCGGGTTCGTGCGTTCATAGCTCGCACCGCCCGGCACGTGATAAATTTTCTCGCCTTCCCGATTAATGTTCCCTTTAATGTCACACGCTTCGCTCGGCTCCGATCGAGGTTTCGCCGGTCGCGCCGCTTCATGGTCGAAACCGTTGCCGGTCACGTAGTCCTCGATGCTCCAAATCCCGAGCAGCTCGCGCCGGGCCGCGCGTTCGACATCGCGGAACGCATCGACGTGCTGGGTGTTCGGGGCGTAAACGTATGCGACACGTGCGAGACCGCGACGCAGCAGCTCTTCATTGAGCATCGCATCATCATACCATACGTAAGCGAGCGTCCGCTGATAGCGGTCGTACCGCCCGACGTCGTACTCGAGGACGATCGTCTCACCTTCCGGTAACCAACGCGCGACGAACGCCTTCGCGTCCTCACCGAACGGTTGGACCGGCAACGTCGGATGACTCGTCTCAGGCGTGTCGACGAGCAGGAGTCGAATCGACTCGGTCGCACCGCTCTCAAACTCGACTTTAAGCGTATCGCCATCGATGACACGGTCTAACGTGACCGTCTCCGTCTTGCCGATCGGTGCTTTGACTTTTGTCCCGACGTCCGCTACCGGGTAATCCGCCTCGAGTTCGACGAGCGATTCCGGCGGCTCGACTTGCTCGGCGAACCAGTCATCGACCGAGCAACCTGCTAACGAAACGCTCAGCACGAGAACGAGCAGTAGTTGCCACCATTGTTTCAATTGTCTCACCTCTACACCAGTATAACAAAAAAGGTTGTTTGACTTAAGCGTCAAACAACCTTGGCAAAACGAGACATATGTCCTTTCCCTCGTCAGCGCTTCCCTTTAATATACGGGATACCAACTGATTTCGGAGCGTCCGCTCGTCCGACGACACCTGCTAGGGCGAGGATCGTCAACGCGTACGGCGCGATCAAAAGCAATACTTGCGGTACGTTATTGATGACCGGCAAGTTACTGCCGATGATCGACAGCGCTTGGGCGAACCCGAAGAATAAACCAGCGCCTAGGGCACCGAGCGGGTTCCATTTCCCGAAGATCATCGCGGCAATGGCGAGGAAGCCTTGTCCGACGATCGTCGTCCCACTGAAGTTGGTCGTAACCGTGACGGCATAGACCGCACCAGCCAAACCACCGAACGCACCTGAGAGCATGACGCCCATGAAGCGCATCTTCGTGACGTTGATTCCCATCGTGTCCGCCGCCATCGGATGTTCACCGACTGAACGAAGGCGAAGACCGAACGGCGTCTTGAAGATGACGAACCAGACGACGAACGCGAGGATGATCGCGATGAACGACGTGTATTGGACGTTGATGAAGAACATGCGGAGCACCGGGATGTCTGACAGAATCGGCACGTTCTCTTTGGCGATCCGATATTCGATGAAATCGGTCTGTCCTTTATTGTAAAGAACCCGAACGACGAAGATGGCGAGCCCGACGGCGAGCATGTTGATCGCGACACCGAGAACGGTTTGGTCAGCCCGCCAGAGGATGGCAGGAACGGCCAAGAATAGCGAGAACAGCGCGCCGACGACCATGGCGATCAACAGTGAGAGCCACGGGCTGAGCCCGCCAAATCCCATATCGGTCAATGTGAGCGTGACGATGATCCCCGTCGCCGCCCCGATGACCATGATGCCTTCTAGAGCGATGTTGACGACACCCGAACGTTCACTGAAAATGCCGCCGAGCGCCGCGATGATGAGTGGAGTCGCATAGGCTAACGCAACCGGAACGACGATGTAGAGTACTTCTAAGAAGCTCATTTTTTCTCCACTCCTTTCTTACGGTTTCCTTTAAGTTTTTCAATCACATAGTTCAAGGCGTATCCTGACGCCACGAAGATGACGATGGCGGCAATGATGACTTTGACGAGCTCAGACGGGATGTTGGCCCCGAGTTGCATCGCAAGTCCGCCGATGTTGAGACCGGCGAACAAAATTGCTGCCAGGAAGACACCGACCGCCGTGTTCGCACCGAGCAGGGCGACAGCGATCCCGTCGAATCCGACGCCGGTGAACGACGCGCTGAGCGTCATTCCGTTGAACGTCCCGAGACCTTCCATCGCGCCGGCAAGTCCGGCGAACATTCCAGAGATGACGAACGAGAGAATGATGTTTCGGTTAACGCTCATCCCCGCATATTGCGAGGCGTGTTTGTTAAATCCGACGGCACGAAGCTCATACCCGAGCGTTGTCCGTTGTAAGATGTAGTAATAGACGATCGCTGCGAGCACGGCGATGAGAATACCCCAGTGCAGACGCGAGAACGTCGTCAATTCTTGTAGCAACGGTGAGGCGAGCGAGGCCGAGTCTTTAATATCTTCGGTCCGTTCGTTCGTCACACCGATGACGCTACGCAAAATCGCGTTCGTCGTGTAGAGGGCGATATAGTTCATCATGATTGACGTGATAACTTCATGGACGTGGAACTTGGCTTTCAAGAAACCAGGAACGAACGCCCATAGCGCTGCCGCGAACATGGCCGCGAGAAGCGCGAGCGGCAAGTGAATGAACATCGGCAAGTCAAAGTTGATCCCGACATAAACCGCTGCCACCCACCCGATCAAGACTTGACCTTCGACCCCGATGTTGAACAGTCCGGTCCGGAACGCGAACGCGACGGCCAAACCTGAGAAAATGAGCGGTGCTGCCGCACGGAGCGTCTCACCGATCGCATACGGGCTGCCGACCATGCCGCTGAAAAGTGATGAGAACCCTTGGACCGGGTTGTAACCACCGATGAGCATGACGATCGCACCGACAAGTAGTCCCATCAAGATCGACAAAAGCGGGATGAGAAGTCGATTATATGCTAGCTTGTTCATACTGTTTCTTCCCCTCTCTTACCGCCGGCCATCAAGAAGCCAAGCTCTTGCTCGGTCGTTTCTTTCGGATCGCGAATCCCGACGATCTTTCCTTCGTATAAGACGGCGATCCGGTCGGAGACGTGAAGGATTTCTTCAAGCTCGAACGAGATGAGCAGGACGGCGCGTCCTTTCTCCCGTTCTTTAATGAGTTGCTCGTGAATGAATTCGATGGCTCCGACATCGAGCCCCCGCGTCGGTTGCGCGGCGATCAACAAGTCTGGTGACCGGTCGACTTCCCGGGCGATGATCGCTTTCTGTTGGTTACCGCCAGATAGAGCACGGGCTGGCACGTCGATCGACGGAGTTCGGACGTCAAACTTCTCAATTAACGCTTTCGCTTTCTCAGCGACGGCTTTATAGTTCATCAAACCACGCTTTGAGAACGGCTCTTTATAGTACGTTTGGAGCACCATATTGTCACGGATCGAGTAGTCGAGGACGAGTCCGTGCTTGTGACGGTCTTGTGGGATGTGCCCGACACCGGACTCTGTCACTTTACGCGGCGTGAATCCGGTCACGTCTTTCCCGTTCAATAAGATTTTACCTGCTTCAGGCTTTTTCAGACCTGAAAGCGCTTCAATTAATTCGGTCTGACCGTTCCCGTCGATCCCGGCGATACCGAGAATCTCTCCAGAACGAATTTGTAAATCCAAGCCCTCGACGACTTTCAGTCCGCGGCTGTCTTTGACGACGAGCTGTTGAACGTCGAGTACGACTTGCTGTGGATCTGCCTTGGAATATTCCGCATCAAAGTTTACCTCACGCCCGACCATCATCTCGGCTAAGCTATCTTCATTCACGGTCTCGTCGACTTCGACGGTACCGATATAGCGTCCGCGACGAATGACCGTACAACGGTCGGCGACTTGCATGATTTCTTTTAATTTATGCGTGATCAAGATGATCGATTTGCCTTCTTCAATGAGACGCTTCATGATTTGAATGAGTTCTTGGATTTCTTGCGGCGTCAAAACAGCGGTCGGCTCATCAAAAATCAAGATTTCAGCCCCGCGGTAAAGCGTTTTTAAAATTTCGACACGTTGTTGCATCCCGACCGAAATATCCTCGATTTTGGCATCAGGATCGATGCGAAGACCGTATTGTTCCGAAATGTCCATTACCTTTTTACGAGCCGTCGCCCGGTCGACCGTCAATCCACTTCTCGGTTCAGACCCGAGAATGATGTTCTCGGTCACCGTGAACTTCTCGACGAGCATGAAGTGTTGGTGTACCATGCCGATCCCGAGATCATTGGCGATGTTCGGATTTTCAATATTCACTTTCTCCCCGCGCACTCGAATCTCTCCACCTTCTGGCTGGTAGAGACCGAACAAGACGTTCATTAGCGTTGATTTCCCGGCACCGTTCTCGCCGAGCAGCGCATGAATCTCGCCTTTGCGAAGTTGGAGGGTGATGTTGTCGTTGGCTACGAACGTTCCGAACTCTTTGCGAATATTGAGCATTTCAATTACATATTCCAAGAAAGTCCACCCCTAACTTTAAGTAAAGGGAGACCGCATGGGTCCCCCCTAACTTAATGAATTATTTTACTGTTTTCATGAACTCTTCGAACTCAGCGTCAGTAGCTGGAGCCGTGATGTCGCCGTCGATCAACTGCGTGCGGTATTCCTCAACTTTTGTGAGGACGTCAGCTGCAACGTTTTCGCTTGATGTTTCAGCGATACCTACACCATCATCTTTCAATGAGAACTCAACGATTTCGCCTGCCGGGAACTTATCTTCCATTGCGAGTTTCGATACTTCGTAAGTTGCCGTATCAACACGTTTGACCATTGAAGTAAGGGTTACGTTTTCAGGAAGTCCTTCTTCGTACTGGTCACGGTCAACGCCGATGACCCATACGTCTTCGCCGTTCTTCTTACGGTTTTTCGCTTCTGTGAAGACACCTACACCCGTTCCGCCTGCTGCGTGATAGATGATGTCAGAGCCTGCTCCATACATCCCTGAAGAGATTGCCGTTCCTTTTTCAGCCGAGTTGAAGTCTTCAGCGTACTTGACGTCAATTGTCGCGTCTGGGTTGACGGCCATGACGCCCGCTTTATATCCATTTTCGAACTTTTTGATCAAGTCTGACTCGACGCCGCCGATGAAACCGACTTTGTCCGTTTTCGTTGTGAGACCTGCGACGACACCGACGAGGAACGAACCTTCTTGTTCTTTAAACGTGATCGACGCGACGTTCGGTGCGTCAACGACCATGTCGACGAGCGCGAAGTTGTTGTCTGGGAACTGCTCGGCAACTTTCTGGATATCTTCACCCATCAAGAAACCGATACCGTAGATCAAGTTGAAGTTATCGCGTGCCAATTGTTGCAAGTTTGGCTGATAGTCCGCTTGTTTTGAAGATTGAAGATATTTGAAGCCTTCGTTTTCAGTCAAGTTGTTGTCTGCTCCGAACTTCTGAAGACCTTCCCAAGCTGATTGGTTGAACGATTTGTCGTCAACGCCGCCTGTATCAGTTACCATCGCGACTTTGAAGTCGCTGCCTTCTCCGCCTTCGCCATTTGAAGAAGTACCTTCGTTGTCATCCCCACCGCATGCTGCAAGTACTGTTGAGAGCGTGAGACCTGCTGCTAAAGCTGAAAGAATCGTTTTTTTCTTGTTCATCATCGTCGTGTTTCCCCTTTCGGATCATAACAATTAAGGTTGTCATGTCATCAGTCGTCTTTACACCGGTATAAGAAAGCGCTTTCACGCAATTACCCAAAAATAACTATTTCCGCTTTACAAGAACTTGCTTAGACGCGTTTACGAACGACGTGGAAGTCGAAGCGGTCCGCTCGGAAAAAGTTTGCCGAATCGAGCAACGGTAAATCGCTCTCATCGTAATGCAGTTGTTTTAAAGCGAGTAACGGTTGGTCCGTTTGAAGTTGGGTCGAGATCTCTGAACTCACACTCGGTTCGATGTGCGTGATCGCGTATGCGACCCGACGTCCTACCTCTTTTTCAAGCGCATCGAATAACGACTTTCCTTCTGTCAACGCTTCAGGATTAGAGACGAGATGGGCTGGAATTTTATCCACACAGTAAACGACCGGTGTTTCATCTGCATAACGAATCCGGACAATCCGATAAATCGGTGAGTTCGGTTCAATTTTCAGACGCTCGGCTTCTCTCTCTGTCGCTAACACTTTTTCGGCCACCAATACTTTTGTTCCTGGTGTCATCTTGGCGCGCATGATCATGTCCGTGACACTGAACAGTTCCTCGATCCCAGAAGTGAATGGGGGTTTTGAACTGATGAATGTACCGACACCATGTTTCCGCACGACAAATTTCTCGTCTTCGAGAATGCGAAGCGCTTCTCGGAGCGTCGCTCGACTGACTCCTAGTTGCTTCGACAACTCGAATTCTGAAGGAAGTTTCTCTCCTTCACGATAGACACCATCGTCGATATCCTGCTTGATTTTCTCAATCACGCGAAGATAGAGCAAGCGATGATCGAGCTTGATCGACATGGGCCTCACCACCTTTACCTATTTCTTACCAGTGCTCAGACATCTGACGTATGAATGTCCTTGCCAATTCTAAGTATAGGGATTCCGTAAAAAGAACGCAATACTTTTTTGTTCGGAATCAAGGAAATGTTTTAAAGCCAAGGGATTATGTATACCACTTAGTCTATATTACCTGTTCTACGAGTGTTTGAAAAGAAATCGTAAAATGAAAACGGTATTAAAAAATGAAAGCGTTTCAACGTTTTCAGTAGTATGTCTCAATAGGTCATATAGTCCAGATGTGCTATATAACTTCTACTGTACATGTTTATCCGACGCGAGGTAACTGAATTGACGATACTTTTAAAAATAAACAAAAAACGAACTATTTCGAACGCATTCGTCCTTATAGTTCGTTTTTCGTATTATGCATCTTGTTGGTTAATGAGTACTTTCCGTGGCTTCGATCCTTCCGAAGGACCGACGTACCCTGCTTGTTCGAGCGAATCAATCAAGCGGGCCGCCCGGTTATAACCGATTCGGAATCTTCGTTGAATCATCGAAGTCGACGCCGTTTCTTGCGTCAAGATGAATTGGACGACTTCTTCGAATAACGAGTCGTCCGAGTCGATCGTCGTCACTTCTTCTTCTTTTGGCATCATCGCCTCGACGTACTGGGCCCGCTGCTGGGCGATGACATGGTTGACGACCGTCTCGACTTCCTGATCGGATACGAACGCCCCTTGGACGCGTACCGGCTTGTTCATTCCGTTCGCAAGCATGAGCATATCACCTCGACCGAGCAGCTTCTCAGCCCCCCCGCCGTCGAGGATCGTTCTTGAATCGGTCGCTGACGAGACCGCGAACGCGATCCGTGATGGGATGTTCGCTTTAATGACACCCGTGATGACGTCGACGGATGGACGTTGCGTGGCGAGCACCATATGGATACCGGCCGCTCGTGCCATCTGGGCGAGCCGCATAATCGCGTCCTCGACGTCGTTTGAGGCGACCATCATCAAGTCGGCCAACTCATCCACGATGACGACGATGAACGGGAGCCGTTTAGCGTCTTCGTCCTCTGACTTGTCGACGAGGTCGTTGTAGCCCTCGATGTTACGGACACCGTAGCGGCTAAACAGCTCGTAGCGGCGCTCCATCTCGGCAACGACTTGCTTGAGCGCTTGAGCCGCTTTTTTCGGATCCGTCACGACCGGCGTCAATAAATGCGGGACGCCGTTGTAGACGTTCAACTCGACCATCTTCGGGTCGATCATCATGAGGCGGACTTGATCTGGCCGCGTCCGCATCAAAATAGACACGATCATCCCATTGATACAGACCGACTTCCCGGAGCCGGTCGACCCTGCGACGAGTAGATGAGGCATCTTGTTCAACGCGATCGTGACCGTCTCACCGCTAATACTGCGACCGAGCGCGACGAGGAGCGGTGCCTCATCGCGTTTGACAGGCTCCGCTTCTAACACCTCACGCAGACAGACCGGCGCGACTTCTTGGTTCGGGACTTCGATGCCGATGGCCGCCTTCCCTGGGATCGGTGCTTCGATACGAATGTCTTTGGCGGCAAGTGCGAGTGCGAGATCATCACTCAATGAGGTGATCCGGCTCACTTTGACGCCGATGTCCGGTTGCAGCTCGTACTTCGTGACAGTCGGACCGAGATGGATTTTGAGCACTTTCACCCCGACGCCGAACGACTTGAGCGTTTGGACGAGTTTCGTTGCGTTCGCCTTCAATCGTGCGTTCTCTCCTGACAAGTCGGTCACGACCGGTTCACTTAAAATCGTGAACTTCGGCAATTCGTATGTCGCAGACACGTCCTGAGCCGCTGTCATCATCATGTCCTCGGTCGGGATATCTGATACGACCTCGCTCTTCACGGTCTCGTCAGACACTTTCTGACGCTTCTCGGCGTCGATGGTCTCACTAAACCCGACAATCGGAATATCATGCATGACGACGGCGTCCGCCTCGGCCTCCACTTCTTGAGGCTTGGGTGTTGATTCGGACGCGCGTGCGTCGACCCGCTTCTTCTCAGTCGGTTTCGGTTTGGCGGGTGTACGTTCTCGGTCACGCCATTCTTGTTTAATCGCAACGAAACTTTCGAGCAACCGGTTCCCGATTGTCCGCCAAATCGCCGGAGACAGAAGCGAGACACCGACGACGACGCTGATGATGCCAAGGAAGATAATCCCGAAGTCCGATAGCAAGTATTGGTTCAATCCGTAGAGCGCCCCGTTCACCACTCCCCGTTCCGTTCCCCACACCATGTCCCCGAACAATAGGAAGGACACGAACAGCAGGAAGATACCGGCTCGTTGGATCGGACGGAAATCGTTCAAGAATACGAGCAAAATGAATGCGACGATCAAATATGTGAGTGCACCCCAGCCCCCAAACAGCGTCGTCGCAAACGTCGCTGTCTGAGTCCCGACCCAGCCGAACTCGAACAGCGAAAAGATAAACGCGATCATCGACAAGATAAAGCCGGCCCAACCATATGTACGAAGTGGGATTGGCTGTTTCCGCTTACGATTCCTCGTCGTCGGTCGCGGCTTACGCTTCACCGGGGTCTTTCTCGTTTTTTGTGCCAACTTCTATTCCTCCTAAAAAAAGAGGCAAAAGTCAGATGACTTTTGCCTCGATCTCAATTCTTTAAATTTCCATGATGATCGGCAAGATCATCGGACGACGTTTCGTCTGTTCAAACAAGAAGACGCTGAGCCGCTCGCGGATATTTGATTTCAATTCGGTCCAATCACTTCCAGCTTCGAGACTCTTCTCAATCTGTTTCGTGACAATCCGGTTCGCTTCTGAGATCATCACTTCTGATTCGCGCATATAGACAAATCCACGCGAGATGAGTTCAGGGCCTGAAATCAACTTCTTCTGTTTACGGTTCAACGTGACGACACAGAGGACGACACCGTCTTGCGACAAGAGGCGACGGTCGCGGAGAACGATATTCCCGACGTCCCCGACACCGATTCCATCGATCAAGACGTTGCCGGCAGGAACTTTACGGCTCATCCGGGCTTTACGGCCCGTGAACTCGACGACGTCACCTTTCTCGACGATAAAGATGTTACTCGAATTGATCCCGACCTGTTGGGCGAGTTTCGAGTGGGCCATCTGCATCCGGTACTCCCCGTGAATCGGGAGGAAGTATTTCGGCTTGACGAGGTTGAGCATGAGCTTGAGCTCTTCAGCCGAACCGTGACCGGATACGTGCACTTTACGCTGGTTATAGATGACGTTCGCACCAGAACGGAATAAGAGATCGATCGTTTTCGAGACCGATTTTTCGTTACCCGGAATTGGCGTCGCCGCGATCACCACGGTATCATTCAAGCGAATATTCACTTGTTTGTGGGCGTTACGCGCCATGCGCGTCAAAGCCGCCATCGGCTCACCTTGTGAACCGGTCGTCAAGATGACGACTTTATCGTCCGGCAAACGGTTCACTTGCGAGAGCTCGACGAGCGTCTTCGGCTTGAAACGAAGGTAGTTCAAACGTTGTGCGACTTCGACGATGTTGACCATGCTGCGTCCAACGACTGCGACTTTACGGTCGTTCGCCTCGGCTGCAGCAAATACTTGTTGCAAACGATGGACGTTCGAAGCGAACGACGCGACGATCACACGCCCCTCGGCTTGATAGATCACATCGTTTAATTCAGCACCGACTAACGATTCAGACCCTGTTTGGCCTGGTCGTTCCGCGTTTGTTGAATCTGACAATAAACAGAGCACACCGCGCTGACCGATGGCTGCTAACTTGTTAAAGTCAGACTGCTTCCCATCGACCGGCGTGTAGTCGAATTTAAAGTCGCCGGTATGAACGATCGCGCCTTGTGACGTTTGAATGCAGACACCGACACAGTCAGGGATTGAATGGTTGACGCGGAAGAAAGTGATGAAATGATCAGCGATAGTCAATTTCGTTTTAGCGTCAATCAATCTAAGGTCGACTTCTTTCAGTAAGCCCGCCTCTTTTAACTTGAGCTCGATTAAACCGAGCGTCAATTTCGTCCCGTAGACCGGGACATGCTTCAAGTCACGGAGTACGTAGCTGAGTCCACCGATATGGTCTTCGTGACCATGGGTGATGAAAATAGCGCGTACCCGATCTTTGTTTTCTTTTAAATACGTAATGTCCGGGATGACGATATCAATCCCGAGCATCTCATCGCCTGGAAACATAAGGCCGGCATCGATGACGAAGATGTCGTCGTCTAGTTCCACGACGTACATGTTCTTCCCGATTTCGCCTACGCCACCAAGCGCAAAGACGCTAACGTTCTCAGTCTTCTTCTTTGACACTAACAAAAACCTCCTAGATGATTCATATTCTGTTTCGTCCACTTATCGCTACTGAATATTGTATCGGAAAAAACGCTTATATGCCACCATTTCCGTTCAATCGACTAGAGGTTTCATCACATCCGCGAGCGGCATCGTCGCTTTAGTGTCCGGCCGCTTGCCAGCTGCGAGCTGTCGAACCGATAAGCCGAAGTCCATCTGCAAGTGAGGATAGTCCGGAAAACTTCTCCAATCCCCACCCCATTCGAAGCCGAGTGCTTTTCCGAGTTCACCGAGTTCTTGCCAATCGGGTTCCCCCGACTTATTGTGATCTGCTTTCAAATCGTAGTCGGCCCGGTTATCGTGGATGATGACAAAATCGACCGCGAGTCCATAGTTATGATAACTTTGTCCCGCCTTGGCGTTCGTCACGACTTGCCCTGGTTTCGAGCGTCCTTGCGCGTAAAGCGCATTCTGTTCATCGGCCGAACGATAGCCTGACGTCAAGCGGACTTCAAGCCCGAGACATGAATACGCCAGTCTTACGAACGATTCGCCACGATCACGCACATGAGGATGCAAGTTGGCAAACGCCTTGTCACTACGGTCGACAATCGTTTGTTCCGAGCGCGGGCTCCGTTCGCACATCCCGGCTTCGAACGTCGGTTCATCGACCCAAGGCATTGGTCCGGGCCGCGAGAACGTATACGCCAAGAAGATCCCAATCAAAAACGCCGTCATCGCAAACGTCAAAACGCCTGACCATTTCATCTTCTTAACCGTTTACGGAGTCCTTTGACGAGCGGTAATCCTGTCTCGAGGGCAAAGTAGAGCGGCCGGTTCAAGACGAGGTCGAACTCGCCGACTTTCTCGATTTGATCGCTGCCCCAGCCCGATTTAAACGCATACAGGCCCGCATATTCATCGTCCGGCTCCGTACTGCCCGATACACCACCGAAATCATAGCGCTCGGCACCGCTTGCCTTGGCAGATTGCATCATCGTCCATTGCATCAGGTGGTTCGGCATGAACTCCCGAAACTCGTTCGAGGAAGCACCGTATAAGTAATACGAGCGGCGGCCGGCAAGCGTCAACAAGCCGCCCGATAACACGAGACCGTCCGGATAGCTGGCATGAAGCTGTTCGAGTTCCGGCAAGGCCGCTTCAGCTTTCACGAGTTGATCGCGCGTCTGTTTCTGACGATTCGACAAACTGATCCGTTTTTTCTCGACCGTTTCTTTTTCCAAAGACCGTTCGATCTTGTCAAGATCCCGTTTTGCTTTGTCGAGCGTCGCCATTTGTTGATCGAGCGCGAGTTTCGGTTCAAGTTTCGTCAAAAATAAACGAGCGTCATTCGGCTGCAGGCAATCGTATAAGTTCTCGAAGTAATCGAGCCCGCGAATGGCGAAGCCGTCACGCTCACCTGTGACTTTCATCAGTTCGGCGAACGTTTTCAAGCCGTCCCGACCGACTTCAGTACAGACAATCCCTTTACGCTCGGCAAGACGGACGTTATAGCGAAACTTATGATGGAACTTGGCGAAAATATCTTTCTCGCTCGGACGGAGGTCCGTCTCCATCGTGAAACGGGGTTGGGCATAGTCAAAGCCGCCGCCGTACCCTTTATGTGTAAAACCGAGGCTAGACATTTCCGTAAGTAAGCCCGGTACTTCGTCCCGGTCGATGTTCGGATCGATTTTGATGACGATCGCCTTTTTCAGTTTGGCGACGCGTTTCGCTTCCTCGGTCAAGGCACGCAATGATGCCACGTCATCGTAATCGACGACGAAACCGCGCGGTGCGTAACAAAGCGTGAACGGTAGCTTTGGCACTTGTTTGAATAAAAGAAGCGCCACTCCTGTCGTCTCACTATTTGTAGCGACGGCAATCCGCTCAGCGGACCAACCATTTTGTTTTTTGACGTCTGCCCAACTCGAAAGTTGGAGCAAGTCGCCGCGGTCGTGTGCTTTGACGAAATCGTCATGCTCTGTCTCTGTCAAGGTAATCGGTTGTACTGCCATAAATCAAGATTCCTCCGTATTTAAAATTGTCGCCCGGACGATCGCTTCCTCATCGAGCGGGATTTTCTCGTTACCGATGATTTGGTACTTCTCATGTCCTTTACCGGCCAACACGACGATATTATCCGCTTTGGCTAGACGTGCGGCGTAAGACACCGCTTCTTCACGGTCACCGATTTCAACAAAGTTGTCATGGGTCATCCCGGCGGCAATGCCGCTCGTGATCGAATCATACGCCTCAAAACGTGGATCATCCGTCGTGATGATGACGGTACCGGCATATTTTGAGGCCATCTCGCCCATTGTCGGGCGTTTCGTCACATCGCGATTCCCGCCTGTTCCAATCAAGAAGACGATGTTCTCTTTAGGGACACCGACAAGCGACTTCAAACATTGCTCAATCCCGTCCGGTGTATGGGCATAGTCCGCATAGACGTTATACCCAGGCACGTCGAGTCGTTGCATCCGTCCCTTGGCCGGATGAATCGATTCGAGCGCTTGGATGATCTCAGGTAAACTGTACCCAGCCGCGAGCAGGCAACCCGTCGCAAGCAACAGGTTGTATACGTTGAAACGTCCGATGAACTGGACCGTCACCGGCAGACTGACTCCTTGATAGTTGAGACGGAAACTCGTGTCTGACAGTGTCTGAACGATGTCTGACGCTGTCACATCCGCCATTTCGTCGATGGCGTATGTGATGACACGAGCACCCGTCATCGTCTCGTAAAGCTTGCTGTACGGATCGTCCGCATTCAAGACGGCAACTTTGTCGCGCGACGCCATCTGTCCGAGTTGGGCGAACAGCAAACCTTTGGCCCGCGCATAGTTTTCAAACGTCCCGTGAAAATCGAGATGGTCGTGTGTCAAGTTCGTGAAACCGACGATGTCGAAGTCCGTTCCGATGACACGACCTAGTTCAAGTCCGTGTGATGACACTTCCATCATCACATCGGTAACCCCTTCACCGCGCATGCGAGCCAGCAGCTGCTGAAGCTCAGAACTTTGCGGCGTCGTGTTCTTGCTCGGGACGACCGTATCGTTAATCCGGACCTCGACCGTACCGATCAATCCGGTGCTATGTCCAAGCTTTGATAAAACGTCACGTAAAATCGTCGTCGTCGTCGTTTTTCCGTTCGTCCCCGTGATACCGAACAGACGCATCTGTTCAGACGGATAGTTATAAAATGCCGACGCTAATAAGCCGACCGTACGCGAACTATCGCGCACGAGCAGGTTTGGGACGCTGATGTCGAGCGGGCGCTCACTGACGACCGCGACCGCCCCTTTACTCACCGCTAAGTCAGCATAGTCGTGACCGTCGACGGTGTAGCCTTTAATCGCGACAAACAGCGTTCCGGGTACGACTTCCCGTGAATCGGTCGTGACATGGGTCACGTTGATGCCCTCTATAGTTGGTTGATTAATCAATTGTATCTTGGTTACTAAATCCGTTAAGTTCAAGTCTTTCCCTTCTTTCACCTGTATCCTGTCCAATGTAAAGAATACCTCTTAATCAGTGTAGAGAACTTACAATCTGGTTTCAAGTCAGTCTTCGGACGGAAGAACATATGATTTTGCCGGGACGTGCCCGAGCAGCTCCCGAATCAAGGCGTTAACTTCATCGGTTTCGATGCGGTCGATTTTATTGAGCACTTCGTCCAAATCCTCGACTTCGTCAAGTAAGACGAGGTTACGACCGTTCCGGTTCATTCGGGCGCTCGTGCTTTCGTTGCCGAGGACGAGCGAACCTTTCAACTGGCGTTTGCCTTTAGCGACTTCTTCTTCGGTTAACCCCTGCGCCTTGAGCGCTTCAAGTTCACGCTCCATGATCGTCTCGACTTGAGTGAGCGTTTCCGGTGACGTCCCGATATAAATCGTGAACGTGCCATGGTCAACGAACGTCGTATAGTACGAATAGATCGAGTAAGCTAACCCTTGCTCTTCACGAATCGATTGAAACAGCCGCGACGACATCGTCGCACCGATCGCGTTGTTTGCCAGCGCCAGGTGCGGGAGCCGGTCGTTCGTTGCCGAAATCGCCTCGAAATTCCAACAGAGGTGCGCCTGCTCCGTCTCTTTATGCTTTTTCAATACATCACTGTATAGAACCGGAATCGTCGATTCTTTCGGTGATTCCCCTGATGGGAGTTCCGCAAACCTCGACGTGACCGCTTCGACCAGCTCGTCGGTCACATGACCGGCGATCGAGACGACGACGCGATTGCCTGTATACATTGATTCGACGTAACGCAGCAATTGATCGCGAGAGAAGCTGAGCACGCTCGCTTCCGTCCCGAGAATCGGCTTCGCTAATATATCGTCACGGTAGACGGCATAGGCGAGCAACTCATGCACGAGGTCTTCCGGCGTATCTTCGTACATTTTAATCTCTTCTAACACGACCCGCTTCTCTTTTTCAAGCTCAGTCTCATCAAAGACTGAATGGAACAACATGTCGGCCAGTGCGTCGAAGGCGATGACAGCATGTTCATCGAGCGTCTTGACGTAGTAGCATGTATGGTCTTTTGAAGTAAAGGCGTTCACACTGCCGCCAAGTTCATCAAAAAATGAAGCGATTTCTTTCGCCGTTTTTGTTGTTGTGCCTTTGAACAACATATGTTCGATCAAGTGGCTGATCCCGATCTCATTGTCTTCCTCGGTCCGTGTCCCGGCTTTGATGAATACACCGGTCGATGTACTGCGGACGTCTGCCATCGGTTCGACCACGATGCGGACGCCATTCTTTAAGGTAATCCATTCCATTTTATCACTCCTATGAAAAAGGCCATCGCACCAGACGATGGCCAAAATAATTAGTTTGTTGGTCTTGACGGACGACGGTCTCCGTCACGACGCGGAGGACGGCTGTCACGTGGCGGACGGCTCTCGCGTTGTGCTTTACGTTTCGCTTCATACGCTTCTCGCTCTTCCGGAGAAAGCCCTTCGACAATCAACGTTTTATGCGAGGCGTTGACGCGGCCTTTATCGTCAATTTCTGTGACTTTGACTTTGATCGTGTCACCGAGCTTGACGACGTCTTCCACGTTGGCGACGCGGTCGAGGCTGAACTCAGAGACGTGGACGAGCGCGTCTTTGCCTTTGAACAACTCGACGAACGCGCCGAACTTCTCGATCCGACGGACTGTCGCGTCGAACACTTCGCCGACTTCGACTTCACGGATGATATCACCGATGAGTGTCATCGCCATGTCGATACCTTCTTGATCGGTCGAGGCGATGAACACCGTACCATCCTGTTCGATATCGATTTTGACACCGGTTTGATCGATGATGCTGTTGATCATCTTACCACCAGGTCCGATGACGTCGCGAATCTTGTCTGGATTGATTTTCATCGTGACGATCTTCGGTGCATACTTCGACAACTGTGGACGCGATGAGTCAAGCGTTTCGAGCATATGGTTGAGAATGTGGAGGCGGCCTGAACGAGCTTGTTCGAGCGCTTCTTCCAAAATCTCACGCGTGATGCCGGCGATTTTAATGTCCATCTGCAACGCTGTGATCCCGTCTTTCGTTCCAGCGACTTTGAAGTCCATGTCGCCGAGATGATCTTCGAGACCTTGGATGTCAGTGAGTACTGTATAGTGTTCGCCTTCCATGATGAGACCCATCGCGATTCCCGCGACTGGTGCCTTGATCGGAACTCCGGCGTCCATGAGGGCGAGTGTCGAGCCACAGATTGAAGCCTGTGAACTCGAACCGTTCGACTCGAGCACTTCTGAGACGAGACGGATCGTATACGGGAAGTCTGCTTCGTTCGGGATGACCGGGAGAAGCGCACGTTCACCGAGCGCACCGTGACCGATCTCGCGGCGGCCTGGCGCGCGAACCGGACGAGCTTCACCGACCGAGAACGGCGGGAAGTTGTAATGGTGCATGAAACGTTTATTCTCTTCTAAGCCGATGCCGTCGATGATTTGAGCATCACCGATGACGCCGAGTGTCGCGATCGACATGACTTGCGTCTGCCCCCGTGTGAACAAACCGACACCGTGCGCACGCGGTAACACGCCGACTTCTGACGCGAGTGGACGGATGACTTCCGGGCGACGGCCGTCTGGACGTACTTTATCGACCGTGATTAAACGGCGGACCTCGTCTTTGACGAACTTGTTCAAAATACCAGATACTTCTTTCAACTTGGCCGGCTCGTCAGCGAGACGCGCTTCGTACGACGCGACATACTTCGCGATGACTTCGTTGATTGCTTCGTCACGCGCGTGTTTCTCTTCGACTTGGACGGCAGCGTTAATTTCTGGACGAGCCGCTTCAAGCTCTTGTGACAACGCGTCGTCAAATTTAGAGACCGTGTATTCAAACTTCGGTTTCCCGACCGCTTCGACGATTTCCGTTTGGAACGCGACGAGCTTTTTGATCTCTTCATGACCGAACAAGATTGACTCGAGCATGACGTCTTCCGGTACTTCGTTCGCGCCTGCTTCGACCATGTTGATCGCAGTTGCCGTTCCGGCGACTTGAAGTTCAAGATCTGTCTTCTCGAGTTGTGCGACCGTCGGGTTGACGACAAACTGTCCGTCCACACGTCCGACCGTCGCTCCAGCGATCGGTCCGTCAAACGGGATGTCCGAGATCGACAAGGCGATCGACGTTCCGAGCATACCGGCCATCTCAGCCGAGCAGTCCGGATCGTTCGACATGACGTAAATCATGACTTGGATGTCGTGACGGAATCCGTCTGGGAATAATGGACGGATTGGACGGTCGATGAGACGTGACGTTAAAATCGCATTCTCACCAGGACGACCTTCCCGACGTAGGAAACCTCCTGGGATTTTACCGACCGAGTATAATTTTTCTTCATAGTTGACCGTAAGCGGGAAGAAATCTAAATCCTTTGGTCCTTTTGAAGCTGTGACCGCGGCGAGCACGACCGTGTCCCCGTACCGGACGAGTGCAGAACCGTTCGCTTGCTTCGCGAGTTGACCTACTTCTACAGACAGCGGACGACCGCCCCATTCTGTAGAAAAAACTTGTTTCGTACCTAACATGTACATTCTCCTCTCAAACCTTATCTAGTTTATTATGTAACTCATTCATATGTTTGTCTAATGATTTTCCTCCAAAAAAAGAAGAAACGGACTAGGAACGAGTGTCCCAGTCCGTCATTTGGCCCGTTCGGATTAACGACGGAGACCAAGGCGTTGAATCAATTCACGGTAACGTGTTACGTCCTTGTTACGAAGGTACGTGAGCAAGTTACGGCGACGTCCAACCATTTTCAAAAGACCGCGACGTGAGTGGTGGTCTTTCTTATGTGTGCGAAGATGATCGTTCAAAGTGTTGATTTGTTCAGTCAAAACAGCAACTTGAACTTCCGGTGAACCAGTGTCACCTTGTTTTGTCGCGTATTCCGCGATGATTTCGTTTTTACGTTCTTTTGAGAGTGCCATTGCCTCTCCACCTCCATTTAATAGAAAATTGCCGCGTTGCCGAGCCGTCGTTGGTGAATCGTCCAGCCAAGCGAAGCGGTGTACTTTGCGTACCAAATTAGAATACATGACCCCTGCTCCAAAGTCAAGATAGGATTGCCCGAGCCGCCGTCTCGTCTCGTTTCAACTGCGCGATCAGCGAATCGAGTCCGTCGAACGCCCGTTCATCGCGCAAATAGTGAACCCATTCGATTTCGAGCAACTGTCCGTACAAGTCCTCCGAAAAATCAAATAAATGACTTTCAATCGAGACGTCTCCGGTGTCATAAAACGTCGGCCGACGACCGACGTTCGTCATCGCATCAAACGTCCGGCCGTCTTCTAGGCGGACGCGGGTCGCATAAACGCCGAGCCGTGGCATGACATAAGACGCATCCATCACCATGTTCGCGGTCGGATAGCCGATCGTCCGCCCTCTGGCGTCACCATGGATGACTTCGCCACAGATGACGTAAGGCGCCCCTAACAGCTCACTCGCCAGGTCGACACTGCCTGCGCCAAGAAGTTTGCGGATCCGGGTCGAAGAGACTTTGTCACCGTCACTCGTCTGTTCGGCGACGACGGACGTCGTGAAGCGTCCTCGGGCGTGGTAGGGCATCGTCTCCATCGTCCCTTCCCCGAACTTCCCGTACGAATAGTCAAATCCGGCCGTCACGTGCACGGCGCCCGCGCCGATCAAATAATCGTCGACGAACTGTTGCGGTGACAGTGATGCCAATTGCTTTGTGAACGTCAAGACGAGACAACGTTCGACACCGAGCGCGGCGATCCGCTGTAATTTTCGTTTGAGCGGCGTGATATAACGGACAGCATCCGCATTGTTCGACAGCACTTGTTTCGGGTGCGGATCGAACGTGACGACGGTCACGGGCACGTCAAGCTGCTCCGCGCGCTGTTTGGCGTGCTCGATCACGGCTTGATGGCCGATGTGAACGCCGTCGAAGAATCCGAGTACCATGACCGAAGGGACAAACTCTGGCGTCTCGGGATGTGTGAGATGTATCGTTTCCATACTTCAAATTCCCCCTTAGTCGATTGTCAACATGACCTCGACTGTTGCGTCTGTCGTTCCGTCAAGCCGTCTATAGAGGGCGAGCGGAATTCCTTCTTCATTATAGACAGTAAACAGTTCAAATTCGAGTGAGACGTCGTTTAAGCGCCCACCGTTGCGAATATACCGTTCCCGGTTGGCTGGAATGGTGATGGAAGGCCAACGTTTGATCACGTCCTCGAGCGGGATGAGCCGTTCAGCGCGTTCCTCGACCGTCTCTAACGCCGCGAGCTCCGCGAGCGTCACGGCGTCCCTTTCATCGAACGTGCCTGACCGTGTGCGACGCAGGTCGCTCATATGGGCCGGGTAACCGAGCCCTTCCCCGATTTGGACGGCAAGTGTCCGAATAAACGTGCCTTTTCCGCACTCGACATCAATGCGAAACCGGCAGACGCCGTCCTCGAAGACAGGTTCGTTCGTCCGTTCTAACCGGTGAATCTCGACGATGCGGCGCGGCCGTTCGACCGTCTGTCCTTTGCGGGCGTATTCGTATAGCTTCTTCCCGTTCACTTTGACGGCCGAGAAGTAAGGAGGCACCTGCTCGATGCTTCCGGTCAACGTGCCGAGAACGCGGTCGACTTCTTCACCCGTGAACGCATCAGGCGCGACATCTGTTTGCGCGACGACTTCGCTGTGTGCGTCTTCCGTCATCGTCGCCGTCCCGATCGTGACTTCGGCGACGTAGCGCTTGCCCTCATCGGTCAAAAACCGGGACAGTTTCGTCGCACGGCCGAAACAGATCGGCAACACGCCGGTCACTTCCGGGTCGAGCGTGCCGGTATGGCCAACTTTTTTCGTTTGAAACAGTTTGCGCAGCTTGAAGACGCAATCGTGGCTCGTCATCCCGCTGTCTTTGTCTAGTATTAAAATCCCTGTCGGTTCCACGTTCATTCCTCCATATCAAAAAAGGGGAGACACAAGTCCCCCCTTCAATTTATTAGTCTTTATTCAAATCACGGATCAACGAATCGATATGGCTACCATATGCGACCGAAGAATCGTATTCGAACGACAATTCCGGCGTCTTGCGGAGACGGATCCGGCTGCCGATTTCACGGCGGATGAAGGCGCTCGCCTTATCAAGACCTGCCTGCGTCTCAGCCTTCACGTCGGCGTCGTCTCCGAGCACCGTGTAATAGGCCGTCGCTTGTTGCAAATCTCCCGTCACGTCTACACTCGTGATGGTCGCGTTCTTTGTACGTGGGTCGTTGACTTCGCGTAAAAGGATATCTGTGATCTCTTTACGCATCTGTTCAGCAACACGTTGGGCACGAATGTTCATACGTGTTCCCTCCTCACTTTATTTACGTTCGACTTCTTTCATGACGAACGCTTCGATGACGTCCTCCACTTTGATGTCGTCGTACTTCTCTACTTTGATCCCACACTCGTAGCCTGTCGCAACTTCTTTGACATCGTCTTTGAAGCGGCGGAGCGTATCGAGTTTACCTTCGTACACGACGATCCCGTTACGGATGACGCGTACGCCGGCATCACGTGAGATTTTACCTTCAGTGACGTAACAGCCGGCAATCGCACCGACTTTTGAAACTTTGAAGACGTCACGGACTTCGACTTGTCCGATCACTTCTTCAACGAACTCAGGGTCAAGCATCCCTTTCATCGCGCTTTCGATTTCATCGATCGCGTTATAGATGATCCGGTGCAGACGCATTTCAACGTGTTCTTGTTCGGCCATTGATCGGGCGTTACCGTCTGGACGGACGTTGAATCCGATGATGATCGCGTTCGCTGCTGAAGCGAGGATGACGTCACCTTCTGTGATCGCACCGACACCTTGATGCACGATGTTGATCTTGACGCCTGCGACGTCGATTTTGCGGAGTGATCCAGCGAGCGCTTCAGCCGATCCTTGAACGTCTGCTTTGATGATGACGTTCAAGTCTTTGACTTCGCCTTCTTGAATCCGGCTGAACAAGTCTTCAAGACTGACTTTAGCCGATTCACGGCGCTGCGACTCGAGGTAACGTTGGTAACGTTTCTCTCCGATTGCACGTGCCTTTTTCTCGTCTTCGAAGACGATGAACTGGTCACCAGCTTGTGGGACATCGTTCAATCCTGTAATTTCGATTGGCGTCGATGGGCCAACTTCTTTCACACGACGACCGATATCGTTGACCATGGCCCGGACGCGTCCGAACGTGCTGCCGACGACGATCGAGTCACCGATACGAAGTGTCCCGTGTTGAACGAGAAGCGTGGCGACAGGACCGCGACCTTTATCGAGCTTCGCTTCGATGACCGAACCGCGAGCTGGCATTTCAGGCGTCGACTTGTACTCTTCGACTTCTGAAACGAGCAAGATCATCTCGAGCAACTCATCGATTCCCTCATCTTTCAAAGCAGAGATCGGTACGAAAATTGTTTCGCCGCCCCACTCTTCCGGTACGAGTCCGAATTCAGTCAACTCTTGTTTGACGCGGTCAGGGTTAGCCCCTTCTTTGTCCATTTTGTTGACGGCAACGATGATTGGGACGTTTGCCGCCTTCGCGTGAGAAATCGCTTCTTCTGTCTGTGGCATGACACCATCATCTGCTGCGACAACGATAATCGCGATATCCGTCACTTCAGCTCCACGGGCACGCATCGTCGTAAAGGCGGCGTGACCTGGTGTGTCGAGGAATGTGATTTTTTTACCGTTGATATCAACTTGGTACGCACCGATATGCTGCGTGATCCCACCAGCTTCGCCAGCGACGACTTTCGTGTTCCGGATCGAGTCAAGCAACGTCGTTTTACCATGGTCGACGTGACCCATGATTGTGACGACGGCAGGACGCTCAATGAGGTCGTACTCAGAGAAGTCGATTTCTACTTCTTCGAAGTCCGTCTCATCGATGATGACTTCTTTTTCGACTTCGAAACCGAATTCAGTTGCGAGCAATTCGATCGTCTCGTCATCGAGTGTTTGGTTGATCGTCGCCATGACGCCAAGACCCATCAATTTCATGATGATCTCGTTTGGCTTTTTATCCATCTTCGCCGCGAGATCCGATACGCTGAGGACATCCTCGTACTTGATGACGTTGCCCATTTCAGACTCTTGCGCTAAACGAGATGCTTTACGCTGGCTCGTTTTCGAATTAGGATCTGCTTCTAACGGGATTGCCGCTTTTGCAGGCTTCCCTTTAAATTTACCGCCGCGCTTTTTGTTGCGGTTATCGTTACGGTTGTTGCCGAAACGGTTGCCACCACGGTTGCCCGCTTGATTGCTCGGGGCGCTAGAAGTTTGTGGACGGGCTTTCGGTGCTTCTTTTTTCTCTGCTTCTTGTTTCGCAGCAGGCTTCGCTTCAGCCGGCTTCGACTCAGCAGGTTTTTCTTGCTTCTCAGCCGAACGATATTTCTCAGGGTTGAAGACACGGTCGAGTTGCTTGACCGACTCATCATCCAATACAGCCATGTGATTTTTCACTGACTTGTTCATCTTCTCGAGCTGAGTAATGACTTGTTTACTTGTTACATTCTGTTCTTTTGCAAATTCATAGACGCGTTTTCCCAAAGCATCCACCTCCGTTAATAGTTAAGAGAGAAGTTGCTTAAGCTTGTTCGCAAATCCGGATTCTGTCACAGACACGACGACTCGCATGTCTTTACCTAAAGCAGCTCCGATTGTATGTCGGTCGCTCACTTCGATTAATGGAACACCATACGATGTACATTTGTCGGTAATCCGTTTTCTCGTCGACGCTCCCGCGTCTCCGGCAAGAATGACGAGCTTGGCTCGGCCAGCCCGTACATCCTTCAAGACAAACTCTTCTCCCATCGTTACCTTCCTCGCACGTGAGGCGAGGCCTAACAATGATTCCCACTGACTCATGATTCGGCACCTGTGACAGCTTGTTCTAGCTGTTCATAAAGTGTCTCGCTCGTCTTTACTTTCAGATGATGATCAAGCGTTCGTTTTTTCTCTGCTAAACGAATCACATCGACATCTCTTGACAAATACGCGCCACGACCGTTCAGTTTGCCGGTCGTGTCGATGACGACGTCGCCTTCCGGCGTCCGTACGACACGAATCAAATCGTTCTTTGGTAACATCTCTTGAGTGATCACACATTTACGCAAAGGAAGTTTCTTTTGCTTCATGGTCATTCCTCTTCTTTTACCGCGGTTGGTTCGAGCGTCACATCAACCGAGTCAGTCTGTTCAACTTCATTGTGAACAATTTCTGGCGTTGATTCAACTTTTTCGGCATACGTATCGAACAAGTTCATGCTCTCTGCATCCGTCTCACTCTTAATATCAATTTTCCAACCTGTCAACTTGGCGGCGAGGCGCGCGTTTTGACCGCGTTTCCCGATCGCGAGCGACAATTGATAGTCCGGCACGACGACTGTCGTCGACTTGTTCGGTTCATTGACATATACGTCAACGACTTGAGCCGGGCTGAGTGCGTTTTTAACGAACTCTTTTGGATCGTTCGACCAACGGACGATGTCGATCTTCTCACCGTTCAATTCATCGACGATCGTCTGGACACGTTGCCCTTTTGGACCGACACATGCGCCGACCGGATCGACGATGTCTGAATGGACCGCGATTTTCGAACGGTCTCCCGCTTCACGCGACACCGACATGACGTCGACCGTCCCGCTCGCGATTTCTGGAACTTCGAGTTCGAACAAACGACGAAGTAGGCCAGGATGTGTCCGCGACACTTGAATCGCCGCGCCAGAACCTTTCGTCGTCGAGTCAACTTTCGTCACGTATACTTTGATGCGTTCATGAATCTTATACGACTCGTTCGGCATCTGTTCGTTCGGCGTCAACACTGCCTCGATGTTGTTCTCTAAACCGATGTACAAGTTGCGCGGGTCAAACCGCTCGACGATCCCTGTCATGATCTCGTCTTCTTTATCGACGAAGTGGTTGTAGATGCGTTCGCGCTCGGCTTCACGCATCTTTTGCGTGACGACTTGTTTGGCCGTCATCGCTGCGACACGACCGAAGTCGCTCGGTGTCACTTCTTCTTTATGGAAGTCCCCTAACTCAAAGTTCGGGTCGATTTCGTGCGCTTCTTCAAGCGAAAGCTGTTGGTCCGGATGCGTCAGGCGTTCAACGACTTCGAGAAGCGCGAACACGCGAATGTCACCTGTCACTTGGTCAAACTCAACTTTGACGTGCTCGTTCGGGTTGGCGACGTTTCGGCGATATGCCGAAATGAGCGCCTGTTCAAGCGCGTCGATGATGATTTCTTTCTCGATCCCTTTTTCTTGTGCAATCTGTTCGATTGTTGTGAGTAATTGTGGCCCCATCTTTACCTCTCCTTAACTAAACGTGACCGCTAGGCGGGCTTGTGCAATTTTATCAACCGGTAGCGATATCGCTTTTTTTCTAGTCTTGATGCGCGTTTCGACAACTGCGGTCTCGCCGTCGTACTCCGTCAAAATGCCCTCGAACTCTTTGGCACCTTCAATCGGGGCAAACGTTTTAATGTAGACGTTTTTCCCAATCGCCCGCTCAAAGTCAGTCGGCTTTTTAAGTGGTCGTTCGGCACCGGGACTCGAGACGTCAAGATAATAGGCTTGTTCGATTGGGTCGGTAGCGTTTAATTTCTCCGAGAGTTGCTCGTTGATGTTGACGCAATCATCTAAATCGACGCCCCCCGGTTTATCGATATAGACGCGCAAGAACCAGTCTGGCCCTTCTTTCACGAATTCAACATCGACCAATTCCATGTTCGCTTGCTCGACAATCGGCAACGCGATTGTTTCGACGACTTCTGTTATTTTGGACACTCTCATCCCTCCTTCTGGCTTTTACATACAAGAAAGGAGTAGGGTTCCCTACTCCTTTCCGTCGTAGTATCCAACATTGTTCGATACCAATATATCATATTTTCCCGCTTTTTCGCAACTTACACCCCAAAATCAAAGAACGAAAGTTGGTTCTCGTCAGGCAGGCCTTCGAGACATTTCATCGTATCGAGCGTCTCGATAATCGTCTTCGACAATTTCGCCCGTTTCCGGAGATCCTCTTTTGACAAGAACTGACCTTCGGCACGCGCCTCGACAATCGCTTTCGCCGCGTTCGTCCCGAGTCCATCGACAGCGTTGAACGGTGGAATGAGCGTGTTGCCTTCAATCAAGAACTCGGTCGCATTCGAACGGTAAAGATCGATGTTTTGGAATTTCATGCCGCGTTCGAGCATCTCAAGTGCGAGTTCGAGCACGGTGTGAAGCCCTTTATCTTTCGCCGTGGCGTCGAAGCCTTTCTCCCGGATATCAGACATCGCCTTGCGGACGGCCTGAGACCCTTTGATCATCGCCGACAAATCAAAATCGCCGGCGCGGACCGTAAAGTATGTCGCGTAATACAGAATCGGGTGGTGCACTTTGAAGTAAGCGATCCGGACGGCCATGAGCACGTACGCGGTCGCGTGTGCTTTCGGGAACATGTATTTGATCTTCTTACAAGAAGAGATATACCATTCCGGGACGCTGTTCTCCCGCATCTCTGACTCCATATCGTCAGACAAACCTTTCCCTTTACGGACCGACTCCATGATCTTAAAGGCGAACGATGGCTCAAGTCCGGCGTAGATCAAGTAGACCATAATGTCGTCACGACACCCGATGACGTCTTTCAGTTCACACGTCCCGTTATAGATCAACTCGTTCGCATTCCCAATCCAAACGTCCGTCCCGTGAGACAGACCTGAAATTTGGACGAGCTCTGAGAACGTGGACGGTTTCGTCTCTTCAAGCATTTGGCGAACGAACTTCGTCCCAAACTCAGGAATACCGAGCGTCCCTGTTTTTGACTCGATTTGCTCCGGTGTGACACCGAGCACTTCCGGTGACGAAAAGATTTTCATGACGGTCGGATCATCCGTCGGGATCGTCAACGGGTCGATGCCTGATAAGTCTTGGAGCATCCGGATGACGGTCGGGTCATCGTGTCCGAGAATGTCGAGCTTGAGCAAGTTGTCGTGAATCGAATGGAAGTCGAAGTGTGTCGTCTTCCATTCAGACGTTCGATCGTCGGCTGGATACTGGATCGGCGAGATTTCGGCGATGTCCATGTAGTCCGGGACGACGATAATCCCGCCTGGATGCTGCCCGGTCGTCCGTTTGACACCGGTGACACCCGAGACGAGACGATCGACTTCGGCGTTCCGGTAAATCTTGTCGTTTTCGGTCGCATAGCCTTTCACATATCCGTACGCCGTCTTGTCGGCAATCGTCCCGATCGTCCCGGCACGATAGACGTACTCTTCTCCGAACAACACTTTCGTGTAGGCGTGAGCGTGAGGCTGGTACTCACCTGAGAAGTTCAAATCGATATCTGGTACTTTGTCCCCTTTAAAGCCAAGGAACGTCTCGAACGGGATATCGTGTCCGTCTTTCGTATACCACGTCCCACACTCCGGACATTGCTTGTCCGGAAGATCGTACCCGGAACCGATCGACCCGTCATTAAAGAAGTGAGAGTGTTGACACTTCGGACAGACATAATGCGGTGGTAGTGGATTGACCTCGGTGATCTCGGTCATCGTCGCGACGAGACTCGACCCGACCGATCCCCGTGAACCGACGAGGTAACCGTCGTCAAGTGACTTCTTGACGAGTTTATGTGAGATCAAATAAATGACGGCGAAACCGTGGCCGATGATTGATTTCAGTTCCTTCTCGAGCCGGGCCTCGACGATCTCCGGAAGCTCGTCCCCGTAAATCGAGCGGGCCATGTCATAACTCATATTGCGGACCTCGTCATCCGCCCCTTCGATTTTCGGCGTATACAGTTCATCCGGGATAATTTGAATCGCTTCGATCTGATCGGCGATTGCGTTCGGATTCGTGATGACAATCTCCCGTGCGAGCTCGTCACCTAAAAATTTAAACTCTTCCATCATTTCTTTCGTCGTCCGGAAATGGGCATGAGGCAACTCTTTTCTCGTGTTAATGAAGTTGGCCCCACCTTGCGTCCGGATCAGGATTTCGCGATACGACCGATCCGTCCGGTCCAAGTAATGGACGTTCCCGGTCGCACAGACCGGAAGTCCGGCTTGACCTGCCACGCGAATGATCCGTTTGATAATATCACGAAGTTCAAGCTCGTTCGCGACGATCTCTTTATCGATCAGATGCATATACAGTGCTGGCGGATGAATCTCGATGAAGTCATAAAATGCCATCATCTTCTCGAGCTCTTCGTCCGACTTGTTCAAGGCGGCGTCAAAGATCTCGCCGTTGTCGCACGCCGAGCCGATGAGCAGCCCTTCTCGGCGCTTCTCGATCTCTGAGCGCGGCATTCGAGCCATCCGGAACAAATAGTCGATGTGCGACAACGAGATCAACTCATACAAGTGGCGCAATCCTGGCTTTTTCGTTTTCGCGTAAACCGTCGCATGAAACGGACGGATCTTCGAGACGTCACTGCCGACTTTCGCGTTCAGTGACCGATGCGTCTGCATCTCGAACATCTGTTTCGCCAAATCGAGCAACTTCATGAGCAGGTACGCCGTCGCCTCGGCGTCATAGATGGCCCGGTGATGCTGCGTCAATTCGATATCAAACCGCTTGGCGAGCGTGTTGAGACGGTGGTTTTTGAGCGTCGGTAAAATCGTCCGGGCCAGTTCAAGCGTATCGATGACCGGATAATCGTCCGGCTCATGTCCTCCGCTTCGGAGCGTCGCCTCGAGAAAGCCCATATCGAACGAGGCGTTATGAGCGACGAGAATCCCGTCGCCGCACCAGTCGACGAACTGTTTCGCGATCACTTCCGGGTCGGGCTGTCCGTGGACCATGTCATCGGTGATCCCGGTCAGTTCGATCGTCGTCGCCGAGAGTTGATGCTTCGGGTCGGCGAACGCTTCGAACCGGTCGATGATCTCACCGTCTTTAATCTTGACGCCGGCGAGTTCGATGATTTTGTTGTAGACGGCCGACAGACCGGTCGTCTCGACGTCGAACACGACGTACGTCGCCTCGTCGAGCGAGACGTCGGTCGGATGATACGCGACAGGCACGCCGTCATTGACGACGTTCGCCTCGACACCGTACAAGATTTTAATGTCATTCTTTTTCCCGGCATAATATGCTTCCGGGAACGACTGCACACCGGCATGGTCGGTGATGGCGATGGCGCGATGACCCCACTTGGCGGCCCGGGCGACGAGCGCCGACACGTTCGTGACCGCATCCATCTGGCTCATCTGCGTATGGGCGTGCAGTTCGACACGTTTCTCCCCGGCCCATTCGTCACGCTTCGGTTCGACTTTCACTTCTTGGAGCTGCGACGCCATCATGCACAGTTCGCGCATGAAGCTATCGTCTTCGACCCGTCCGGCCGCTTGGATCCACATGCCTTTTTTGACGGCACTGAGCATACGGTCGTCATCATCGTCACGTGCAAACACTTTGACGATGAGCGAATCGGTATAATCGGTCATCTTGATCGTGAATAGCTTCTTCCCGCTCTTCAACTCTTTCCGTTCGGCTGAAAACACGAGTCCGCGGATGGCGACACGGCGTTCTTCTTCGATGATCGTCTTGATCGGGACAATCTCGTCTTTGATCAAGGCGCCCATCCGCACTTCCGTGATCGGCTCATCGTTCGTCTCGGTCGCTTTGGCGAACTGGGCCGCGAGTGCGAGTTTCGCCTGTTCGATATCTTCTTGGACGACTTGTTCACGCAACGCCTGATTCGCTTCCGCGTCTTCTGAGAAACTCGCTTGGCACGGCTTTTTCATAAACCCGTAAGCACTGTAGAGCGCTTGAACTTCTTGGCACAGCTCTTTATCGACATAGCTCGCCTCAGGTGCGGAGCGGACGGGAATGAGCAACTTGTTTTGCTCGAAGCGCGGTTTGACAGTTGCGAAATAGCTTCGCATCGCCCCCGACACTTGACTGAGCTCACTGACGATGCGCGGCCAGTAGTCGATATAATCCTGCTCGCTTCCACCCGTCTCTGTCGTAAAACGAGCATACACTTCATCGGCAAACGTCGCGTACCGATTCTCGACCCGACTCATGAACAATTGATAAACCTCATATGGTAACACTTGGCGGATCTTGAAGTAAAACGTCCACGTCCGTCGTTGCTTATTGACGACAAGACGCGATAGTTCCGCTCCGTCGAACTGATCACTCTCTGTCGTGATCCCGAGATCCGTCAACAGTAATTGCATCTTTTGATTTGCTTCCACGGGTAAGTCGTCCCCCCCTTTTATATGACAATGTCGAAAAATGAAGGTGACGGCAAGAAACCGTCACCTTCATCGATCAATGCGTCTCGTTGAGCTGCGCGACAATCACTTGCGGCAACTCTTCTACCGTCGTTTCAATCACTTCGCCCGTAGCACGGACTTTCACTTCGACGATGCCTTCACCGGCTTTCTTCCCGACGTTGATACGAATCGGCAAGCCGATCAAGTCAGCGTCGGCAAATTTAACGCCGGCCCGTTCTTTGCGGTCGTCGTACAATACATCATACTTCGACGATAGTTCATCGTAAAGTCGATTCGAAAGTTCGAGTTGCGTCTCGTCTTTCGCGTTGATCGCGATCAAGTGCAGATCAAACGGTGCGACACTCTTCGGCCAAACGATGCCGCGGTCGTCGTGGTGCTGTTCGACGATCGCCGAAAGCGTCCGCGAGACACCGATGCCGTAACAACCCATGATGAGTGGTTCCGCCCGGCCTTCTTCGTTCAAGAACGTCGCGCCCATCGCTTCTGAGTAACGCGTGCCGAGTTTGAACACTTGACCGACCTCGATCCCACGTGCGAACCGGACTGGACCAGATTCGTCTGGTGCCAAGTCGCCTTCGACGACGAAGCGGAGGTCATGATACGTCAAGTGCGACAAGTCGCGTTCTGCATTGACGTGCATGAAGTGCGTGTTCGCAACGTTGGCGCCACATACCGCATCGACTAAATATTTAACGGCGTAATCGGCGACGACTTTGACCGGTGCGTTGATCGGTCCGAGCGTCCCTGGTTCACAGCCGAACAATTCAATGATCTTCGACTCGTCTTCCATTTGGATATCGAGTCCGCCAAGGGCGTTCTTCACTTTGACATCGTTCGCTTCGTGATCGCCGCGAACGATCGCCATGACCGTCTCGCCGTCGACGTTGAACAACACCGACTTGATCGTCGTGTTCGTCTCCACGCCCAAGAAACGCGCCACGTCTTCGATCGTCTTATGCTCTTTCGTATCGACTTTATCGAGCTCGAGCACAACACCCGCTTGCATGTCGTAACGGTCAAGCGTTTCCGCCATCTCGATGTTCGCCGCGTATGACGACGAATCCGTATAGACGATTGTATCCTCACCGATTTCGGCGAGCGCCTGGAATTCGTGCGTGTCTTTCCCGCCAATCGCGCCTGAATCGGCCACGACCGGACGATACTTCAAACCGGTGCGGTCAAAGATGCGCGAATAAGCGTTGTACATATTGTCGTACTCTTCGTCCAAATCAGCCTGTGTGGCGTGGAACGAGTAGGCATCTTTCATCAAAAACTCACGTCCGCGTAATAATCCGAACCGCGGACGACGCTCATCGCGATACTTCGTCTGAATCTGGTACAAGTTGACCGGTAACTTCTTATACGAGTTCAACTCGTCACGGACGATCGACGTGATCAACTCTTCGTGAGTCGCTCCAAGTGCGAAACGGCGGTCATGACGGTCCGTCAAACGCATCAGTTCAGGTCCGTAGATGTCCCAACGTCCCGTCTCTTCCCATAGCTCCGCTGGTTGGATCGCCGGCATGAGCAGTTCTTGCGCCCCGGCCCGGTTCATCTCTTCACGGATGATCGTTTGAATATTTTGTAACACACGATGACCGAGTGGTAAATAAGAGTAGATCCCCGCTGCATTTTGTCGAATAAATCCACCGCGCACGAGAAGTTGATGGCTGACAGCTTCAGCGTCAGCAGGAACCTCTCTCAAAGTAGGCATAAGCAATCTCGATTGTTTCATAAATATCAACGTTTCCCTTCTCTAACACAGTCTATTTGAAAAATGATTGGATATCGTTCCAAGTGACGATGAGCATGAGCAGCATAAGCAGGGCAAATCCGATAAAGTGGACGAACCCTTCTTTTTTTGGATCGATCGGTCGACCACGCACTGCCTCGAACAACAAGAAGATGAGTCGTCCCCCGTCAAGCGCCGGAAGTGGCAACAAGTTGAAGATCGCCAAGTTGACGGATAAAAGTGCCGTCCAGTTGAGCAACATGATGAAACCGCTCGCCGCCACTTCGTCGGTCATGCGGACAATCCCGACCGGACCTGCGAGTTGATCGACTCCGACTTGGCCGGTCACTAAATCACCGACCGCAGAGAAAATCAATGTCGACATCGTCCACGTCGTCTCAGCTCCTGTTGTGAACGCTTTTGTCGGTGATCGCTCGAGCGCATTTGTCACGCCAAGGATACCGACCGTCTCACCATTTTGTTCGACTGCTTGAGGTGTGAGCGTTACCGTTTGTTCCTCACCCGCCCGAATATAGGTCACCTCGGTCGGTGTATCGGCACGATCGGCCAAAACCGTTCTCAGGTCGAGCCAGTTATCAATCGTCTCACCCTCGATCGAGACGATTTCGTCTCCGGTGACGAGCCCGGCTTGATCAGCCGCTGAATCCGGTTGTACCGTCCCGATTTGACCATCGTCTGTCGGTGTGCCTTGCACGAGACCGACAATGACGAGCAAGACGAAAGCAAGGACGAAGTTCATGGCCGGGCCGGCTGCGATCGCGAGCACTCGCTTCCAAACTGATTGCGCTCCGAACGTGCGGTCGTACGGTGCGATTTGAATCTCCATACCTTGATCGACGAGGAGTGTGTCGCGCTCGAGTGTGTACACCCGCACTTCTTCGTCGACGAGCAATTGAATCTTCAATTCACGGATTGAATCAAACTTGTCGACCGTGCCGACGACGTGTACATCCGTCGCTTGGTCCGGTTGGAAATAGACGCGGTCGACTGTGCCAGCGCTCGTTAACCGGAGCCCGACTTGTTGACCGGCCTTCACTTCGATCGGCTCGAAATCCTCACCCGCCATCTTGACGTAACCACCGATCGGCAATAAGCGAATCGTATAGAGCGTCTCATTCTTTCTGAACGAAAAGATTTTCGGCCCAAACCCGATTGCAAATTCATGACAGAGAATCCCTGCCCGTTTCGCCATGACGAGGTGTCCCCATTCATGAACTGAAATGAGCACCCCAAACATCAAAACGATGGCGATAAAAGTTTGCATGATCTATTTCCCACCTTCACTTTCGTTGCTGAATTTGTTCACGAACCGATTGATCGACTTGAAGGATCTGCTCAAGCGTCGGTTCTACAATGACTGTATGTGCATCCATCGCTTGCGCGACGATCGATTCAATCTCGACGAACGCAATCTTTCCGTTCAAGAACAAATCGACAGCCGTTTCGTTAGCCGCATTCAACACAGTTGGCATTGAACCACCTTGACGACCTGCTTCATACGCTAGTCGAAGAGCCGGATAGCGATCTAAATCGGCTTCCGCAAAATGGAGCGTCCCGATTTCTCTCAAGTTTAACCGCTTGTTCCCTTCGATTTCAAGCCGTTTCGGGGTAGAGAGCGCATAGAGGATCGGTCCCCGCATATCGGGGTTTCCGAGTTGCGCCATGACTGCGGCGTCTTTAAACTCGACCATCGAGTGAATGATCGACTCCCGATGGAGCACCACTTCAATATCATTATAATCGATATCGAACAACCAGTGCGCTTCGATGACTTCGAGCCCTTTGTTGAACATCGTCGCCGAATCGATTGTGATTTTTGCACCCATCGACCAGTTCGGATGATTGAGCGCTTCTTCGACGGTCACGCTCGCTAATTCAGCGCGTGTCTGATCACGGAAACTTCCGCCCGAGGCCGTCAAAATGATTTTTGAAACGTCCTCGCGACGTTCTCCGTTCAGGCATTGATAGATGGCCGAGTGTTCACTGTCGACCGGAAGCAAACTGACGCCGTGCTCTTTGACGGCGGCCATGACGAGATGTCCGGCTGTGACGAGCGTTTCTTTGTTCGCCAAGGCGATATCTTTACCGGCTTTAATGGCGGCAAGCGTCGGCTCTAAGCCGACTGCCCCGACGACGGCCGTGACGACCACATCGGCCCGCTCAGCGGTCGCACATTCGATCAACCCTTCGAGTCCGATAAAAAAGAGTGGTTCGTATGTAAGGCGTGGCTTGAGCTGTTCGAGTACCTCGATCGTTTTGGCTGATACGTATTTCGGGCGAAGGCGATTGATCCATTCCTCGGCTACCTCGACGTTCGTTCCGAACGCGTACGCCTCAAGTTCAAACAAGTCGGGGTGCTGCTCGATCACGTCGCACGTCTGTACGCCGATCGAACCAGTCGCCCCGATTAAGCTGATTCGCTTCATCTTGACACTCCTTTTACAACAAATTGAAAATCCAAATTACGGTGAATACCGCGATCATACTATCAAATCGGTCTAAAATGCCACCATGTCCCGGTAATAGATGTCCAGAATCTTTTACGCCAAACTGACGTTTGTACGCTGATTGTACCAAATCACCGAGCTGGCCGACGACAGAAACGACAACCGCTAAGACGAGCACTTCGACGAGCGGTAGGACCGGTTCAATCAAGACATAGACGACACCGACGACCACAGCTGAAACAATACCGCCGACAGCTCCTTCGATCGTCTTGTTCGGGCTGATCGAGGGCCACAGTTTCGTCTTGCCGATTGCTTTCCCCGTGAAATACGCACCCGAGTCGGTCGCCCAAATGATAAATAAGACGAGCAATACTTTCGCCAGCCCGTCTTCAGACAGACGGACGAGGGCAAAGCTTGAAAACCCGATGACGAGATAAACAGCCGAGACGAAATAAAAACTCGCATCTTCATATGTGAAACGGTTTTTTGTGACGACCGTCCAAAAGAGAAGCAGCATTAACCCGAGCACCATCCATTGACTCGTCGAAATCGGAAGTTCACTCGTCAACAACTGCCGTTCTAAGAGCATCATGACGAACGGGAACGCTACGAGCAACGATGTCACGAGGAACGGGAACGCTGTCAGCTTATGTTCACGCATCATCGTAAACTCGCTCAAACCGATCAAAGCGAGCACGCCCATCAAGATGACGAACGGGCTGCCGCCAAGGGCGATCAAGCTGACAAAGATGGCGCCGGCCCAAAGTCCGGTAATAATTCGTGTTTTCATATTACACTCCACCAAACCGACGCGTACGTGTATTGTACGCTTCGATTGCTTCGACGAAGTGCTCACGTTTGAACTCGGGCCACAATACGTCTGTGAAGTGGAGTTCGGCATACGCCCCTTGCCAGAGCAGGAAGTTCGATAACCGTTGTTCACCGCTCGTCCGAATGATCAAATCGACATCTTGCATATTCGTCATGAGCCGCTCTCCGATCATCGACTCGTCGATTTCATCCGGATTGATGTGTCCGGCCGATACGTCGCGCGCAATGTCACGCATCGCTTGGATGAGTTCGTCACGGCCGCCATAGTTCAACGCGAAGACGAGGTCTAACCCTGTGTTCGTCGCGGTACGCGTGCGCGCTTCCTCGACCGCCTCGCGTGTTCCACGCGGTAGTTTCGACACGTCACCGGCAACGAGCACTCTGACGTTTTGTTCGTCGAGTTCTTTTAAGTCGGTCTCTAAAAATTGCTTCGGCAACTTCATCAAAAAATTGACTTCTTCTTCTGGACGCGTCCAGTTTTCAGTCGAGAACGCGTAAAGCGTCAGCGACTTGATGCCGAGCTCTTGAGCCGTCCGGACTGATTCACGGACCGATTTCATCCCTTCCCGGTGACCCATGATGCGCGGGAGCCCGCGTTTCTTCGCCCAACGGCCGTTTCCGTCCATGATGATGGCGACATGTTCGGGGATGCTCAATTCCGCCTCAGTCTTCGTTTTAGGATTCACCCATTTAAACATAGTCTATCCTCCTGATTGTATGAAAGAGGGACCCTTTCAGTAAAAGGGTCCCCACACAGCTTTTTGGTATACCACTTCCGTGATTATACTTCCATGATCTCTTTTTCTTTGACCGCTGCAGACTCATCAATCTTTTTGATGTAAGAATCCGTTAACGTTTGAACGTCGTCCGCGTAACCGCGGAGGTCGTCTTCTGTCAAATCACCATCTTTTTCAAGCTTCTTCAAGTTCTCGTTCGCGTCACGACGAACGTTACGAACCGCAACTTTCGCTTCTTCCGCATACTTCTTCGTGATTTTAACGAGTTCTTTCCGGCGCTCTTCCGTCAAGGCAGGGATTGCTAAACGGATGACTGTCCCGTCCGAAGATGGCGACAGACCGAGATCCGCTCTTTGAATCGCTTTCTCGACTTCCGTTACGAGCGACTTGTCCCAAGGTTGGATCAACAAAAGACGAGCTTCCGGCGTGTTGATGTTCGCTACTTGGTTGAGCGGCGTTGGCACACCGTAGTAGTCGACTTGGACCGGGTCCAAAATCGATGCACTGGCGCGTCCGGTGCGGAGCGTCCCAAAATCACGTTTTAATGATGTATGGGCTTTAACCATCTTTTCTTCAGCCGTTTTCATAACTTCGTTTGCACTCATGAATTGATTCCTCCCACTACCGTCCCGATATGTTCCCCGAGAACGACACGTTTGATATTTCCTTCTTCAAGCAATGAGAATACAATCAGCGGAATATGGTTGTCCATGCATAGTGACGTCGCTGTCGAGTCCATGACTTGGAGACCGTCTTTTAAGACGTCCAAGTATGTGAGTGACTCGTATTTGACCGCATCCGGGACAAGTTTCGGGTCTGCCGAGTAGACGCCATCGACGTTGTTTTTCCCCATTAAGATGACGTCAGCTTCAATCTCGGCTGCCCGGAGCGCTGCTGTCGTATCTGTCGAGAAGTATGGGTTACCCGTCCCTGCTGCAAAGATGACGACCCGGCCTTTTTCAAGGTGGCGCATCGCCCGGCGGCGGATATACGGTTCAGCAACTTGACGCATTTCGATTGATGTTTGGACGCGGGTTTGGACACCGTGTGTTTCGAGGCTGTCTTGAAGTGCAAGCGAGTTAAGTACAGTTGCGAGCATGCCCATATAATCGGCATTGGCCCGGTCCATACCGAGTTCGCTTCCCGTCTTTCCGCGCCAGATGTTTCCGGCACCTACGACGACCGCTACTTCGACGCCCATGGCGACTAACTCTTTAATCTGTCCAGAAATCGAGTTGACGATTGCCGGATCGATTCCGTATCCTTGATCTCCTGCGAGCGCTTCTCCACTCAATTTTAACACAATTCTCTTATATTTCGGTTCCATACTTTGCCTCCTCATGCTTGAAAAAAGGGAACACGCTCCCTTAACGAACTAACTCAAGGTTATACAGACGTGTTCCCAATTTTAATTGCATCATCATACATGACGCAGATTATTTTTTAAGTTGGTTCATTACTTCTTCAGCAAAGTTTTCTTCGCGTTTTTCCATACCTTCTCCAACTTCGAAACGTACGAACGAGTTGATACGGCCGCCTTTAGACTCTACGTATTTTCCAACTTTGAAGTCAGCGTCTTTGACGAACGTTTGGTCGACGAGGCAGATTTCTTCGAAGTACTTGTTCATGCGTCCCGCGATCATCTTCTCGACGATGTTAGCAGGTTTGCCTTCGTTGATTGCTTGTTCAGTCAAGACTTTCTTCTCGCGCTCTGCTTCTTCAGCCGAGACTTCGTCACGTGTCGCGTAAAGTGGGTTAGCTGCTGCTACGTGCATAGCTACATCTTTCGCTACTGACTCATCTGTCGTGCCGTCGATGACGACGACCGAACCGATGCGTCCGCCCATGTGAAGGTAAGTGCCGAATACAGCGTCGTCCGCTTTTTCAAGAACAGCGATGCGACGGAGCGAGATTTTCTCTCCGATTGTCGATGCTTCTTCTTGAATGTGAATCTCAAGCGTTTTACCAGCCACGAATTCAGCAGAAAGTGCTGCTTCAACTGTTGTCGCACCTGAAGCGAGAACCGCTTTCGCCACATCGCTTACGAGTGTTTGGAACTTCTCGTTTTTAGAAACGAAGTCCGTCTCTGAGTTGACTTCGACGAGAGCAGCTTTGTTGCCTTCAACCGCTACTGCTGTCAAGCCTTCAGCTGCGATACGATCGCCTTTAGCTGCTGCTTTAGCAATCCCTTTTTCACGAAGGAAGTCGATTGCCGCTTGCATGTCACCGTCTGTTTCCACGAGTGCTTTTTTGCAATCGAGCATACCTGCTCCTGTTTTTTCACGAAGTTCTTTTACCATTGCTGCTGTAACTGCCATCGGAAATTCCTCCTTGTAAAACTTACATTTTTTTAAAATAAAAGCACTAGGCTTCGAATAGACTATTTCCTAAAAAAAGGTGATAAAAGGCTTTCCCTTTATCACCTGTTGTCTAACTGATTACTCAGCTTCTGTAGCTTCAGCTTCTGGAGCTACAGCTTCTTCAGCAACTTCTTCTTCGCCTTGCTTCGCTTCGATGATCGCATCAGCCATCTTAGAAGTGAGCAATTTAACCGCACGAATTGCATCGTCGTTCGCTGGGATAACGTAGTCGATTTCATCTGGGTCACAGTTTGTATCGACAATCGCAACGATTGGGATGTTCAATTTGTGAGCTTCTGCAATCGCGATCCGCTCTTTGCGTGGGTCAACGATGAAGAGAGCGTCAGGAACGCCTGGCATATCTTTGATTCCGCCGAGGAACTTCTCAAGACGTGTCATTTCTTTTTTCAAGATGATGACTTCTTTTTTAGGAAGTACTTCGAACGTGCCGTCAGCTTCCATTTTCTCAAGTTGCTTCAAGCGGTTAATACGCTTTTTGATTGTTGAGAAGTTTGTGAGTGTTCCACCCAACCAACGCTCATTGATGAAGTACATACCTGAACGGAGTGCTTCTTCTTTGATTGTATCTTGAGCTTGTTTTTTCGTACCTACGAAGAGGACGTTTCCGCCTTCTGCCGCGAGTTCACGAACGAAGTTGTAAGCTTCGTCTACTTTTTTAACCGTCTTTTGAAGGTCGATGATGTAGATTCCGTTACGCTCCGTGAAGATGTATTTCGCCATTTTTGGGTTCCAACGACGTGTCTGGTGACCGAAGTGTACACCAGCTTCGAGCAATTGCTTCATTGAGATTACTGCCATGATAAATTTCCTCCTTGTGGTTTAAAAAAGTCCTCCGCCTCGTTCATCGTTGTACTCCGACCTTTCGGCACCGAGGAATACCATCCCGAGACGTGTGTGATGTGTTTAACACCGAAAATTACTATAGCACATGTCGCCGAATCCGGCAACTCTCACTTTTGTCGAAGTTTCGCATAAAGCGCCACTTCGCCTTCCCCTTTTCCGAGGAGACGTGCCGTGTCGCGGACTGAATGACGGAGCAACACCTCTTCGACGCTCGGGTTAATCGCGCCGTCTTCAGACGTTTCAGTTTCTGTCTCGGCGATTTCGACCGAGGTCGGTTTTGACGATTCAGGCGCGTCGTTTTTCACAACATCGCTCATCGATTCCATGAATGACAAGAGCAACGCCTCTGTCTCGCGTTTCTCGCTTTCGAGCCGATTGACGCGTTCGTTCAATGTTTGGATCTGCCGGAACCCGATCAATAGACCATAGGCAATCACGATCCCCGCGATCATCAACACAAAAGTCATCCCTTCACCTCCTCACGATGTCTTCTCTTCTAGATACGAGCGGCCTAGCGCCTGTTTGAGTGTCTTTAACGCCTTCGAATGAATCTGTGAGATGCGGGAAGTCGATAATTCTAACACTTCCCCAATCTCCGTCAATGTCAACTCGTCAAAATAAAATAACGAGACGACAAGACGTTCTTTTTCAGACAGATGATCAATCTCGGTCGTCAGCACGTCGACTAACTCGCGTTGCAACAACGTGTCTTCCGGTTTTTCCGAATCGGGGTCAAAGTACGTGACCGACATGACTTTTCCTTCTTCTTGGAGCGTCACCGCCTCGTCAATCGACAACATGTTCGCGAAATACCCTTCCGCCATCGCCTTTTCGATATCAGCGATCGGAAGCGCGCACGCGTCGGCCAATTCTTCTTTCGTCGGGGCACGGTGCAGCTTTTGCTCGAGTTGTTCGGCGACATGGTCAATCTTCTTCACGCGCTCTCGTACCGAGCGCGGCAGCCAATCGATTTTTCGAAGTCCGTCGATAATGGCACCCCGAATCCGAAAAGCTGCATACGTATCGAATTTATTATTATGTTCCGGATCATATTTCATGAGGGCATCGTACAATCCCATGTAACCCAAACTTTTCAATTCGTCGCGTTCGACGCTCTTTGGGAGCGTCACGATCATTCGTTGCACGTGATAATGGATCAGAAATTCATAATGTGATAATAATTCATTTGCCGTATCCATATCGCGGTCAGTATTCCAACGATCCCACAACTGGGTAAGCTGAGTCGTCATGTCGATCCCCCCTTATAGTTCTTTTGTTCCGATACTCACTGTCCGAATCGATAAGACGCATGTTGCCACGTCAAATTCAATCGTTCGTCCGTTATGCCCACCACAATCCTCGGCGATTAGCGGGATGTGATGTGCTTTTAAAGCGATGCGGATTGCTTCGGCATTTCGTTCCCCGATTCGCATCGCCGCGTTCTCATATTTGAATTGAAACATTTGGGCCCCACCGGCCATCTTGGCTTGCAGGCGTCCTGCCCCGGCCCGTTTGAGTGACTCGACGAGAGCATCGATGGCCGTATCCGCATATTTCCCGACTTCGATCGTCTGGTGTTTCCTTGCGATCGCCGAATCTGGAAGCATGACGTGTGCCATAGCCGCCACTTGCATCCGGGCATCATACAAGATGACACCGACGCATGAGCCGAGTCCCGCCGTGCGGAGCCGGTTCGGTGCTGTCGTTTGCTTCCACTCGGCAATCCCGATTTTAAGAACTTCAGCCATGGCCAAGCAACCTTCGTTGAATCCGATCTAGCGAGCCGTGCGTCGGTAAGAAGAGCACATGCCCGGCACTCACCTTCTCGTCAATCATGAACGTCGTGTCGATATAGAGCGCGGCATCTTCTTCCGGTTGAACGGACGTGACGACAAACTCGACGATCGATCCGGCCATATCAATCGCGGTCGCCGGCACTTGAATCATAATCGGCGTATTGAGCCAGTCGCCTAACGCTCGCGCGTAAGCCCCGCTCATAATGTTACCGATCTCTTCCCACGCCGATTTACCGAGCTCGTTGTTCGATTGGAACGTGAACGGTGAGCCGATCAGCGAAGCCACCATACTCTCCGCATCATCCACCGGGAACATGATCAGGATCATGCCACTGATCTCGCCCCCAAGCTCTAACAGGACAGAGGCCACATGGCGCTCGGGACCACCGACGCGGTCCGGTAAATATGTGATCGGTTCCATTTCAGCAGACGATACCGTGATGTTGACCGGCTTGGCGAGCAGTGTCGAGAGCGCGGTCGCCGCATGTCCAGAACCGATGTTCCCAAGTTCTTTTAACAAATCTTGTTCAAATTCACTCAGCATGTTGGTCCTCGAACAACGCGTTCGCATCGAGAAGCGAGAACAGCTTGTCCTCACCTTTAGCGATCGCCGTCAAGTGTGCCGAGTGCATCTCGTGGCTCGAATCCGGAATCGGTTCGATCCGGACTTCATCGCTCTCGACGACTTCGTTGGCACGATCGACGATAAAACCAGCATCGCCTTGATTCAAAGAAGCGATCAAAATCCGTGTCTCGTCTGTCGGTGCGATTTCTTCATAACCGAGGCGAAGCCTGAGGTCGATGACCGGTGTGACCACACCACGGAGGTTGATGACACCCTTCACGTGTGTTGGTGCGTTCGGCACCCGGGTGACAGGTTGTAACCGTTCAATCGAACGGACTGATTGGACATCGATTCCGTACGTGTTCGATGCGAGTGAAAACACTACCCATTTTTGTTCCATCTTTCTTCCTCCTTAAAAGAGATCGTTGCTGTCTACGATGAGAGCGACCCGTCCATCTCCGAGAATCGTTGCCCCCGAAATAGCCGGAATGCCTTCGAGATACGTCCCGAGTGGCTTCATGACAATCTCTTGTTGACCAATCAAGTCGTTCACGACGACTCCGACGAGTTTATTACCTTTACGCACGACGACGACCGGGAACTGTGATTTTGTTTCCGAATCGATCCCGAAAATTTCTTTTAAATAAACGAGCGGGACGAGTTGTCCGCGGAAATCGAAGACACGTTCGCGATGGGCCGTCAGGATGTTGGCTTCATCGAGCAATGTCGTCTCGAGAATCGATGACAACGGGATGGCATACGTCTCATCACCCGCTTGGACGAGCATCGCTGAGATGATTGATAACGTGAGCGGTAGACTGACTTGGAACTTGGTTCCTTGTCCGACCACGGTCTCGAGCGTGACGACACCACCGAGCGATTCGATTTTATTTTTGACGACGTCGAGTCCGACGCCACGACCTGATAAGTCTGTGACAACGTCTGCCGTTGAGAAGCCCGGTGCAAAGATGAGCATCGCGAGCTCGTTGTCTGTCATCGACGCCGCTTCTTCGGTCGTGATGACACCACGTTCGAGCGCTTTCGACCGAACTTTATCGACATTGATTCCCGCTCCATCATCTTCGATCTCGATGAAGACACGGTTACCGCCATGGTAAGCACGGAGGGCGAGTCGCCCTTGTTCCGGTTTGCCGGCTTGGACGCGTTTGTCAGGAAGCTCGATGCCATGATCGATCGCGTTGCGAATCAAGTGAACGAGCGGATCACCGATCTCATCGATTACGGTCCGGTCGAGTTCCGTGTCAGCTCCTGAGATATCGAGTTGAACTTTTTTATGAATGTCTTTCGCGACCGAGCGGACCATCCGTGGGAACCGGTTGAACACTTGCTCGATTGGCATCATCCGTAACGTCAACACGAGTGATTGCAGTTCGTTCGTGCCACGTTTGATTTTCTCGACCGTCTCGTTTAGTTCAGGCTGTCCGACCTCGTCGGCAAGGCGTTCGAGTCGGCCGCGGTCGATGATGAATTCTTCAAACAAGTTCATGAGACGATCGATCCGTTCTAAATTGACACGAATCGTCTTCGCTTGAGCGACAGCTTGTTCTTTCGGTTCTTCTGCTTCTTGCGCTTTCGGTTTTATTTCTTGCACTGCTACCGCTTCTGCACTCACAGCAATTTCCGGCTCGCTCTCGCTCACGCTCGTAAATACCGAGACGTGGACTGTTTCAACTTCCGACACTTGCGAGACGGCGTGTTCGATGACTGCAGCCGTCTCTTGTGACAAGAACAAGACGTCAAACGACAAGTCGAACTGTTCTTGCTCAATCGCTTCCGTCTCAGGGTGGGTCCGGACGACTTCACCGAGCTCTTGGAGCCGATCAAACACCATGTAAGCCCGGGCTGCTTTTAAGACGACGGCATCCGATAACTTAACATGAAGTTGGAACGCCTCAAAACCGGTCTGTTTCGCTTGTTCGATGACCGAATCCGCATACAAGTCGACAGTAAACACCGACGACTCTTCCGCCGCAGCGATTGTTTGTTCCTTACCTCCGATAAACGACTGGAATGCCGAAACCGTCGCTTTGACGTCGACGTTCGTACCAGTTCCACCCGTCTCGATGTCGGCAATCATCGCTTCAATCTGTTCCATCGCGATAAACATCGTATCAAGCAACAATTGGTTGCTCTCTTTTTTGCCTGACCGGACAAGGTCAAGGGCACTCTCCATCTCGTGTGTCAAATTGGCCACGCTTTCGTAACCCATCGTCGCCGACATCCCTTTGAGCGTATGGGCCGAACGGAAAATCTCTTGAACCGCTTCAGCGCTAGCCGTCTGCTCAAATTTCATCAACTGTGTGTTGACCGATTGGATATGCTCTTGTGACTCATCCAAAAACAACCCTAAGTATTCGTTCACGTCCATCTATATTGCCTCCCTGTCGTTAGACTCGCTTCCACTGTTGCCGCAAATTCCCAATCAACCGATCCATGAAGTGCCGTGGCTTCGGTGGTGTTCCGGTAAGCGTTGTCAAAATACGCTCGAGCCGCCAGCTAATATCACTCTTTCGGTCAAATTGGTAAAACGGGACTTGGGCGATGACCGCTTTCCTTACAGAAGCGTCATCTGGTAAAAAACCAAGGAACCGAATCGGTTTATTCAAAAACTGTCGGCATGCGACTTCCATCCGTTCGTAACACTGGAGTGCTTCTTCCCCCGACTGCGCCCGATTGACAATGACCCCGATCGGTAAATCCGGACTTTGACGATGCACGAGTTTCGTATACGCGTAACCATCCATCAGCGATGTCGGTTCTGGGGTCAGGATGAGAAACATCTCGTCACATCCTTCAATGAATCGTAACGATGTGTCCGTTGCTCCTGCTCCCATGTCAAACAGTACGTAATCATAAGTCGTCAGCACTTCAAGTTCACGCATTAAAAATTGCATGTCTGCTTCTGAGAATTGAACTAATGTGTCAAGTCCACTTCCTCCATGTAATATATCGACACCGTGCACGTCTTTCTGAACCGAAGACGCAAGCGGAGTCCGAGTTTTCACAGAATCGACCATCGTTTTAGACTGCGCCGCATTCAAAAGAATGTGCACGTTCGCCATCCCGATGTCGAGATCGACGATCAAGACACGCTTTCCGAGTTCGACGAGCCCGATTGCGGTGTTCACGCAGACGTTCGTCTTGCCGACGCCGCCTTTTCCGCTCGCGAACGCGATTGTCGTTGGTGCGACATCCGTCTTCGCTCTTAAACGCCTTGCTTGGTCCATCGTGTCCACCCTTCCTTCTCAAGCATCTTTTGCGTCAAGATGTCTGGGTCGCCGGCGACCATATCGTCCGGCACTTCCTGGCCGTCTGTCAGCCAAGCGACGGGGAGTCCGCTCTCGCGCACCATCCGATACATCGCGTGGATATCACTCGTCTCATCCGCTTTCGTGAAGATGAGCGACCGGAGCGGCAACTTTTCAAACTGTCGGTAAATCAAATCCATGTCTTTCATTTTCGACGTCAGACTGAGCACGAGTGACAAGCTCGTCTCCGAGAAGTCGTGATGGTTATGAAACTGTTCGACGTACGCCTCATCGCGGAAATTGCGTCCGGCCGTATCGATCAAGACGATATCTTTTCTTGCAAACAGTTGTTTTGCCCGTTTAAAGTCGTCAAAGTCATAGGCGACCTCGACGGGGATATTTAAAATCTCGGCGTACGTCTTCAGCTGTTCGATCGCTGCGATCCGGTACGTGTCGGTCGTAATCAAACCGACAGACATCCCTTGGTCGAGCTTATAGTGGGCGGCAAGCTTCGCGAGCGTCGTCGTCTTGCCGACACCGGTCGGACCGACGAGCATGACGTAGCGCAACGCATCCGGGACCGGTAAAAAGGAACTGCGGATCTGGTCATAGACGTATTGCTCGACGACCTCTAGCGATTTAGTCGTATAGTACAGTTCGTTGATTCGCTCTTCCCACGATTCATTCGTGAACGACTCAGACGCTAAGAGCGACTCGATATGGGTCAGACCCGCTGGCAAACGTCTCTTTTCAGGAACAGGCGTCACCGGTTGTGGAGTGGGTGTAGGTGCAGGAATCGGCTTCGCCTTTGCTTGTTTCGGCTGCAGTTTCGGCTCGGTTCGAGGCTTGACCGTTAGCGGCGCTTTCTCGAGTGCGGCAATCACTTCAACTTCTTGTGAAGCGAACAACCCGAACCATCCTTTCTTGACTTGGCGAGAATTTAAGATGACAGCCTCATCGCCGAGCTCTTGTTTCACTTTCGCCATCACTTCGGACATCGTCTTGCCTGTATATTTTTTAATTTGCATATTAAATCACCCCAATACTTTTCACTTCGAGCGAGCTGAGCAATTCGTTATACGCAAGGACCGGAACGTCAGGATAGTACCGTTCGAGCAGCTGTCTCACGAATATCCGAATCGTCGGCGAGCAAAGAATGACGGCCGAAGCCCCGTAGCGTTCAAACATCGACAGTTGTTCGCCAGAGCGCTCGATGATTTCGCGCGCTTGCTCCGGATCGAGCGCCAAATAGTTGCCAAACTCGGTTTTTTGGACAGCGTCTTGAATAAGTTGCTCGGTCTGCCCACCGAGTGTGACGACGTAGAGTGGACCGTCCGGCGGGCTGACTTGGTCAGTCAACTGTCGGGCGAGTCCTTGACGACAGTATTCGCCTAATATATCAGCGTCTTTCGTCACTTTTCCATAATCGGCCATCGTCTCAAACAAGAGCGGCAAGTTGCGAATCGAGACGTGCTCTTTCAATAGATGACGAAGTACTTTTTGGATATCTCCGATCGAGAGCACGGATGGGGTCACATCTTCGACGAGCACCGGATGTGTCTCTTTCAAATGCTCGACGAGTTGTTTCGTCTCTTCCCGTCCGAGTAGGTCGGACGCATGTTTTTTGAGCGTCTCCGTTAAATGCGTGGCGACGACTGAAGGTGGGTCGACGACGGTGTAACCGCTCATCTCGGCCCGCGTCCGCGTCTCTTCATCGATCCAGAGAGCGGGCAATCCGAAAGCCGGTTCCGTCGTTTCAATCCCGTACACTTCAGGGTCTTCAATTCCAGGGCTCATCGCCAAGTAGTGATCGAGTAATAACTCACCTTCTGCGACGACATTGCCTTTCACTTTGATCCGGTAAGCGTTCGGTGACAGTTGCAGGTGGTCACGGATTCGAACCGTCGGTAAGATGAATCCGAGTTCGAGTGCGAGTTGACGGCGGATCATGACGACACGGTCGAGCAGGTCGCCGCCTTGCGATTCATCCGCGAGTGGGATCAGCCCGTAGCCGAACTCGAACTCGATCGCATCGATTTGCAGGAGCGAGACGACGGTCTCGGTCGGTGCCGCTGGTTCCTCATCCGGTAACGGTTCAGCAATCGCTTGCTTCAGGCTGCGGCGCATCGAGTATGCCCCGAAGAATGTCGCACCCGCGATCAGCGTCGTCACTGGAAGTAAACTTGGTGACACGAAACCGAGCAAGAAGATGACCGTGCCCGCGATATAGAGCAACGTCGGATTTTGACCGAGCTGGTCGACCACGTCTTCCCCGAGATTGCCGTCCGAGACGGCACGGGTGACGATGATCCCGGTCGCCGTCGAAATGAGGAGGGCCGGAATCTGACTGACGAGCCCATCCCCGATTGTCATAAGCGAGAACGTCGTAAACGACTCACCGACAGGTAATCCCATTTGGACAACGCCGATGATGATACCGAAAATCAAGTTGATGACGACGATAATGATTCCGGCAATGGCGTCACCTTTTACGAATTTCGAGGCCCCGTCCATCGAACCATAAAAATCAGCCTCGCTTTGAATCTTTTTACGGCGGATTTGGGCGTCTTTGTCATCGATCAACCCAGAGTTCAAATCGGCATCGATTGCCATTTGTTTCCCTGGCATCGCGTCGAGTGTGAATCGAGCCGAGACTTCCGATACCCGTTCGGCACCTTTCGTGATGACGACGAATTGGATGATGACAAGAATGAGGAATACGACAAATCCGACGAGAACGTTTCCGCCGATGACGAAGTTCCCGAACGTTTCAATGACTTCCCCACCATATCCGGTCGAGAGGATCGAACGGGTCGTCGACACGTTCAGCCCGAGACGGAACAGCGTGACGATCAGCAAGAGAGATGGGAAGACAGAGAAATCAAGCGCTTCCCGGGCGTTCATCGCCACGAGTAAAATCATGAGGGCGATCAATATATTTATAATGATAAGAAAATCTAGTAAGAACCCCGGTAACGGGATGACCAGCATGACGACGATCATAAGAACGCCAATCAATACTGCGAAATCTTTAGCTTTTACAGCCAACGCATACTCCTCCTCAAGACGGTTGTTTCAGTTGATAGACGAACGCCAGCACTTCGGCGATCGCCTGATAAAACGACTCGTCGACGACTTCTCCGATGTCTAGCTGCGCATAGAGCGCACGGGCCAGTGGTTTATTTTCCACGATCGGGATATCGTGCTCTTTTGCGACGTCACGAATATTGAAAGCGACTTGGTCGACCCCTTTGGCGACGACGAGCGGCGCAAAGTCTTTCGTATCGTCATAACGGATGACGACAGCGAAATGGGTCGGGTTGGTGATGACGACGTCCGCGTTCGGAATCTCTTGCATCATACGCCGCATCGCCATCTCCCGTTGTTGTTGTTTGATTTTCGACTTGATGAGCGGGTCGCCTTCACTGTTCTTATACTCGTCTTTAATGTCTTGTTTCGACATACGGATCGACTTTTCAAAATCGAACCGTTGATAAAAGAAGTCGAGCAGTGCGAGCGCGAGCAACGCGACACTGACCCACAGCCCGAGTTCGATCGTGATCGCAGCGAGTGCGACGACCGATTCACGAACATGTTCGACGGCCATGCGTGACAATTCTTTTTGGTTTTGCCAAAGTATAGCGACCGCAGTCGTCAGGATAATCAATAATTTGAATAAGGACTTTAAAAATTCGACGACTGCTTTCATGCTGATGATGCGCTTGACCCCTTTGAGCGGGTCAATCCGCTCTAACTTTGGTTGAATCGCCTCTGTTGAGAACAGTGAACCGATTTGGAAATAGTTGATTAAAATACCGAACACGACCGCAACGATCAAGAACGGTGCTAAAATGATCCCGGCGCGAATGACCAAATCAATCATCATCCCGGACATGCCTTCTGATAAGTCGTACAGCAAATATGTTGGACCGAGTAGCTCTTTCGTCAGGCCAAACAACTGCTGACCGACAAAAGGTCCGAGAAAAGATAACATGAGGAACATCGCGAACAAGGCGAACGCTCCGGTCAGATCGGCTGATTTCGCAACTTGGCCTTTTTTACGCGAGTCTTCTCGTTTTCGAGGTGTTGCTTTTTCCGTTTTTTCTCCTGCAAAAAACTGAAGATCGACCGATAAAGAATATAGAGGCTTCATTGAGCGTCTCCTAACAACGTCATAAAATCACGTAATATCTCTTGCAACACCGGGATGAATTGGCTGATCCCATTCAGCGTCAATCCCATCATCATGACCATCACGGAAAACCCGGCGATCAATTTGAACGAGAACCCGATGGCAAAAATGTTGAACTGCGGGGCCGATTTTGCTAAGAAGCCAAGCGCCAAGTCGACGAGAAGCAGCGATGCCATGAGCGGGAACGCGAGTTGCAATGCGACCATCATCGTCATCGTGACGACCTTCACGGCCATCATGAGCGATGCTTCGCTAAAGTTGATCATCGGCTGACCAGGCGGATAAATTTGAAAGCTGTAATAGATACCGTCGATTAACAGTAAGTGCAAATTACTTGATAGCATGATGAACAGCGTAAAGATGTAATAAAATCGTCCGATCAACGGCGACTGTCCGCCAAACATCGGGTCATACGCTGACGCCATCGCCAGACCGAGCTGCAAATCGATGATTCCCCCGGCAATCTGCGGGGCAAAAAATAAGATATTGATCAAAATGCCGAGCAGAAGTCCAATCAGCACTTCGTACAGCACTTGAACGATGAAGGCTTGCCCAAGTTCAAGCGGCTCTGTTACCGTGAACATCGCATAATAAGCTAAAAAAGCACTAAACGCGACACGGTGCATGACCGGGAGCTGCCTTGAAGAAAATAAAGGCACACTTACGAAAAATCCGGATAGACGAGCAAACGTCAATCCATATAAGCTAATGAAATCGACCGCATTCATTTCGAGGCGACCTCGACCATCAGTTCAAAGATCATCCGCGTAAATCCTTCCATCTGTTGCAGCATCCACGGCGCGAAAACGACGAGCCCGATAAAGACCGCGACTAGCTTTGGAACGAACGATAGCGTCTGTTCTTGAATTTGAGTCGTCGCCTGTAAAATCGAGATGACGAGTCCGACGACGAGGGCGATCAAAAGAAGTGGCATCGAAATTTTTAATAATGTCCATACACTCTCTGTCGCCAAATAGATGACCATTTCATGCGTCATAATCGTTCCTCCTACATACTTCTAAGCAATGATTCCACGATTAAGTGCCATCCATCCACTAATACAAACAACAACAATTTGAACGGCAGAGCGATCATGACCGGTGGAAGCATCATCATCCCCATCGACATGAGCACACTCGCCACGACCATATCAATGATTAAAAAAGGCAAGAAAATCATAAAGCCGATTTGAAACGCCGTCTTGAGCTCACTGATGGCGTAAGCTGGTACCATCGCGAGCAAAGGAACGTCTTCGACCGACTCCGGTTGCTCATAATTCCCGTATTTGATAAACAGTTGCAAATCTTCCTGTCGCGTATACTTTGCCATGAATCGTTTCATCGTGTTACCGGCTTCCTCGAACGCCTCATCTTGACTGATCTCGTCGTCCATATATGGAGACAACGCCTTGTCGTTTAAATCAGATAAGACCGGAGACATGACGAACAGCGTGATGAACAAGGCGAGCCCGATGATCAATTGGTTCGGTGGGGTCTGTTGTGTCCCTAAGGCTGGCCGAATGAATGAAAGAACGACGACGACACGTGTAAAACAAGTCATCAAAATCAAGAATGACGGCGCCAGCGTGAGCAGTGTCAATACGACCAATAATTTAATCGAAGTCGACGTGCTGTCCGGCGTTTCTAAATTGATCAGTTGTTCAATCGTCGTCATTGCTTCTTCCTCACTTCTTCAATCTGTGACAGTTGTTGTTTGAACGTATCTAAGAACGTTGATGTGTTCGAAGTGTTCAGTGAAGGCGCGTCATACGCTGCTTCATCAATCGATTCCGCATCGATTCGATCAATCAATTGAATCGATTCACCGACACCGAGCACGTATACTTGCTCCCCTAACTTGACGAGCTGCACCGAGCGGTCCTTCCCAAGCGGTACCCCGCCGAGATGTTTCATATGTTGCGCCGTCTTCACACCTTGCGTCCGTGCGTTTAACCAACGCATCAAGACGAGGAATCCTCCAATTACGACAACTAAACTCAAAACGACCTTGACCAACGTCCCGACCGTCGAGACGGTCGTAGGGACAGATTGATCTTTGGCTTCAGGCTGCTGTTGTTCGAACTGTTTATCCACGGTGGCGGCCTCGACCGTGGCCGGCACAGACAGCCCGACCACGAGCAGGAAAATCAACCACCACTTGTTCATTGTGCGACCGTTTTCGAAACTGCCTCGACGACACGTTCCGCGTTGAACGGTTTCACGATGAAGTCTTTCGCTCCCGCTTGGATCGCATCGATGACCATCGCCTGTTGTCCCATCGCCGAACACATGATGACTTTGGCGTTCGAATCGAACCCGCGAATTTCTTTCAATGCCGCCAGGCCGTCCATTTCTGGCATCGTGATGTCGAGAGTGACGAGATCTGGCGTGAGTTCACGGTATTTTGCGACCGCGTCAATACCGTTCTCTGCCTCGCCGACCACTTCAAACCCGTTCTTCGTTAAAATGTCTTTAATCATCATGCGCATGAACGCCGCATCATCTACCACCAAAATTTTTGCACTCATTATTCTTCCTCCTTAAACGATTCCAATCCGCTCATGCGGTTGGATGATTTCTGTCACACGTACCCCGAAGTTCTCTTCGATGACGACGACTTCGCCGCGGGCAATGCGTTGTTGGTTCACATAAATATCGACAGGTTCCCCCGCCAATTTATCAAGTTCAATGATCGACCCTTGCGACAGTTCGAGCACTTCTCGCACTGACCGTTTCGTCCGGCCGAGTTCGACCGTCACGTTGAGCGGCACATCATACAGCAAGCCTAGGTTTGCCGGCACCGAATCGTTTGACGTCGGGGCGTGGAGTGGCATGAACTCGGCTTGGCTGACCGCCACTTCTGGGGCTGACGTTTTTTCAGTGCGTACCGGAGCAGGTGCCGGAGCTTTCGCTGGTGTGACCGCCGCTTGAACTTTCGGCTGCTCTTGTTTAGGCGCGGCCGGGGCTGACGTCGTAGCTGCAATCAGTTCGTTGACGAGTTGCTTCCCGAATTGAATCGGGGCAATTTGGACAATTTTTGAATCAATCAACGTGCCGACTTTCAAATTGAACTCGATCAGCACCATCGTCTCCCAAAGCTCAAGCCGGTCAATGATCGTTTGATTTTTCGTCGCATCGAACACTTCGACGAGCGGCGGCGAAATATCAATCTTTTTAGAGAACACGGTCGAGAGCGATGTGGCCGCAGCCCCCATCATTTGGTTCATCGCTTCTTGAACGGCCGATAACCGAATCTCATCGAGCCCGTCCGGATCGACGCCGATCCCGGTCCCACCGAGCATCAAATCAGAAATGATGGCCGCGTCTTCGCGGGTCAAGACGAGGACGTTCTCCCCTTTCAACCCTTCGGTGTAACCGACCCGAAGCGCCACGTGAGGTGTCGGATAACGCTCTCTGAGCTCATCGATCGTCACTTCACTGACGACCGGGGTCGTGATTTCTACTTTTTGTTGCAGTAACGTCGACAGCGCCGTCGCGGAATTTCCGAACGAGATATTTCCAATCTCTCCGAGGGCGTCGCTTTCCATCGAGTCGAGATGTTCTTCGCTCTCGTCTACCGGTTTTGGCGAACTGTCGTTCGTTCCTCGTAATAACGCGTCAATTTCATCTTGTGACAACATCTCACTCATTGCTCTTCCTCCTTCACCCGGTGAAGCACTTGGACCGCCATCCGCTTCCCACTCACACCGACTTGCCCTCTGAACACTTTATTTTCCCCTACTAGGACGGATAGCGGGTCTTTCACTAGTTGATCGAGCGTCAAACAGTCACCGATTTCTAAATGCAACAAGTCACCGAACGTGATTGTCGTCTCCCCGAGCAGGGACACGACTTCTACCGTCGAGTTCATCAATTGGGCTTTGAGCGGTTCTTGACTGTTCCCGCTCGCATTGCGGCGGTTCGCCTCCTGCATCCAGTAATGACTCGATAGTTTCGATAGCACCGGCTCGATCGTCACGAACGGCAAGCAGACGTTAATCGTCCCGCTCACTTCTCCGATCGTGACCCCGATCGAAATGAGCACGACCGTCTCGTTTGGTGACACGAGTTGAAGGAACTGTGGGTTCACTTCAACGGCCGTCATTTCGGACTTGATTTCGGCAATCGACTCCCACGCTTCCCCGTAACCGGCAAAAGCTCGTTTATATAGCTGGGTCAAGATTCGCATCTCGATTTCAGTGAAGCTTTCGACTTTTTCAATCTCGACGCCAGGTCCCCCGAGCAGTCGATCCAACATCGCGTAAGAGATGTTCGGATTGACTTCGATGATGAACCGACCGTTAAGCGGGGGCGCCTCGATCAAGTTGATCATCGTCATACTCGGAATCGAATGAATGAACTCATCGTATGGAAGCTGTTCGACTGAATTGACCGTGAACTGGACATACGTCCGAAGTTGGGCCGAGAAAAATGTCGTCAGCATCCGTGTGAAGTGTTCATGGATCCGGGTCAAGCTACGAATTTGATCTTTAGAGAAACGGACGGCCCGTTTGAAGTCATACTGCCGTACTTTTCGTTCTTCTTCTTGATTCAAAAAGGAATCGGCTTCGACATCTCCACTGCTTAGCGCTGATAACAGGGCATCAATTTCTTGTTGAGACAGTACTTCTCCCATGATGCCACCTCACTGTATAATTTTCTTCGTCATATAGACGCGCTGGACCTCACCTTTTTCCAGCAGTCCGTTTAATTGCTCGCGAAGGGATTGCTCGAATTTCTGCATATCTTCCTTCGTCGTGAGCTGTGCCTTCGTCATCCCGGCCAAATCACCAAGGATGACGTTATGGACTTGGAACTTACGAAGTTCAAGATCTTCTTTCGTCTCAGCCGCATCGGTCACAATCGTGAATTGGACGTTGATGAACCGTTCGTCTTGAATGTTCGTCGTCATATCCTCGGTCGTGAAGCTGCGCTCGGCGAGTTCTTCTGCCGTCACTGGTTTCGTTTTAGCCGTCACGTTGTCACCGAATACATATTTATAAGTCATAAACCCAGCGCCCCCCATGACGAGCAGGACGACGAGCAGGATGAGCACCATTTTCATGGCGCCTCCTTTTGGTTTTTCTTCACTCATCTTCTTCACCTCTTGTGACTGTCGTTCCCATCAACCCGATCGAGCCGTAAAATGCCGTCGTCCGATCGATGATTTGATCTTTCGTCTCTGTGACGATATAAGTCTTGCCGTTATACAAATGAATGATCGTGTCAGGTTCGGCCTTGACCGTCTCGATGAACAAGGCGTTCAAGACAAATTCCTCACCCCGCAATGTCGTGACGCGTATCATCAGCGTTTCAAGTTGACGAGTTCTTGTAAAATCTCGTCTGACGTTGTGATGATCCGTGTGTTCGCCTGGAATCCACGTTGCGCGATAATCATTTCGGTGAACTCTTCAGACAAGTCGACGTTCGACATCTCGAGGGCGCCCGAGACGAGTTCACCACGTCCATCTTCGCCTGGAATTCCTGGGTTTGGATCCCCTGAGTTTTGCGATTGAATATAGTTGTTCGCTCCGACTTTTGATAGACCGGCGTTATTGGCAAACGTGACGACTTGAATTTGACCGACGTCTGTTGAAACGCCCGCAGCATTGACATAACTGACTTGTCCGTCTTTTCCAATCGATAGTGACTTCGCTCCGGCAGGCACAGTGATTTTAGCGCCCGCTGTGCTAAGGACGTAAGCCCCATCACCATTGACGATATCCCCGGCATTATCTGTATAAAAGTTACCGGCTCGTGTGTATTGGGTTTGGCCGTTAACGTTTACTGCGAAGAAGCCTTCACCGGAGATCCCGACATCGAGCGCCCGACCTGAGTTTTGCATCGCGCCTTGGTTATAGACGTTATCGACCGTAGCCATCGTGCCCCCGAGACCGACTTCTTTCGGGTTGATCCCGCCGGCTGTTAATCCGTTACCGCCTGAAGCGCTACCGACTTGCTGGCTGACGAGGTCTTTGAACGTGACGCGGCCTTTTTTATACCCGAACGTGTTGACGTTGGCGATGTTGTTACCGACGACATCAAGCTTTGACTGGAAGTTCTTTAATCCACTGATTCCTGAGTACATTGCTCTTAACATGATGAATCCCCCTTATGCTTGTTTGATGGACGTAATATTGTAGACGCTTACCGAGCTGCCGTCTTCGAGATCGGCCATGTAACCTGACTCATCCGTTCTTGAAATCGAGACGACACGTCCCGATCCTTTGATCGTCTCCGTCTCAGTCTCCGTTTTATGGTCGACTGTCTTGCCGATCATATTACTGAACTCGGAAATCGAAGCCATGTGGCGATCGACGAGTACTGAATCAAGTTGCTTTGAAATCGTCTGCATTTGTTCGAGTGATGAAAATTGAGCCATTTGTGAGATGAACTCGCGATCTTCCATCGGTGACATCGGGTCTTGGTTGCCAAGCTGGGCCATCAATAGCTTTAAGAACATGTCCTTATCGTATTGGTTCGTCGCTTTAGGCAGCGATTGATCGGGTAACGTATAATCATTCGTCTTCGGTTGGATGGTCGTCATCGTCGGGTTCCCCTTTCGGTTGTTCCTGTTGTTCTGGTTCAGGTTGGTCTGACTCGCTAAACGTCGATGATTTCGCTTCGAGCGCTTGTTGCGTCAAACTCACTTCGACCCGGATATGCTGCGACAGCGGCTGGAGCGTCTGTTGCAGTTGTTGCATTTGCGACTGGAGCAACTGTTTTGCTTCTTGGTTGCTCGCGAACAGCTTGACGACGAGTTCACCGTTATGGCGCTCGAGTTTGACGACGAGTTCACCTAGCTGTTCCGGATATAGGCGAACGGTGAACACTTTCGACCCATCGGCCCCGCTTCGGAACGGTGCTCTTTGAAGAGCAGCCTCGATTCGGGCTTGGAGGTTCTCCGGAAGCGACCCTTTAGACGCGTACATGACCGTTTCCGAGTCGATCTGTGGTCGTGACCACGTCATGCCTTTCGGCAACCAGTCGACGCTTTCTTTTCCAGCTTGCGGTAATACATTCGCCGGCGTTTCATTTTGATAAGGGAGGGGAATATGTTTTGAAGTCTGGGTTAAACTCCCTTTAAATTGCGAAACGATTTGCTGGATAACTTGGACGTTCTCGTTTACGGTTGGCTGGTTTTGTTTTCCGGCCAACGCCTCGCGCTCCGTCTTTCCTAACATCATCGCGCCCGGTAAAATCGTTTGGGCGGCAGCTAACGTGGTTACGACGTCTGACGAGACCGTTTCCTCGATTGTTCCTGTGCCTGCACCTGCTTGGGCGATGATGCCGATATAGGCGTCCATGAACTTACGATAGGCGTCTTGTGGCAAAGACTTTAACCACTCTAAGCTATCGGGTTGTTGTAACCACTGTTCAAGCTGGCTCGACAAGTTCTCGAGCGGAAGGGCGCTATCTGTCACAATTGGCGCATTCGGTGCGAGTGTCGTCGGCGCAGCTTCCAACTCAGCCAACGCTTCCGTCGAGGCGCCGAGCATCGATGAAAGCAGGTCTAAAAACTGTCCGGTCGGGGTAGATCCTGTCTCCCCGCCTTTCGCTGTCGTTCCTTGGACCGCTTGAGCAAATAAGGCGATATTCATCATCTCTTCCTCCTTTCACGTTTCATTGGAGCAATTGCGTGACGACGGCAGCCTGTTGTGCATCCATCCGTCCCAATATGTCGGCCTGTTGTTTCGGCGACAGTTCTTTTAAGATCGTCGCTACTTGCGGGCTCTCGAGTTCGTTCATGATCGCGGCAGCTTGTTTAGCGGACATTTCTTCATAGACACGAGACACGTTCGACGTGTCTTCCTCCACTTCCGCTTCCGCAGTGGCTCCGAGTTCAGACACGAGTCGGTCCCGCTCTTTGATCAAGTCCGATACTTCTTCTTGTCTCGCTTTCACTTCATTCGTCAATTCGACGTTTTCCGTGCGAAGTTTTTCAATCTCAGCGTTCGCGACTTTTAATCGATTCGTCGTGTCCGCGTCAATGCCGGTGACATTGACTTTTGTTTCAACTGCCTCATCTTTGTCTGCCTGTTCGCGCGTTTCTATAAACGGCACCGATAATAGCGGCCGGTCCATCGCATAGTTCATGACGACGATTCCGCCGACGAGTAAAAAGATTGCCGGGACGAGGACAAGAGCGACCAAGAGCTGTCTACCTCGCTTATTGTTCTCTTTTTCCATCAGCTTACTTCCCTTTCCCGTGATGAATCACTGCCAACTCATCGATAAAATGTTGTTCGGTGAGTTTCGAGACGGCCACTTCATTTTGGCTGACCTTCTCATGCAACGTTACATATTTTTTCTCTTCGACAACTTTTCCGAGCAAACGCTCTTGAGCCAGATTGTAACGGTTCCGCGACTGTTGCACGACGAGTTGTTGCGTCTCAATTTGACGCTTTAACTGTTCCCTCGCCTTTTCACGATATTGGAACATGAGCAGATCAATCACACCAGATTGTTCATCTTGACTCTTCATGAGCGTCTCATACGTCACGACTAATCGATACAGCGTCTCCATCTCGGCTTCGAATCGCGCCTTATGACCTCTCATCTCTGTCGCCGATTCTTCTTTTGCATGCTCGGCAATCGGCATGATGCGTTCTAACAACAGCTTGTTCATGATTCACCTCTCGCAATTCCGACAAGACGATCGAGCGTCTGCTCGATCGATGCCTCTTCTTCAATCGACTGTTTTAAAAATGTGAGCAGTCCCGGATATTCATCGATTGCTGTATCGATCGCAGGATTCGTGCCCTTTTTATAGGCTCCGATGTTAATCAAGTCTTCCGCGTCTAGATAAGTGGCGAGCCAACTCCGAAACGTCTGCGCGGCATCGCGATGTACAGGTGAAGCAATCTGGTTCATGACCCGACTGATCGATTTTAAGACATGGATCGCCGGAAACTGCCCTCGGTTGGCGAGCGAACGGTCCATCACGAAGTGACCGTCTAAAATCCCACGGACGGCATCCGCGATTGGTTCGTTCATATCGTCCCCGTCAACGAGGACGGTATAAAACGCCGTGATCGAACCGGTGACGGACGTCCCGCTCCGCTCTAGCAGTTGCGGAAGCATCGCGAACACGGAAGGCGTATATCCTTTCGATGTCGGTGGTTCTCCGGTCGCTAGCCCGATCTCTCGTTGGGCCATCGCGAATCGGGTCACTGAGTCCATCATAAGGACGACCTCTTTGCCTTGGTCCCGGAAGTACTCTGCGATCGCCGTCGCCGTGTAAGCGCCCTTCAAACGCACGAGCGGGGGTTGATCGCTCGTCGCTACGATGACGACCGATCGAGCCATGCCTTCAGGACCAAGTTCTTTTTCGATGAACTCTTTTACTTCTCGTCCCCGTTCGCCGATCAATGCGATCACGTTTATATCTGCCGATGAGCGTTTAGCGATCATGCCAAGCAATGTCGATTTCCCGACGCCTGACCCCGCAAACAAACCGACACGTTGGCCTTTTCCGACCGTCAATAACCCGTCGATGATCCGGACCCCGGTCGACAAAACGTCTAAAATGCGTGGACGTTCTAACGGGTTCGGCGGTTTTCGAAGAACATCGTAGCGTTTCCCAGTCGGCATCGCTTCACCCGATAAAGGGCGCCCGAGCCCGTCAAGAACTTGACCGATCAGTTCGAACCCGACCGGTACTTGGAGCATGTGCCCCGTCCCTTTGACGATACAACCTGGGGCGATCTGTGTCGTTTCTCCGTAAGGCATGAGCAAGACGCGCTCTTCATTGAAGCCGACGACCTCGGTTTCAACCGTTTGGCCGGACGGTAACTCGATCAGGCAGCGCTCACCGATAAACGCGCTCGGACCGTTCGATTCGATCATCAGCCCGACGACGCGGCAGACACGACCGACTTTACGCACATACTCATCTTCTGGAGCAGCGGTGATTGTGTCGAATACGCGGTCAATAAGCGCCATCGGATAGAACCTCCTCAATCTTGGAACGGATTCGTTCAAAACTGTACGATACGTCGAGCTCGTTGCCATGATGTGGCGTCTCGATCCGCACGCTCGTCTCTGTCAACGAGACATCGGCCCGATATTTCAACGGCGGCATCTGTTCGGATTGCCACATCGACTCGAAACGTTGGATTGACGCTAGTCGCGTCGGGTGGACGAAGACGGTCAACGCTTCGGCATCGATCTGGCGAAGCAGTTGTTCGCGGATCATGTCGGCGAACAACGCCTCCTCGTTTCGGACGAGATCGGTCGTGACACGTGCACTGATCTCGACGGCCAAATCAACTAACTTCGTTTCGGCATCTCGCCATTTCTGTTCGAACAAGTTCTCAAGTTCGGCGCTGACCATGTTCAATCGGGCCGTCAGCTCATCGAACTCTGACTTTCCTTCTTGACGTCCTAGGTCAAAACCTGACCCGTACCCCTCCTGATAAGCAGCCTCAAGCGTTTGTTCTCGTAACAGTTCAAGCTCATGTTCCACTGCTTCACGGTGTAGCTTGATCGCTTCTTCCTCTTGGCGGAGGGAAGCGTACCTTACTTCTAACTCTTGTTCATGATTACGTTCGACCATAACCTCTGAAATCGGTTCAAGGAATGGCCGCGAATCAATTCGTTGTGGTTCGAGCGGCATCGCTCGTTGACGTTTGATTACGTTAGACAACGATGTCATCTCCTCCACCACGGCTAATCACGATTTCTCCGACATCTTCTAGGCGGCGGATGATTCCGACGATGCGGCTTTGTGCTTCTTCGACGTCACGCAGTCTGACCGGTCCCATGAACTCCATATCTTCCTTGAACGTATCGACCATTCGTTGCGACATGTTTTTGAAGATGATCTGTTTGACCTCTTCGGAAGATACTTTGAGCGCGAGCAGAAGGTCGTCGTTGGCGACTTCGCGAATAATCCGTTGAATCGCACGCGAGTCGAGCGTGACGATATCTTCGAAGACGAACATCCGCTTTTTGATTTCTTCCGCGAGTTCCGGGTCTTCGATCTCGAGCGCGTCAAGAATCGTCCGCTCCGTCGTCCGGTCGACACCGTTAAGCACTTCGACGACTGCCTCGATCCCACCGGATTGGGCGTAATCTTGCATATCGGTTTGTGATAAGTTCTTTTCAAGAATCTGTTCGATCTCATGAATGACGTCCGGGTTGAGGCGATCCATCGTCGCGATTCGTTTCGCGACCTCCGACTGAATCTCTGGTGGAAGTTCCGACAAGATTTGCCCGGACTTGACCGGTTCAAGATGAGCCAAGATTAAGGCGATCGTCTGCGGGTGCTCGTTTTGAATAAAGTTGAGCAACTGCTTCGGATCGGCTTTTCGGGCAAATTCAAACGGTCGGACTTGCAGCGTCGAAGTGAGACGATGAATCAACGCCATCGCCTTTTCTTCTCCGACCGCTTTCTCTAAAACTGTTTTCGCAAACCCGATGCCACCTTGGGTGATATAACTCTGTGCCATCGCCAGGTCATGAAATTCTCCTAAAATGGCTTCCTTTTGTTCAGACGACACTTTTCGGAGTGCCGATATTTGTAGCGTCAACTGCTCCATCTCTTCTTCGGACAGGTGTTTATATACACTTGCCGCCACTTCAGGTCCAAGCGAGATCATGAGCATGGCCGCTTTTTCTCGGTTCGGTTGTTTTGCGTAGTTCACAGTACTCACTCCTCAGACATCCAAGTACGAAGAAGCTTGGCGAACTCTTCTGGATTACTCTCTGCCAATTTCTCCAACTGTTTCTTCTTGACGGCACCTTCGCCTCGCTCTTCCAAGTCGAGATCGGGTACTTCGTCTTCATACGGTACTTCCCATTCATTCGTTTCCGAAACCGGTTGCTGATTCCGTCTTCGCATGGCGAAGAATAGAAGTGCGAGCAAGACGACGGCACCAGCTGCGGCTGCATACATCCACCACGCTGTCGGCTGTTCTGCCACTGCCGTTTCTTCCGTTTCAGCGAACGGTCGTGACACGACGACGACTTTCTGTTCGAGTTCCGCTTCTGTCAACGCCTCGCCCGTTTTAGCGAGCGACGTCCGGATGATTGAATACATCATCGTCTCAAGGTCGCCCTCAAGTTGCGGGTCGATTGCTTGAGCGCCGTCTGGCGGCTCGACGATCAATTGAACACCGAGGTCACGGATCGTGTAGGGGGCGTTCTGAATTTGTTTCGTGATGCGATTGACCTCATAGTTGATGATTTCATGGTTTTTTTCGCTTTCTTCTTCCCCGGTTCCAGTGGCAGCCGGGAAGTTGACGGTATCGTTCTCGCCGGTCCCTGCCGCTGCTGCCGCACCGGTACCCCCCGTATACGCTTCAGCGATCCGTTCAGCAGACGTCACAATCCCTTCCATCGTATCCTCGTTGACCGGGGTTACCAGGTTTTGCTCTTCTGCCGATTGGGTCGTGTCGATGTCGGCCGTGACCGAGACGAGCACGCTACGTTCTCCGAGTAAGACCGAGAGCATTTGTTGAATCTGTTGACGTACGTCTTTCTCGACTTGGCGCTTCAGTGCTAACGGGTCGGTCGAAGTCCCACCGGCCATCGTCGATTGATCCAAATCGTAATACGTGAAATATTGGTCCATGACCGAGATGTTCTCCGGTTTTAAGTTCGGAACACTCTTACTGATCAAATGATAAAGTCCTTTGACCGTCGCCGGCTCAAGATTCGTACCTGCTCCTAAATTTAGGACGATCGAAGCCGTCGGCTCCCCTTGGTCTTCGGCCAAGAACACCGATTTCTCCGGAAGCGAGATAATAACTTTTGCTTGGTTGATTCCTTCGATTTGTGTAATCAAACGTTCGAGTTCGGTTTGCATCGCGCTTCGTTCGATGACTGCCATTTCTCGATCCGTCGTTCCAAATCCGGCGTTCTCACTGAAAAAGCTGTAATCGATCGCGCCTGACTTTGGAATCCCGGCGGCTGCCAAGTTAACTTTCAATTGGTCGACTTGCTCGCTCGGCACGTAGACGCTGACACCGTTCGATGTCGCTTTGATTTCTGACTTCACCCCATCAGCCGTCAGCTTTTCTGTCACTTCTCCGGCCTCTTGGGCCGAGAGGTTCGTGTAGAGAGGAGCCATGTTCGGGCGCGAGAGCCAAACCGTCAAGAGCACCGCGACGACAAGTATGCCGACGATGACGATGCCCCAAATGATTTTACGTTTTGTTTGCATCGCCTTCAGTGGGCCGGCCAGTGAGCTGAATTGTTCTTTTAACTTATCATTCATCGCAACTCGTCATCCTCTTCATTAAACTTGCATTCGCATCATTTCTTGATAGGCCTCAACCGCTTTATTTCGCACCTCAATGGCGAGTTGCATCGCAATCGACGACTCTTCGCTTTGGATCATGACTTGGTGAAGATCGGCTTTACCGACGGCGAGGTCTTTCCGTGCCGTACTCGTTGCCTGTTGAACTTCATTGAGCGACTGCATCGCTTCATTCAAATATGACCCAAACTGAGACGGTGTCTCTTTCACTGTCGGCAGAGCCGCGGTCTGGTTACCGATTAATTGAATCGGGTTAATTTGCATAGTCTGTCACTCCTTATCCTTTACCGATTTCGAGCGCTTTAACGAGCATCGCTTTTGACGCATTCATCGCTGCAATGTTCGCTTCATATGATCTTGTCGCACCTGTCAAATCAACCATTTCTTTTAACAGGTCGACGTTTGGCATCTGAACGTATCCCCGTTCATCCGCATCCGGGTGACTCGGGTCATATGTGAGTTTGTAAGGACTTTCGTCTTCGACGATGCCTGAAACTTTGACGCCTCCGCTCACCGCCGACAGCTGTTGACGAAACGGCGCTTCTTGGAGCACCGTCATTTTCCGTGTATACGGCTGCCATTCCCCATCGACAAGTTTGCCGCGAGTTGTCTGGGCGTTCGCGATGTTCGCCGACACCGTATCCATCCGAAGGCGCTGAGACATGAGTGCCGAAGCGGATATGTGAAAACTATCGAACATACCCATAATTAACGTCCTCCTCTAATAACGGTTTTAAGTCCACCGAGTCGACGGTTCAATTGTTCCATCATCGCCTCATACTGCAGTTGGTTACGGGCCAGTTCACTCATCTCATAATCGAGATCGACACTGTTCCCGTCACTTCGCATCGCCCCTCCGGCCCGGTCAACGATTTTCGTTGCACCACCGCGGTCACTCGGACGGCCACCGGCTAACTTTAGGCGCATCTCGTTGCTTAACGTCTGTTCGAACACAGCCTGTTTCGCTTTAAAGTTCGGCGTATCGATGTTCGACAAGTTATGACTGATCACTTTTTGATTCATGACCGAATGATTGATCGCTTGCTTCATTAATTGATAATCTGTGCCGATCCAATTCATGCGTCTCACTCACTTTCACTTAAAAGAATGCATGTATATACCTTATTTGGAAATTCTACTACTTCATTGAAACAAATCTGTAACAGTTCTGAAAGATATTTTTATTAAAACAGGTAAATGGTATCGTCTGTTTTTGTCGAATTCACGACATATTCTGAAAATAATTACTTTTGCACTAAAAAAAGACGCCCTTTTTCACAAAGGGACGCCTTTTTGCAACTAAAGTCCTAATTGATAGGACTTTTAGCTATAATCTAACGGATATTCGCTCGATTTTAATTTGATTTCAGCTTCTGCAATTCAAACAAGAAGTTATCATTTAATATCTTGATATACGTTCCTTTCATTCCGAGCGAACGTGACTCGATGACGCCAGCGCTTTCAAGCTTGCGCAACGCGTTGACGATCACAGAGCGAGTAATTCCCACTCTATCGGCAATTTTGGAAGCAACTAACAGGCCTTCATTACCCCCAAGTTCTTCAAATATATGCTCGATCGCTTCAAGCTCTGAATAAGACAACGAATTGATCGCCATTTGGACAACGGCTTTCTTGCGCGCCGACGCCTCTGCTTCCGCTGCTTTCTCACGGAGGATCTCCATTCCGACGACTGTCGCGCTATATTCTGCGAGGACGAGGTCGTCTTCAGTGAACTCGTTGTTCAGTCTGCCGAGAACGAGTGTACCGAGTCGTTCCCCGCCACCGATGATCGGGACGATCGTCGTCATTGAATCAAGGAACAGCTCACGGTTCTCGACCGGGAACGCCGTATACTCGCTATCGATGCCGATATTTTCCGTCGTCTCTTTCACGTTGAACAAGTTCGATGCGTACGGTTCAGGGAACTGACGATCGACTAGGAACGCCTTCATCCGCTCGTTCTCAATCTGTTGTTTAATGGCGAAACCGAGCAAGCGACCGCGACGGCTCACGATGAACGTGTTCGCTTCGAGTACTTCACGCATCTTATCTGCCATCTCTTTAAAGTCGACGTGCGCGCTCGCCTCTTGCTGAAGCATCGTGTTCAATTGACGTGTTTTATCTAGTAAGTTCATAATTCTAATTTTCCTCCCTGTATGTGCATACAGAATTCTTATAAAATAAATTGACTAAGGTCTCGATCTTCCGCGATCGAGCCGACTTTTTCTTTCACATACGCCGGTGTGATCTCGACGTGTGTTTGTGGCATGTCGGCCGCCTCAAACGATAAGTCCTCGAGCACGCGCTCCATGATCGTATAGAGACGGCGCGCTCCGATATCATCAGTTTCTCGGTTGACGTGCGTTGCGATCTTCGCGATCTCTTCGATGGCCGAGTGGGTAAATTCGACGCTGATCTCCTCTGACTCGAGAAGGGCCTTGTACTGCTTGATGAGCGCTTGTGACGGCTCCGTCAGAATTTTGACGAAATCTTCCTCGGTCAGGCTACTCAACTCGACACGGATCGGGAAACGACCTTGCAGTTCAGGAATCAGATCTGACGGCTTCGCCATATGGAAAGCACCTGCCGCGATGAATAACACGTGATCCGTTTTGACGGGACCATATTTTGTGACGACGGTCGAGCCTTCGACAATCGGCAAGATGTCTCGCTGCACACCTTCACGAGAGACGCCAGCATGGTCTTGTGACTTCGTCGCGATTTTATCGATCTCATCGACGAAGATGATGCCCATCTGTTCGCTGCGTCGTACCGCCTCGTCATGTACTTCATTCATGTCGAGCAAACTTTCCGCCTCTTCGGCAACGATGAGCGGGCGAGCCTCTCGAACCGGGAGCTTCCGCTTCTTCCGCTTTTTCGGGACGATTTGGCCGAGCATGTCTTGAAGATTCGATAAGCCTTCCATCCCTTGTCCTTGAAACAAATCAACTGTCTGTTTCTCTTCAAGGTTGACTTCGATCAATCGCTCTTCGAGTTCGCCGAGTTCAAGCAACTTACGTAATTGAGACCGATCAGTCGATTGATCGTCCGTCGGTTCTTGCGTCTTCTGTCCTTGACCGCCAAACAGCGCTTCGAACGGGTTTGCGGCTGTCGGCTCAACTTTAGCCTTACCTTGCAGTGCATCGAGAATACGTTCGGTCGCAGCGGCTTCCGCTGGTTCCTTCACGTCTTCTTTCTTTTCTTCCTTCACGAGGCGCACCGAGTCTTCAACAAGGTCTCGGACCATCGATTCGACGTCCCGTCCGACGTATCCGACTTCAGTGAATTTTGTCGCTTCGACTTTCACGAACGGGGCACCGACGAGCTTGGCAAGACGTCTCGCGATCTCCGTCTTCCCGACACCGGTCGGACCGATCATTAAAATGTTCTTTGGGGTGACTTCGTCGCGTAAGTCAGCACTTAGCTTCTGGCGACGGTAACGGTTGCGCAGTGCAATCGCGACCGCACGTTTGGCATCTTTTTGCCCGATGACGAACCGGTCTAGCTCAGCTACGATTTGACGTGGTGTCAATTCACGTTTCATTCTGTATCGCCTCCGATCGTTTCTACGATAACTTGGTCGTTCGTATAGACGCATAATTCACCGGCAATCTCTAGGGCGGCGCGAGCAATCTGTTCGGCTGTTTTCTCCGGTGAGTGACGTACGAGAGCGCGTCCCGCTGCTAGCGCATAATTCCCACCTGAACCGATCGCAAGGATGCCATCGTCCGGTTCGATCACTTCGCCGCTCCCGGACACGAGTAAGAGATGTTCCGCATCCATGACGATGAGAAGCGCCTCGAGCTGACGAAGCATCTTGTCGCCGCGCCACTCTTTGGCGAGTTCGACTGCCGCTCGCGGTAAGTTCCCGTTATACATCTCGAGTTTTGATTCAAACTTTTCAAATAACGTGAACGCATCGGCCACGCTACCGGCAAAACCGGCCACGACTTTCCCGCCGTATAACCGTCTCACTTTTTTAGCCTTGTTTTTCATGATGACGGCGTTGCCAAACGTGACTTGCCCATCTCCGCTCATCGCACATTTTCCGTCGTGCCGGACTGCGAAAATAGTTGTTGCATGAAACATAGAATGACCCCCTACTTTCTCGGATGTGTGGCTTGATAGACCGCTCGCAGGCGTTCAGTCGATACGTGTGTGTAACGACCGGTCGTCGATAGTGACTCATGTCCGAGCAACTCTTGGACGGCACGTAAATCGGCCCCGCGTTCGAGCAGGTCGGTCGCAAAACTATGACGTAACGAATGCGGTGTTAACGGTTTTTGAAGTCCGCCGAGTTTCCGGAGTCGCTTCATCACGTAACGAATTTGGTCTGTTGTCACTCGATTCCCTTTTTGACTAACGAATAATGCCGTTTCGTGTGCCGCAGCGCAGTTTTGCCTTAACTCAAGGTAATGCTCTAACGCTTCGACGGCAAATTGCCCGAGCGGGATGTAACGTTCTTTCTTGCCTTTCCCGATGACATGAACGAATGAGAGCGCCGCATCATATGACGATATGTCCATGCCACAAAGTTCGGCGACACGCATCCCGGTCCCGTACAACACTTCGACAAGCGCGACATCACGTGCCCGCAGGAACGGGTCGTCTTGGCCGTTTGCCGTCATGAGCAGGTGTTCGACCTCGCTCGGTACGGCAAACGTCGGCAGCGTCTTGCGACGTTTCGGCGACGTCAAGTCATGAAACAGCGGTTCACTCCCGGTTTCTCGAGCCACAAATTTCCCGAACTGTTTGAGGCAGGAGATTTTTTGGGAAACGGTCGTCGTCGCCGCTTCATTCTCGTAAAGGACATATAAATAACGCCGCGCCGACTGCACATCAAATGGCTCTTGATGTGTCGATTGGCAATAAGCGGCGTACTGTTCGAGTGTTTGTTCGTAAGAGCGTTTCGTATGAGGCGACAGTCTTCGTTCGACTTGGCAATAGCGTAAAAATGATTGTTGATCCTCAGCGAATCCCATCCTCTCGCCCCCTTGCTTTCAGCTTAAAAACGCATGTTCCCGTCAAATCGAAATTAGCATAGCATACAGAATCAGAGGTGACAATAGAAACCCCTTCAATAATCTGAAAATTTTCAAAGTATTGCACAAATTACACAATTGAAATTTAAATTCACAAAAAAAGGAACCAAAAATTGGCTCCTTTCCCTTAAATCTCTTTATATTGCTGAATCGTCTCAAGGGCACGATTCGCATAGCGCTCATAGCGTTCTTGCTTTTTCATCTTCTTCGGCGCATCTTCGAGCGACGGCACGAGACCGAAGTTTGCATTCATCGGTTGGAAGTGCTTCCCGTCTGTCGTCGTGATGTAATGCGCCATCGAACCGAGCATCGTCTCGCGCGGGAGGACGAGCAGCTCTTCACCGGCAACCATCTTCGCCGCGTTGATTCCGGCGAGTAGTCCTGACGCGGCTGACTCGACGTAGCCTTCGACACCGGTCATCTGACCGGCGAAAAATAGCGTATCGCGAGTACGGGCCTGATACGTCGGTTTCAACAGGCTCGGTGAATTGATGAACGTGTTCCGGTGCATGACACCGTAACGGACGATCTCCGCATTCTCGAGACCTGGGATCAATTGAATGATCCGTTTTTGCTCGCCCCACTTGAGGTGGGTTTGGAACCCGACCAAGTTATAGAGCGTTCCGGCCGAATTGTCTTGGCGGAGTTGGACGACCGCAAACGGACGTTTACCTGTTTTCGGATCTTCGAGTCCGACCGGTTTCATCGGTCCGAACAAGAGCGTCTTCTTCCCGCGTTGAGCGATCACTTCAAACGGCATGCAGCCTTCGAAGTAAATCTCTTTCTCAAACTCTTTGAGCGGTACGACTTCGGCTTTGACGAGTTCTTCGTAAAACAGATTAAACTCTTCTTCCGTCATCGGACAGTTGAGATAAGCCGCCTCTCCTTTGTCATAACGTGACTTCAAGTAGACCTTCTCTCGGTCGATCGTCTCTCCGTCTAATATCGGAGCGGCCGCATCGTAGAAGTATAAATAATCTTCACCGGTGAAAGCTTTCAATGAAGCAGACAAGTCAGGAGACGTGAGCGGTCCCGTCGCCATGATGACGATCCCGTCCGGAATCTGTTTAATCTCTTCGTTGTGTACCGTCACGAGCGGATGATTCTTGAGCGTGTCGGTGACGAAGCCCGCGAAGTCGTGACGGTCGACGGCGAGGGCGCCACCGGCCGGAACGCTTGCCGTATCCGCCGCTTTCAAGATGAGCGAGTCGAGTGTGCGCATCTCTTCTTTTAACACACCAACCGCATTTTGAAGTCCGTTCGCCCGAAGCGAGTTCGAGCAGACCAGTTCAGCAAACTGATCCGTATGGTGCGCCGGCGTCTGTCGGACTGGTCTCATTTCATACAAATCGACTTGAATCCCGCGTTTTGCGAGTTGCCAAGCCGCCTCGGAGCCGGCGAGGCCCGCTCCGATCACAGTTACACGTTGCTGCAAGGTTAATCCTCCTCTAACTGATGTACCTCGGTATGGGTACAGTTCGTGCATTGATATTTGACGCCATCTTTAATCTTTTTCTCAACCATCAACTTACCGCATTCAGGACACGGTTTCGCGACCGGTTTGTCCCATGAGACGAACTCACAGTCTGGATAGTTCGAGCAGCCATAGAACAGGCGACCTTTCTTACTGCGGCGCTCGACGACTTGTCCGTCTTTACAGTTCGGGCACGGGACGCCGATTTCGACTTGAACCGGCTTCGTATTCGTACAGTTCGGGAATCCAGAACAAGCCATGAACTTGCCGTACCGTCCCATCTTGATGACCATCGGCGAACCGCAGATCTCACAATCGATACCGGCTGGCTCGTCTTTCACTTCGATCTTCTCAATTTCGGATTCGGCCCGTTTCAAACGTTTCTCGAATGACCGGTAAATCGGGGCAACGACTTCCGTCCACTCGACTTCTTCATTGGCGATCGAATCAAGAAGCGTCTCCATGTCGGCTGTGAACTGTACCGTGATGAAGTCGTTAAAGTACTCATCGATCATCTCGATGACAAGTTCTCCGAGCTCGGTCGGAATGAATTTTTTCTCTTCAAGCACGACGTAACCGCGCTTTTGGATCGTGTCGAGTGTCGGCGCGTAAGTCGACGGACGACCGATGCCGAGCTCTTCCATCGCTCGGACGAGTCTCGCTTCACTGTAACGCGGTGGTGGCTGGGTGAAGTGTTGCTTCGGCTCGACCGTCTCGAATGCGACCATGTCGTCGACTTCAAGCGGCGGAAGCAATCCTTCCCGCTCTAAGTTCGTGTCTTCGATATCGTCGTCTTTTGACTCGATATACACTTTCATGAAACCTGGGAATTTGACGGTCGATCCGTTGGCACGGAAAATCATGCCGTTCGATTCGACGTCGATTTTCACCGTATCAAGAATTGCTGGCGCCATTTGACTCGCGACCAACCGTTCCCAGATGAGTTTATACAATCGGAGTTGATCCCGTGACAAGTACGCCTTCATCGAAGCCGGGTCACGTAACGCCGACGTCGGCCGGATTGCCTCGTGGGCATCCTGTGCGTTCGCCGCTTTTTTCTCTTTCTGCTTTTGAGAGGCGACGTACTCTGCACCAAACGTCGATTCGATATACGATTTCGCTTCGTCTTTCGCCAAGTCAGAAATTCGTGTCGAGTCGGTACGCATATACGTGATCAACCCGACAGTCCCTTCTTTCTTACCAAGGTCGATTCCTTCGTAAAGCTGTTGGGCGAGCATCATCGTCTTCTTGGCGCGGAAGTTCAGTTTCCGGGCCGCATCTTGTTGGAGTGAACTTGTCGTGAACGGTAATGATGCGTTACGCTTCCGCTCTTTCTTCGTGACATCGATGACTTTGAATGACTCATCGATCGTCTTGAGGACGGCGTCGGCATCCGCTTCCGTCTTCAACTCCATCTTTTTCCCGTCTTTTCCGTAGAACGATGTCTCAAACGTCTCACCCTCATAGTTGAGCATCAGTTTAATCGTCCAGTACTCTTCCGGGTCAAAGGCGTTGATTTCACGTTCGCGGTCGATGATCATTTTGACAGCGACGGATTGAACACGACCGGCTGACAAACCTTTTTTGACTTTCTTCCATAACAACGGGCTCATCCCGTATCCGACAAGACGGTCGAGAATCCGTCGCGCCTGTTGGGCGTCGACGAGATCGTGATTGATCTTGCGTGGATGTTTAAATGATTCTTTAATCGCATCTTTTGTGATCTCGTTGAAGACGACACGACATTCTGTCGTTTCATCGACGCCGAGGGCACGGGCTAAGTGCCAGGCGATTGCTTCCCCTTCGCGATCCGGGTCAGCCGCGAGAAAAATTTTCGTCGCTTTTTTAGCGGCCGTCTTCAGTTCTTTTAACACTGGGCCTTTTCCACGGATCGTGATGTACTTCGGTTCAAAGTCATGTTCAACGTCGACACCGAGTTGACTTTTCGGTAAATCGATGACGTGACCCATGGACGCTTTGACCGTGTAGTTTGATCCTAAATAACGTTTAATTGTCTTTGCTTTCGCAGGTGATTCGACGATCACCAAATATTTTGCCATACATCTGCTCCCCTTTTGGAGGTCATTTAAATCCCTACCATAATATTCATGTTACCGACCGTTTGTCAACGTGCAATCATCGCACCATTCAAAATTTGGTCGGGATTCGTCAAAGGAATCGCTCCTTCTTCAATCAATTTATTCGGTCCTTCCGCTAACGGATCGAGCGGACTTCCCGGCACCGCAAACACCGTCTTGCCTTGCTCGAGCGCATGACTCACCGTATTCATCGTCCCGCTCTTTCGTCTCGCTTGGACGACGACGAGCCGGTCGCCTAATCCACTGACAATTCGATTTCGTTCTAAAAATTGAAATTTTTTGACAGGTGTTTCCGGAGTATATTCACTGAGGAGCAATCCTTGTTTCGAGATCTGGTCGAACAGTTGGTGATGAACATGTGGATACATGTGCGAAAAGCCGGAACCGAGGACCGCAATCGTCGGTCGGTTCCGCCTGACTGCCAACTCATGAACGAGTCCGTCAATACCGAGCGCGCCGCCTGAAATCGATACAGTTTCTTCTATTAAAGGGTGTAAATATTCAACGAGCGGTCGACTGATCCGATTCAATTCACGACTCCCGACCAAAGCGGTCGTTTGTTCTTGTAGTACCTCTAAATCGCCCTGATAAAACAAACAGTACGGAGGGTTGGGGATATGTAATAGCATTCGTGGGAACAATTCGTCCTCCCACGTCAAAAAACGGTCATACGTGACCGTTGAACGGAACGCCCGATTCGCTTTTTTCCATACGTTCGGATGGAACGAATTCCGTTCCGTCAGACCCGGATTTGATAAGTAATGATGGACGAACTCGACCGGCAAACGTTCTGCCGCAAAACGAGCTATTGTTTGATTCATCACAATCTCCTTTAAAAAAATGAGGGATGCGCGCACCCCTCATTCCGATTGGTCTTACGTCGTCGGTTGTCCCGTGACACAAGCATCATACAGACCTTCATTTTTAAGCACACGGATGAGTGTCTCACCGATGACAGCAGGTGTCTCGGCGACTTCGATCCCGTTTGCGTTTAACGTCTTGATTTTTTCAGCGGCCGTTCCTTTTCCGCCTGAGATGATCGCTCCAGCGTGGCCCATCCGTTTGCCTTCAGGAGCCGTCTGACCACCGATGAAACCGATGACCGGTTTTGTCATGTTCGCCTTGACCCATTCAGCGGCTTCTTCTTCAGCCGTCCCACCGATCTCGCCGATCATGATGACCGCAAGCGTGTCTTCATCTTCGTTGAACGCTTGGAGCGTGTCGATGAAGTTCGTCCCGTTGACCGGGTCCCCACCGATCCCGACCGCAGTCGATTGGCCGATTCCGGCCGTCGTCAACTGATGGACCGCTTCATACGTGAGCGTCCCTGAACGTGAGACGATGCCGACATGGCCTTTCGTGTGGATGTAGCCTGGCATGATGCCAAGTTTCGCCTCACCCGGCGTGATGATCCCTGGGCAGTTCGGTCCGATCAAACGGGCCGGTTTGTCTTCGAGATAGCGGCTCACTTGGATCATGTCGATGACAGGAATCCCTTCCGTGATGCAGATGATGAGTTCGATGCCGCTATCAGCCGCCTCCATGATCGAGTCGGCCGCGAAAGCTGGTGGCACGTAGATGATCGATGCGTTCGCACCGGTCGCCTCGACCGCGTCAGAGACAGTGTTAAACACAGGTACGTTGTCGAGTACGGTCGTACCACCTTTACCAGGTGTGACCCCGCCGACCAGTTTCGTGTTATACGCTAGCATCTGTTCGCCGTGGAACATACCTTGTTTCCCCGTGATCCCTTGAATGATCACTTTTGTATCTTGATTCACCCAAATACTCATGTCGTTTCCCCCTTATCGAACGAGTGCCGCGATTTTTTCTGCCCCATCATCCATCGAGGTCGCAGAAGTGATCGCAAGTCCAGATTCATCGAGAATGCGTCTTCCCGCATCCACGTTTGTTCCTTCTAAGCGGACGACGAGTGGCAAGTCGAGTCCGATTTCTTTTGTCGCCGCGACGATTCCTTCGGCGATGATGTCACACTTCATGATGCCACCGAAGATGTTGACGAAGATTCCTTTGACTTGGTCATCCGACAAAATCAATTTGAACGCTTCTGTGACTTTTTCTTTTGTCGCACCGCCGCCTACATCGAGGAAGTTAGCGGGTTCGGCGCCGTAGTGCTTGATGATATCCATCGTCGCCATGGCGAGGCCGGCACCGTTTACGAGACAGCCGATATTGCCGTCAAGGGCGATATAGCTAAGGTCGTGTTTCGACGCCTCGACTTCACGCGGATCTTCTTCCGTCGTGTCACGAAGATCGACGATGTCGGTATGACGATAAAGCGCGTTGCTGTCAAAGTTCAATTTCGCATCGAGCGCGACGACGTTACCGTCTTTCGTCGTGACGAGCGGGTTGATCTCCGCAATCGTGCAGTCCGTCTCGACGTACACTTTATAAAGCTTCATGACCATGTCGCTAAACTTGTTGACGAGTTTAGTCGGCACTTCCATCTTGAAAGCAAGACGGCGCGCCTGGAACGGACGGAGTCCGACGACCGGGTCGACGATTTCTTTATGAATCTTTTCAGGAGTATGTTCAGCGACTTCTTCGATGTCCATACCGCCTTCAGATGAACCCATGATGACAATTCGGCCGATCGAACGGTCAAGCACAAGTCCTAAGTAAAATTCTTGATCGATGGCAGAACCTTCTTCGATATAGAGGCGCTGCACGACTTTTCCTTCAGGTCCAGTCTGGTGCGTGACGAGCGTCTTACCGAGAATCTCTGTCGCGTACTGTTTTACTTCTTCATCCGTTCTGGCAAGTTTGACGCCACCGGCTTTCCCGCGGCCACCTGCGTGGATCTGTGCTTTGACTACTTTCAATTCACCGTCTAGCTTGGCGGCTGCTGCAACTGCTTCTTCTACCGTGAAAGCCGGATAGCCCGTAGGTACGGCCACTCCAAACGTTCTAAGCAATTCTTTCGCCTGATACTCATGGATATTCATTTAGTTTCCCCCTTAGTCCCCTTTAATATCGGCATATCTATTGTAACGAAAAACTGAAAGCGCTGTCTATCGTTCTTGCTTTAAGTTTTCATCTTTTTTTCACATCTACCCCTAGACATTTTCGATTTTACCTTGTTCCATCTGATAGAGAAACACAAAAAGCTCGGCGATCACTTGATACAGGTCGTCCGGAATATGCTCTTCGATCTGTAACGCCGACAGGAGTGACAACAGCGCCGGGTCTTCATGGATCGGGATACCGTTCTCTTGTGCGAGGGCGAGCATCCGTTCGGCGACGAGGCCGCCGCCCTTCGCGACGACGCGCGGAGATTCCATCGATTGTTCGTAAGACAAGGCGATTGCTTTTTTACGGTCCATCATACATGAAAATCCACCTTTCCTAACGGGGCGAACGTCTCGGGGAGCGATTCTTGTCTCACTTCGAACGAGAATCGGGACAGTTCATAGCCGTTCGCTTTGAGCGCACTGCCGAGCAGCGGCTCGTACGCTTTGATGAACGGGGACAAGTCGTGTTGTTCGTTGAATACTTTCACGGTGACGTGCCGCTTTTGAACGAGCAGGTCGATGCCCGTCTCGCCGAAGCGAGGCGTTTCTAGAAATAAGACGATACGGGCATGGTCTGCGTCGATCATCTCGCTTTTCGGGGCCTCAAGCCGGAATCTGACTTGTTCGAACGGTCCTAATTGCGGTATGTGAAATGCTTGGACGACGAACGGCGGCGTCTGGACCGCGTTGAACGTCTCTTGGGCCCGCACGAACTGTTCAAACTTCGGGTCGCCTTTCGCCTTGAACAGTTCCCCGACGAGCTGTTTGACGTCACTTCCGGCCCCGCTCTCGAGCAGTTGCCGTCCCATCGCTTTGACGGATTCCGGTGTCTGGATGGCCTCTTTTGAGAAGCGGCCGAGTTGTTCTAAGAGTAACGTCACCGGTGTCTTCCCGGCCTGGGCCGGTTCCGCCGTAGGCGGCATCACTTTCAGGACGAGTTTCGGCTCGAGCTCGGTGACGACCATCTTGTACGTGACGTTCTCTTTAACGTCTGCGTTCACCCCGACCCGGAACAGTCCTTGCGGCAGTTGCATGACCGCTTCGTTCCCGGGCAAGAGCTGGAGTACCCTGCCGACGACCGTGTTGCCGACGAGCAGCTGACGCGACGTCTGTTCGGTGACTTTGAACGGCAGGACGCCTTGGTGATCGATCCGCATCGGGCTCCCCCTTTCATATCATATGTTTAATCGGTGCGAACGACTTGCGATGAATCGGTGTGATGCCGCGCTCGTTCAACGCGTTCAAATGAAGTTCCGTCCCGTATCCGGCGTTGCGTTCGAAACCGTATCCCGGATACGTCGCGGCGAACTCTTCCATCATCTTGTCGCGGACGACTTTGGCGACGACGCTCGCCGCCGCGATCGAGACGCTCAACTCGTCCCCTTTAATGAGCGACGTCTGCGGCAAATCAAGTTCGAGTGTCATCGCGTCAATCAAGAGCGCGTCGGCCCCGTCAAGCTGTCGGACCGCCTCGGTCATCGCGAGCTTCGTCGCTTCATAAATATTGATTTGATCGATCACTTCTGCGTCGACGATTCCGACCCCGACGAATGCCTCGTCGAGGATCCTTGCATATGCTCGTTCCCGTGCCGCTTTCGTCATCTTCTTTGAATCGTTCAGTCCCGGGCTGTAAAAATCGTCCGGCAAGACGACGGCCGCCGCGACGACAGGACCCGCGAGCGGTCCCCGCCCGACCTCGTCGATGCCAGCGACCAACTTGAAGCCTTGCTGTTTCAGCTCGGCCTCATACTGCAGGCGGCGTGTATAGTCGTCCCGCTCGTCCCGCTCCGCGTCAAACCGTCTCTGACGTTGCTGCAGGAGTGCCTGGACGCCCGCGCGCGGGTCATCCTTCAGTTCGGCCCGGACATCGTCCCACTCTTCATATCGGACGGTTTTTAGCCGTTGTTTAATCTCTTGAATCGTCACGATCTGCCTCCTATCCAAAAAAGCCCTGTTTTCACAGGACTTCACGCCATATTATGATCTGCCGGCGTCTCAAGCGAGACACGTCCGATCTTCTCATGACGAAGCTCGTTCAATAATAGTTCGCTCGCTTTTTCGAAATCGACGTAGCCGCCGCTGAGAAGGCCACGTTTTTTCCCGATCAACTCGAGCAGTTCGACCGCGTCTTCCGGCAAGTCGTCGAGTTTAAACCGCTCTTTCAACTGTTCCGGGTAACGGGCGCGCAGTTCACGCGCTGCATACATCGCGATGTCATCAAGGTTTAAAATGTCGTCCTTGATCGCACCCGTAGCAGCTAAGCGATATCCGACCATCTGGTCCTCGAACTTCGGCCATAGAATACCAGGCGTGTCGAGCAGTTCCATCTCGCCGCCTTTCATCTTGATCCATTGCTGCCGTTTCGTCACACCAGGGCGGTCCCCGGTGATGGCGATGTTGCGCCCGGCGAGCCGGTTGATCAGTGTCGACTTCCCGACGTTCGGGATGCCGATGATGAGGGCGCGGATCGGGCCAGGATTACGGCCTTTCTCACGCATGCGGTCGTGCTTGTCTTGCATGAGCTTCTCTGCGCCCGTCATGAGCTGCTTTAAGCCTTTGCTATGCTTCGCATCGACGGCGACGACTTCGATGTCGTCACGCTTCAGGGCGCGCATCCAGGCGTCGGTGACGGCTTGATCGGCCATGTCAGCCTTGTTCAACACGATCAGCCGCGGTTTACCGGCCGTGATCTCATCGACCATCGGATTTCGGCTCGATTGCGGAACACGTGCATCGACGAGTTCGATGACGACGTCAATCAGTTTTAACTTCTCTGTTACTTGTCTTCGCGCCTTGGCCATGTGGCCAGGGAACCATTGAATTGCCAAAAAAACACCACCCTATTCTTCTACCGTCCCGAAGTCACCCATCGGCCAGAACACAAAGTTCGTTTTGCCGACGACGCTTTCTTTCGAGACAAAGCCGATTTCACGGCTGTCTTTCGAGTTTTGTCGGTTATCTCCCATAACGAAGTATGAGCCTTCCGGTACGACCGCTTCACCTGTCACTTGTTCGAGCGTAAAGTTCTCGGTTAGAGGAAAGCCGTTCATTTGGGCTTGAAAATCCTCTAAATACGGTTCTTCGACTGCTTCTCCGTTCAAGTAGAGCGTATCGTCCCGATATTCAAGCGTATCTCCAGGAATGGCGATGACGCGTTTAATATAGTCCTTTGATTCAGTCGCATGAAAGACGATAATATCGCCCCGGTCGAGTTCACCGACGTAGTTAGAGATTTTGCTGACGATCATCCGATCGGCGTTTTGGAGCGTCGGCATCATCGACTCACCTTCGACGATGACAGGTACAAAGATGAACGTCCGGATCACGAACGCGATGACGAGCGCCACTACGATTGCTTTAAGCCAACTGAACACTTCTTTCAAATTGCCTCACTCCTCTGTCCGTTTGAACTTATTGTACTAGAAAAAAAGAAGCTTGTCGCAAGCGACAAGCTTTCCCCATCTTAACGACGGATTTCTTTAATACGTGCTGCTTTACCGCGAAGGTTGCGGAGGTAGTAAAGTTTCGCACGGCGAACTTTACCGTAACGAACGACTTCGATTTGCGCGACACGCGGTGAGTGAAGCGGGAATGCACGCTCAACACCTACGCCGTAAGAAATCTTACGGACTGTGAATGTTTCGCTGATGCCGCCACCTTTACGCTTGATGACTACGCCTTCGAAGATCTGGATACGCTCACGCGTTCCCTCTACGACTTTAACGTGGACACGTACTGTGTCACCAGGACGGAAAGCAGGGACGTCCGATTTGAATTGTTCTTCTGTGATTTCACGGAACAGTTTTTGTGCGTTCATGAATTGATCTCCTTTTTCTTCAATGTTCATATCTTCGTTTGCCTCGGCATCCAATAGCGGAACATCGGTAATCGGTGGGGCTAACCCACATGCTCAAACATAGCATAATTTTATGAATCGCGCAACGATTCGATGAAGTTTTTATCGGCCGGCGACAGATCGATTTGGTCTAACAGTTCCGGTCGACGCCTGAACGTTCGTTCGAGCGAACGCTCGCGGCGCCACGACTCGATTTTGGCGTGATTGCCCGACAACAGGACGTCCGGGACTTTGAGGCCGCGGAAGTCAGCCGGTCTCGTATAATGCGGATATTCGAGCAGTCCGGTCGAGAACGAGTCGTCCTCGTGGCTCGCTTGATCGCCGAGCACTTCCGGGATGAGGCGAACCGTCGCGTCGATCATGACCATCGCCGCGAGTTCACCACCGGTCATCACGAAGTCTCCAATCGACACTTCGTCTGTCGCGAGTTCGTCGTGGATCCGTTGGTCGAATCCTTCGTAATGTCCGCATAAGAAGATCAAATGCTCTTCGTTCGCCCATTCTTCGGCGACACGTTGATTGAACGGTCGCCCCGTCGGCGTCGTCACGATGACGCGCGGCTTCGACTTTGCGAGCGAATCGAACGCATCAAACATCGGCTGCGGCGTGAGTAGCATCCCGGCGCCGCCTCCGTACGGAGCATCATCGACTTTATGATGTTTGTTCGTCGAGAAGTCACGGAAGTTCGTGAACTGCACTTCGACTTGGCCGAGTGTCCGGGCACGCCCGACGATCGAATGATCAAGCGGGGCGAACATTTCCGGGAACAAGGTCAAGACATCAATTTTCATCGTCGATCATTCCAGGGATCGGCGTGATGATGACACGTTTCGCTTCGACGTCGATGTCTTTGACGACCGACTCGATGTACGGGATGAGCGCATCCGTCTTGCCGGGACGCTTGATGACCCAGACGTCGTTCGCGCCATTGGTCTCAAAGATGTCCTCGACGACACCGATCACTTCTCCGTCGACGACGGCCTCGCATCCGATGATCTCGTGGTAGTAAAATTCATGCTCCGGAAGCTCGTGGACGTTTCCGGCATGGACGTAGAGCGACATCCCTTTGTACTTCTCGACGAGATTGATGTTGTCTAGCCCTTTGAACGTGACGAGATGGAACTGTTTGTGCGGACGATACGTCGTCACTTCGAGCGGCATCTTCTTCCCGTCGACGTCAAGGTAGAGCGTCTCACCAATTTTAAAGCGTTCTTCTGGAAAATCAGTCGCGGCGAGCAACTTCAATTCCCCTTTTAAACCGTGCGTGTTGGCGATTTTGCCTACGTTTAACCAATCCATCATAAAACCTCCTCAAAAAAATAGGCCGACCTCATAAAAGGTCGGCCACAGGGTTACTTCGCGTTTTTCGCGTTGTGGAATTTCTCCATGATCCCTGCTTTAGAGAACAAGTTGCGGACTGTGTCAGATGGCTTCGCGCCGTCTGCCAACCATTTGAGCGCGAGTTCTTCGTTGATGCGAACTTCTGCTTCTGGTTTTGCAACCGGGTTGTAGTGACCGAGTTGTTCGATGAAACGGCCATCACGTGGTGAACGTGAATCTGCTACAACGATCCGGTAAAAAGGTGATTTATTTGCGCCCATGCGCTTGAGACGAATTTTAACTGCCATGGTAATATACCTCCATTATGTGTTTAAGAATTGACAACTTTAATAGTATACTGCTTTTTTGCCTGACTGACAAAAGTTTTCTTAGAAGAATGGAAGGCCGAGACCTTTTTTCTTCCCTTTCATTTGTCCTGACATCTGCTTCATGAGCTTCTTCATGTCATCGAACTGTTTGATGAGACGGTTCACTTCCTGGATGGAACGACCGCTCCCTTTTGCGATCCGCTTGCGACGACTGGCGTTGAGCACTTCAGGATTCGTGCGCTCATGCTTCGTCATCGACCGGATGATTGCCTCGACATGATCGAGTTGCTTCTCGTCGATTTGGACGTTCTTCAACCCTTTCATCTTACCTGCACCAGGTAACATCGAGAGTAATTCATCAATTGGGCCCATGTTTTTCACTTGACCCAATTGCTCGATAAAATCATCGAACGTGAACGATGCATCACGAATTTTGCTTTCAAGCTCTTTCGCGGCATCTTGGTCCATTTGTGACTCCGCTTTTTCGATGAGCGTGAGCACGTCACCCATTCCAAGGATCCGTGACGCCATGCGCTCCGGATAGAAAGGTTCGAGGGCATCCAACTTTTCACCGAGACCGACGAACTTAATCGGCGCTCCCGTGACTGCCTTGATTGAAAGGGCTGCCCCACCACGTGTATCACCGTCGAGTTTTGTCAACACGACGCCGGTAATTCCGAGCAAATCATTAAAGCGATCGGCCACATTGACCGCATCTTGACCCGTCATCGCATCGACGACGAGGAAGATTTCATTCGGTTTGGCGATCGTTTTCACATTTTCGAGTTCGCCCATGAGCGTCTCGTCGATATGAAGACGACCGGCCGTATCTATCAACACGAAATCGTGATGATTAACTTTGGCGTGCTCGAGCGCTTTTGTGACGATTTCTTCCGGCGTCACTTGATCGCCAAGTGAGAACACCGGTAAATCGAGTTGCTTGCCGAGAGTCTCGAGCTGTTTGATGGCCGCCGGCCGATAAATATCAGCAGCGACGAGAAGCGGACTCCGGTTATGCTTTTTGCGAATCAAGTTCGCGAGCTTTCCGGTCGTCGTCGTCTTACCCGCACCTTGTAATCCGACCATCATGACGACTGTCGGTGGTTTTGAACTAAAGGTGATCGGGACGACGTCACTTCCCATCAAGGTCGTTAATTCTTCATGAACGATCTTGACGACTTGTTGTCCAGGTGTCAACGATTTCATGACGTCTTGGCCGATTGACCGTTCTTTCACGTCGTTAACGAACTGTTTGACCACTTTGAAGTTAACGTCGGCCTCAAGGAGCGCGAGACGAACTTCTCTCATCATCTCTTTGACGTCTGCTTCGGAAATCTTACCTTTCCCCCGCATTTTCGCCAATGTCGATTGCAACCGTTCTGATAATCCTTCAAATGCCATGCTTCAGCCCCCTACTCTAAATTCTCAAGCGCCGAAACCGTCTCCGTCACGTCGGGCATTTGCTCGACTTGACGTCTGAGCGTTTGGAGAAGCAGTTGCCGTTGCTCGAATTTCTCGAACAGCTCCAGCTTTTCTTCATACTGCTCAAGCATTGCTTCGGTACGCTTTATGTTATCGTAGACCGCTTGACGGCTGACTTCAAACTCTTCCGCAATCTCTCCGAGCGAGTAGTCATCTAGGTAATAAAGAGACATGTAGTTGCGCTGTTTCGGCGTGAGAAGCGCTTGATAAAAATCGAATAAGTAGTTCATTCGATTCGTCTTTTCGAGCGACATACCTCTCACCTCCACATGTTAAGTGAAATCCCTTTACAACTAACAATAGTACAGCCGTCCTAACGTCTTGTCAAGTTTTTTTCTTAACAGTGAAAGTTAGGCGAGGTCATCGTTTGTCTGGTTTTTTTCTTCAAATACGTCACCGAATAGTCCGAGGACGAACTGCTCTGGGTCGAACGCCTGTAAATCATCAATTTTTTCACCGAGACCGACGTATTTGACCGGAATATCGAGCTCGTTTCTGATCGCGAGGACGATGCCGCCTTTGGCCGTCCCGTCTAACTTCGTAAGCACGATCCCGCTCACGTTCGTCGCTTCCTGAAACGCCTTCGCTTGAAGCATCGCGTTCTGTCCCGTCGTCGCGTCTAACGCGAGCAAGACTTCGTGCGGACCGTTTGGCACTTCGCGTTCGATGACCCGTTTCACTTTCTCGAGCTCTTTCATCAAGTTGACCTTGTTTTGGAGTCGTCCTGCCGTATCGCAAATCAAGACGTCGACACCGCGTGACTTCGCGGCTTGGACAGCATCAAACACGACCGCGGCCGGATCTGACCCTTCCGCTTGGCGAATGACGGGGACACCGGCACGTTCACCCCATACTTGCAGCTGGTCGATCGCGCCGGCCCGGAACGTATCTCCCGCCGCAAGCATGACCGAACGACCTTCTGCTTTCAACTGATGGGCGAGTTTTCCGATTGTCGTCGTCTTGCCGACACCGTTCACACCGACGAACAAGATGACGGTCAACCCGTCCTGCATGTTCAACTCGCGGTCTGACTCGTCTTCTTGTAGACGTTTCGCCACGACTTCGACGAGGGCGTCGCGGACGGCGGCCGGGTCTTTCAAATTGCGACGCTTCACTTCTTCTTTTAAATCTTCGACGAGGTCCATCGTCGTCGTGACGCCGACGTCCGCCTGGATGAGCAAATCTTCAAGTTCATCGAAGAAGTCCTCATCGACTTCACGGAACCGATAGACGAGGTCGTTGACGGCGCTCGCAAACCCGTCACGTGTTTTCGTCAACCCGTCTGTAAACTTTTGCGACACCTCTTGTGTCGAGGTCGTCAATTTATCTTTTAATTTTTTAAAAAAACTCAAGTCAATTCCTCCATCTCTTCATCTGTCTCGACGACACGTTTCGCTTCTGATAATTCGACCGAAAGTACCTCCGAGACACCGTTTTGTTGCATCGTCACGCCATAGAGCGTGTCGGCCGCCTCCATCGTCCCTTTACGGTGGGTGATGATGACGAACTGTGTATCGATCGACAACGTGCGGACGTATTCACCGAACCGGTGGACGTTCGCCTCGTCGAGCGCTGCTTCGACCTCGTCGAGCACGCAGAACGGGACAGGGCGCGTCTTTAAAATCGCAAATAAGAGCGCGATCGCGGTCAGTGCCCGTTCGCCACCAGACAACAGACTTAACGTCTGTAACTTTTTGCCGGGCGGTTTGGCGACGATATCGATCCCTGTGTTTAATAAATCAGTCGCATCGACGAGTTTAAGGTCGGCCTCGCCGCCTCCGAAAAGTTCTTTGAACGTCTGTTTGAAATGCGTGCGGACGGTCGCATACGTCTCGTTGAACAACCGTGTCACTTCTCGGTCCATTTCGGAGATGACGTCGTACAGGTCCTGTTTCGCATTGACGAGATCGTCTCGCTGTTCAGACAAGAACGTGAACCGTTCATTGACGAGTTCAAACTCTTCGATCGCACTCAAGTTGACAGGTCCGATCTCCTCGATTTGACGGACGAGCAACTTGAACTCTTCTTTCGCCTCGTCGAGCGGGATCGATAATACCGGGAGCAGGTCATAGACGAGTCCACGTTCTTCGAGGGCGTCTAGTTTCCACTGCTGTTTCAACTCGAGTTCATTCGCCTCAGTTTCAAGCTTACGGACGTCGGCCTCGAATTGGCGGCGAACGTCCATCGCCTGCTGTTCACGCTGTCTGAGGATACGATGTGTCTCTTCCTCTGTTTTCAGCGTTTGCGACTGCGCTTCAATTCGCCCTTTCAACACTTTCATCTGCTCCGTCGCCTCGTCATGCTCGATTCGAAGTTCCGCGGATGAGACGATCCGTCCGCTTTCGAGCCGCTCGAGTTCGTGTTTGATTTGATCGAGTCGGGTTGTCTGTTTGTCGACTTCGGCAACGAGCCGTTCGACTTCCGTATTCACCCGATCCAGGTCAAGCGTATGACGTTGAAGGTCGAGCTCGTTTAGACGGATTGCCTCTTGCAATTGCCCCGTCGTCTCCGCGCCTTTCGCCTGCTCCGCACGCAACTGCTCGAGCTCTGTCCGCAGCGACGTCTGCAACACTTCTGTCGCCTCGAGTTCACTTGCGAGGCGCGTCAATTCTGCCGAAGATGTTTCAATCGTATGCGTATAGCGATTCATCTCGTGATCGAACAGTTCAAGTTGTGCTTTCGCGTCCTGGGTCGTCCGCTCTAATTCCCGGAACGAGGTCTCTAACGCCCGGAGCGTCTCTTCCTCTTGCCGTTTCCGTGTTCTGAGCGTGTGGAGCGACTGTTTGAGGCGACTCGTCTCCGCTTCATACTCCGTCACACGAAGCTGCTGTTCGTGCAGCATGGCCAACCCTTGCGTCAATCCTTGTTTCAAATCATCGAGCTCTCTTGACTGGGTGAACAGGGCGACGCCTTGTTTCCGGCTCCCCCCTGTCATCGAACCACCGACGTTGACGATATCGCCGTCGAGCGTGACGATCCGGTAGCGATAGCCCGTCGTCTGAGCGATCCGGTTCGCGACCTCGAGCGTCTTGGCCACGATGACGGCCCCGAGCAAGGACCGTTTCAATTTGTCAAACAAAGGTTCCGTCGTCACGAGATCGGATGCGATGCCGACGAAGCCATCCATCGCCTCGAGACGATGGGCGACCTCGCTCGGGATAAAGCGCTCTTTCACCGTCGTCATCGGGACGAACGTAGCCCGCCCGGCATTAGCCCGGCGCAACTTGTCGATCTCACGGCGGCCGACCGCTTCATCTTCAACGACGACGTGTTGTTGCGTTTGACCGAGTGCCGTCTCGATGGCGGCCTCATATGATGGGAGCACTTGAATCAGCTCTGCAACCGCTCCGAGCACACCGCTCGCACGGTCTTTCAATACGAATTTGACGGCATGGAAATACCCTTCATATGATTGCTTCATCCGCTCTAACATGTCGATCCGGTCTTCGGTCTTTTGACGGCGCCGGTCGAGGTCATGATACGATTGTTCGGCTCGCGACAACTTTTCTCGGAGCGCGACTTCCTTAGCGACCAATGCCTCTTCTTCGGCCAGCAGTTCCTGCCAAGCCGTACGTACCGCTTCAAGACGATCTCGGTTTGCATCGAGCGAGGCGGTCTGTTCGGTTCGAACATCAAGCCGGTCCTTGTTCTCACGCAGGAGACGCGCTTTCGCTTCCTCTGCCTGTTCGATGTCACGTCGTTCCCGTTTTTGTTGGTTGCTGAGCGTGGCTCGTGTCGTTGCTAGTTCGAACGCTTCACTTTGAAGCTGTTCGATCTCCGCGTTGAAATCGCGAGTCGCCGCCGTAAGCTTCCGCGCGAGCTCGTCACGTGTCACCTCAACGGTCTGCAACGCTTCTGACTTCAAGGCTTTGTCCGTTTGAGCGACCGACAATCGCGACTGCAATTGCTCTGTCTCTTCGACCAACTCCGCGCGTTGGCGCTCGAGTCGTTCTTTCGTCTCTGCCCCGTGTTCTTCTCGCGCTTTGGCGAGTTTAATATCTCCCGAGAGCCGTTCGAGCTCAGTCGCTTGAAGACGCTCATCCTGATGGAGCGTCTCGAGGACGGCCCGATGCTCGGTCAATGTTTCCTCGAGCGCGGCCCGTTCGGTGCCGAGCGCGTTCAGCGCCGCTTCTTGGTTGCGTAACTGTTCTTCTGCTGCCGTCTGTTGTGTTGTGGCGAAAGTGATCTTCGCCTTGAGCTCAGTGATCTCGGCACCGAGAATCCCGGTCTCGAGGTCGTCATGCCGCGCCTTGGCGACTTGGAACTCTCGAGCGAGTGCCGCTTGTTCACGAAGCGGTTCGACCCGGTCGGCAAGTTCGTATAAGATATCGTCGACGCGCGACAAGTTCAGCTCGGTGTCTTGCAACTTTCGTTCCGCTTGTTTTTTGCGTTGGCGGTACTTCAGCACGCCGGCCGCTTCTTCAATGACGGCGCGGCGATCTTCCGGTTTACCCGAGATGACTTGTTCGACCCGTCCTTGCCCGATGATCGCAAACGCGTCACGGGACAAACCCGTATCCATGAACAAGTCGATGACGTCTTTCAGGCGGCACGGCTTTTTATTCATGAAATAGTCGCTGTCGCCACTGCGCGTCACGCGTCTCGTCACGCTCACTTCTTCATACGGCAGGCGCAAGTGCGCATCGCTATTATCTAAAACGAGCGTCACTTCGGCGACGTTGCGGTGGTTCTCGCCTTCGCTACCGGCAAAGATGACATCTTCCATTTTCGCCCCACGGAGCGATTTGGCCGACTGTTCGCCGAGTACCCAGCGAACAGCGTCCGATATATTTGATTTCCCGCTCCCGTTCGGTCCAACCACGGCTGTCACGCCGGGACGGAAATCTAGTTCAATCCGCTTGGCAAACGATTTAAAGCCAGCGAGTTCGATTCGTTTTAAGTGCATCGTGACCATCCTATCCTAAGTAAGCATTCATTCGTTTATTTTACCACAGTTGCTAGTTCGTCAAAATGCTAGAATCATGCTATTCTAAAAAGAACTGTAGAAAGGGGTACTACACATGACGAATGAACAAATGATCGAGGAAATCCTCGATAAAATGAACATCATCAACCGCGGTGCGATCAAGGCGGAAGAATATAACAAAGCCGATGCATCGGCCGTGAAAGAGATTTACGACTACGTGATGAACCGGTCATCACTCTCGATCTCTGAAGTCGACGGTCTCGTCGAGGAACTTGGCCAATTGACGTAACCAAAAGGAGTGGACCCGCGCGGGTCCACTCCTTTTTTTATAGGCCGGCGTATCGCCGATTGAATTCGATCAACGCTTCTTTAGCCGCGATCTGCTCGGCTTCTTTCTTCGAACGACCGATCCCTTCGCCGACGATATCGTCACTGAGACGAGCGTGGGAGACGAATTCACGGCTATGGGCCGGACCGCGTTCTTCGATGATCGTATACGTGACCGGGCCGAGCCCTTCGCGCTGTACACTCTCTTGAAGTTGACTCTTATAATCGGTCTGCTCTTCAAACACACCGGCTAAGACTTTCGGAAAAACCGCTTCGGCGAGGAACTGTTCTACTGGTTCGATCCCTTGGTCAAGGTAGAGGGCGGCGATGTATGATTCGAACACATCGGCGAGTAACGCGGGACGTTTCCGTCCGCCCGTCAGCTCTTCCCCTTTTCCAAGCAAGATAAAATCAGAGAAAGCGTAGGCTTCGGCAAAGTTCACGAGCGACGGCTCACAAACGATGGCCGCCCGTAACTTCGTTAATTCCCCCTCGGAGCGCTCCGGATACGTCTCATATAAAAACCGGGACACTGTCAACTCGAGCACCGCGTCTCCTAAAAACTCTAACCGTTCATTGTCTTTTTTCAAACCGCGTTGTTCATTGACATATGATGAATGGGTGAACGCCTGCATTAACAGTTCTTGGTTCGTAAATTTCACACCAAGTCGTTCCTCGAGTGACGTGAACTTCTCCACGATGCGTGCTCGCTCCACTTCATTTCGTCGGCGTCTTTGCGCCGACCCTTGACGGTCGAACCGTCGCTTATCCTTTGTCATAAGTCCCTCCGTGTATAAGCACAAGCCCACCGCTCATTATGAGCGGTGGGAGGCTTGATTACAATTTTGTTTCGATGTAAGACACGACGTCGCCCACAGTTGCAAGCTTCTCGGCATCTTCGTCTTCGATTGTGATATCGAACTTGTCTTCAAGGTCCATGACCATTTCCATCACTTCGAGCGAGTCCGCACCGAGGTCGTCTTTAAATGATTTTTCGGCTGTGATTTCAGAAACGTCTTTCCCGAGTTTCTCTGCTACTGCTGCTTGTACGTCTACTAAGATTTGTTCTTTTGTCATGATAAAATCCCTCCAAAGTAAATTATATTAAATGTACTACAATTGGTAAAGTTCTGTTTTTACGCCATCGTCATGCCGCCGTCGACGGCGATCGTCTGCCCGGTCACGTAAGCGGCCTCGCTTGATGCGAGAAACGAGACGATGCTCGCCACGTCTTCGACTTGGCCGAAGCGATTGAACGGAATTTGTCCGAGCGTCGCTTCGCGCTGCGCGTCTGTCAACGCACCGGTCATGTCGGTCTCGATAAAGCCTGGACAGACTGCGTTCACCGTCACGTGACGGGCCGCGAGCTCGCGCGCCACCGATTTCGTGAGTCCGATGAGTCCAGCTTTCGCTGCCGCATAGTTCGCTTGTCCGGCGTTCCCCGTGATTCCGACGACCGAGGCGATGTTGATGATGCGCCCTGATTTCGACTTGAGGAGCGGACGCGTCGCCGCTTGCGACGTCAAGAACGCGCCTTTCAAATTCGTCGCGAGCACATCGTCAAAGTCGGTCTCTTTCATGCGCATGAGCAGACCGTCTCGTGTGATCCCGGCGTTGTTGACGAGGCAATCCAAACGGCCGAACGTATCGACTGCCGTCTTGACGAGTGCTTTCACATCGTCAGCGTTCGAGACGTCCGCTTTGACGGCGATCGCCTCGCTGCCCGCTGCTTCAATGGCTGCAACGACTGCTTTTGCTTGCTCGACACTACCCGAGTAATTGACGACGACTCGAAAGCCGTCTTCCCCTAAACGCTTCGCGATGGCGGCCCCGATACCCCGGGACGCACCCGTCACGATTGCTACTTGGTCATGCACGCACTTCTCCCCCTAACGCTGCAACCTCTTCTAACGTCGTCACTTGTTTAAGTGTCACGTTTTTATCGATTCGTTTGATGAGCCCGGACAACGGTGACGTCGAACCGAACTCGATGAACGTATCGACCCCCTCAGCAATCGCTTTCCGGACACAGTCCTCAAACCGGACCGAGGCGTACAGTTGCTCGGTGAGAAGCGCTTTTAGTTTCTCGGCGTCAGTATGGACCGCCGCGTCGACGTTCGAAATGATCCCAATCGTCGCATCTTTAAACGGTGACGATGCGAGCACATCTTTAAACCGTGTCGCAGCAGGCATCATATACGAGCTATGAAACGCGCCTGACACGTCTAGCGGCAACACGCGTTTCGCCCCAGCCTGTTTTAAGTCTGTCTCTGCTTGTTTGACCGCGTCGACGTGACCCGAAATGACGAACTGGCCCGGACAGTTGTAATTGGCGATTTGTACAAGGTTTCCGCTGGCACTGATCTTCTCGGTCAAGTGGAACGCTTCTGCGACGTCGGTCATGCCGATGACCGCTGCCATCGTTCCATCCTTCACCTCGGACATGAGCTTACCGCGCTCACGTACGAGCACACACGCTTCTTCGAGATCGATGACGCCCGCGACGACGAGTGCCGCATACTCACCGACACTATGGCCAATCACGACGTCCGGTTTGGCACCGGTCTTCCCGTGTGCGAGCGCGAGCAGCGCCGCGTGCGCCACGATGGCAGGTTGTGCGACTTCCGTTTGTTGAAGCTCTTCTTTTGATCCGGCCGCCATGACGTCGAGCAAATCAAATCCGAGTCGACGATCGATCGCTTGCATCTGTTCAGGATCGTCTAAGAACGTTTGACCCATACCGACTGTTTGTGACCCTTGGCCGGGAAATATCCACACTTCTCTCATGTACTCACCTTCTTTACGTTAGTCTGTTGCTTTCGCTTGTTTGATCTTCGCGACGACATCATGGTCAACCATGATTTTCGCCTGTTTGAGCGCACTCATGATTGCTAATGCGTCACTCGACCCGTGCGCTTTGATGACGGGGGCGTTGATTCCGAACAAGCCCGCACCACCTTGCTCACGATAATCTAATGTTTGTTTCAAGTTTTTCAGTTTCGGTTTTAAGACGAGAGCGGCAAGCTTCGAGACAATATCGCTCGTGAACTGTTCTTTCAACATTTTCATGAGCATTGACGAAGCACCCTCCACACCTTTCAATAAAATGTTTCCGGCAAATCCTTCTGTCACGATGACATCGACGTCACCTGACATCGCCTCGCGGGCCTCGACGTTTCCGACGAAGTGGACCGGAGCCTGTTCGAGGAGGGGGAACGCTTCTTTCGTCAGCGCGTTTCCTTTCCCAGCCTCCGTCCCAATGTTTAGGAGCGCGACACGTGGGCGCTTGATGCCGCGGACGTGCTCGGCGTATAGCGAACCCATGATCGCGTAATCAACCAAATGTTCTGCCTTAGCGTCCGGATTGGCCCCGACATCTAAGACGACGACACCGCTACCCGTATATGTAGGGAACGTTGGCGACAGTGCCGGACGTTCGATTCCAGGAATCCGACCGATGACAAAAAGCGAAACCGCCATGAGCGCCCCGGTGTTCCCGGCCGATACGAGTCCATCTGCTTTCCCGTCTTTGACGAGCTGAGCCGCTACGACGAGCGAGCTGTCTTTTTTCCGGCGAACCGCCCGGACCGGTTCATCTTCGCCTGTGATGACTTCGCTCGCAGGAACGATTGTAATCCGCGGGTCGGTCAACCCGTAGGACGCAAGCTTCACTCCATCACCGACTAGAAACAGTTCCATCTGCTCGTCCGGAAAACTTTCAGCAAATTGTTTTACGCCGTCCACGATTGCTTTTGGGGCATGATCCCCACCCATTGCATCAATTGCTAACTTCATACTTGTTCCTCCTCACCGCGACGATAAATCGTGAAGTCTCCGCTAAAGACACACTCTTCGCCGACATAACTATCCACTGAGACGTCCGTCCGTCCGTCTCGACGCAGTTTGACAACACGAGCCTTGGCAACGACTCGCTCTCCGAGATGAACTTGGCGACTAAACCGGATTTCCGCTTTAGTGGTCAACGCCAGTTCGTCGTCGATGAGCGCCACCGCTAACGAGTTGGCCTGAGCGAACAAGACGTGTCCACGGGCGATCTCATTGCGGCTAAAGACGTGTTCTCTTTCCATGTCGAGAACCGAGATGGCCGATTCGTCGAGTTTCAAGTCAATCATATCACCGATGACCTCGCTCATTGCGAGCGACTTCACTTCATCGAGGTGCTCTGAAGCAACATGCTTGATCCGTTCCCGGACTTCAGGAATTTTAAGCTCCATCCGATCAAGACGGATCGTTTGAATGCTGACGGCGAACTGCTTCGACAGTTCGTCGTCTTTAATGAACGGGTTATGTTCAATCGTTTCTTGCAGTAAGCGTTGCCGCTCCTTCTTAGGTACCCGCATTCAGTTCCCTCCTAAACTCTTCCCTAAAGAACTTAATACCTGGTACTAATAGCAGTATATATTCTTTAGTTTTAATTTTCAAGTGTTATTCTAACCTTTCGCCGACAAGTAAGTCGAGTCGCTTCAAGTATTGACGCAGCGGTCTGTACGAGGACTCCTGCCAAAACGTCTCGCTGCCGAGCAAGCGGACGGCGTCTTGCATCGCCACTTCCATCACTTTGAGGTCGAGGACCGGGTCGGCGACACGGAAACTCGGCAACCCGCTTTGGGCTGTCCCAAAGAAGTCGCCGGCGCCGCGGAGTTCTAAATCTTTTTCCGCTAACACGAATCCGTCGTTCGTCTCCGTCATCGTCTTCAAGCGGAGCTTCCCGACATCAGACTTCGGGTCTCCTACTAATATACAATAAGATTGATGTGCGCCTCGACCGACGCGCCCCCGTAACTGATGGAGCTGGGCCAAACCGAACCGTTCCGCATCGTGGATCACGATGAGCGAGGCGTTCGGCACGTTTACCCCGACCTCGACGACCGTCGTCGACACGAGAATTTGCAGTGAGTTGTCAGCGAACGCCTTCATCACTTCATCTTTCTCGGCACTCGACAGTTTTCCGTGCATGAGTCCGACCGCATAGTTCGGGAATCGCTCATTGAGTAAATGATACAACTCAGTTGCGCTCTCGACTTCGAGCGTATCGGATTCCTCGATCAATGGCGCGATGACGTACGCTTGACGTCCGAGTGACAGTTCGCGCTCGACCATCGTATGCACCCGGTCGATTTGATCCGTTTTCGCCCAATACGTCTCGATCGGCTTCCGGCCTGCCGGCATCTCATCGATCGTCGACACATCCATCTCCCCGAACGCGCTGATCGCGAGCGTCCGCGGAATCGGCGTCGCCGTCATATACAAGACGTCCGCAAGATCGGCCTTGTCTCGTAACATTTTCCGCTGCTCGACGCCGAACCGGTGTTGCTCGTCCGTGATCGCCAAGTGCAGACGCGAAAACTCAACCGGCCCTTGAATCAAGGCGTGCGTGCCGACGATGATGTCGACGTCACCGGCTTTGATCGCTTCGAGCAACGTAGCGCGCGCCTTCCCTTTGACCGAACTCGTCAATAAGGCGACACGGATCCCGTACGGCTCGAACAGTTGTTCAAGCGAAGCGACATGCTGCTCGGCCAAAATTTCGGTCGGCACCATGAGCGCGCCTTGATAACCCGCGTTCACTGTCGCATACAAGGCGATCGCGGCAACGACTGTCTTCCCGCTCCCGACATCCCCTTGCAACAGGCGATTCATGCGTTCAGGCTTCTCGATATCACTCACGATCTCACGAATGACGCGCGTCTGTGCACCCGTCAACGGGAAAGCGAGCCGCTTGACGAACTCGTTCAGTTGCGTTTTTTCGAGCGTGAGCGCCCTCCCTTTCCCGGAACGCTCCATCTTTCGAAACGCCTGAAGCTTCAATTGATAGAGCAGGCATTCTTCGTACACATAACTGCGGCGCGCTTGTTTGTACATCTCGATCGAATCAGGGAAATGCATCCCTCTGAGCATCGACGCCCGGTCCTCCAAGCGGTAACGCAAGCGGATTGATTCCGGCAGTCGGTCCTCAAACGTCGTCGTCTGATCGAAGGCGAGTTTGACGATTCGACTGAAATTCTTTTGCGTCAATCCGGCCCGAAGCGAATAGATCGGCTGTAACCCGTCCGCGAGCTCACCGAACTCGAGATCGGTCGCACTGATCGTCATCCGGTTCATATCCCATTTCCCTTTGACCGTAACCGTCGCACCAAGCGCCAATTTGTCTTTATAGAAAGCGCGGTTGAACATCGTCACATGGACGACGTAGCGCTCTTCTAACAACAGCCGGAACTGAAGTCGATTTTTGCCTTTACTATAATAGCGGACGAGCGGTTCCGCTTGAACGGTACCACTCCATTTGACGAGGTCCCCGTGGACTGCCGTCGTCACGGTACCGCTGTTATAATTTTCATAACGAAACGGGACGTGCTCTAGCACGTCCTCGATTCGTTCGAGACCCATCGTCTCTAATTTTTTGGCCATCTCTGGCCCGACCCCTCGGAGCGTCGTCAACGCGTCACTGTTTGGCATTTTCTTTCTCTCCAAAAATATTGCGTTCGATCCGACGTGCTGTCGGTGTGTTGGCGAGTCCGCCCCGTGCCGTCTCTTTCAAGGCGGTCGGCATCATTTGACCGATCTCGTACATCGCTGAGATGACTTCATCGCACGGGATGCGGGACGTGATGCCGGCGAGCGCCATATCAGCCGCGACGACCGCGTTCGCCCCACCCATGGCGTTCCGTTTGACGCAAGGTACTTCGACAAGACCCGCTACCGGATCGCAGACGAGCCCGAGCATGTTTTTCAAGGCGATCGCAAACGCCGTCGCCGACTGTTCCGGTGTCCCGCCGGCCGCTTCGACGATGGCTGCTGCAGCCATACCGGTCGCGGAACCGACTTCGGCCTGACAGCCTCCGGCCGCACCCGAAATCGAGGCGTTGTTCGCGACGACGAATCCGAACGCGCCCGAGGTGAACAAATACCGAATCATCGCATCGCGGTCCATCTCGAGACGGTCCTTGACCGCAAATAGCGTCCCCGGTACGACCCCGGCGCTCCCCGCCGTCGGTGTCGCGCAAATCCGTCCCATCGCCGCATTCACTTCGTTCGTGCCGATCGCTTTGGCGACGGCATCTAAAATCAAGTCACCGGCAAGTGATTTGCCCGACCGGACATAGTCTTGCATGAGCACGGCGTCATTCCCAGTCAGCCCCGTCACAGACGTCACGCCTTGCATCGCCCGCTCGACCGCTTCTTCCATCACTTCAAGGTTACGTTCCATCATCGCCATGACCTCTTCTCGTGTCGAGCGTCTGACGTGGACTTCTTGCTCGATCATCACTTCAGAGATCGGGATGTTTCGTTCCGTTGCCGTCCGTACTAATTCTTCTACTGATTTAAACATAGTCGTTTCTCCTTATTCCCCAAAGATGGCTACCCGTTCGATTTGAGGTAACCGTTCCAGTTCCGCTAATACGTCTTTTGGCATCGGTTCATCCATTTCAATCGCCATCAAGGCTTGCTTGCCTTTTTCATGACGGCTCACTTCCATATGCCCGATGTTCAGTTCGTGCTTGGCGAGTATGCCCGTCACGGCCGCGATCGCCCCGAAGCGATCGTGATGCAAGACGACGAGTGCCGGTCCACCGCCGGAAAGCTTGAGCGGGAATCCGTTCAATTCGGTGATTTCAATCGTGCCACCGCCAATCGAGATCCCAACGATCTCAAACGTCCCCTCCGCGTCCTCGAGATGAACCCGAGCCGTGTTCGGATGATCCGTGAGCGCGTCGCTCGTCTCAAAGACGACTTCGATTCCCCGCTCTTTCGCGATGTCGAGCGCTTGCGGGATGCGAAGATCGAACGTATCGAACCCCATGATGCCTCCGACGATGGCGACGTCTGTCCCGTGACCTCGATACGTGTCGGCGAACGACCCGTAAAATGTGATCCGCGCGAGGTCCGGCGTTCGGCCGAACAGTTTGCCGGCCATAAGACCGATCCGTGCGGCTCCGGCCGTATGCGAACTCGATGGTCCGACCATGACCGGTCCGATAATATCAAACACACTGCGATATTTCATCGCATTTCCCCCTTTCAAAAAAACCCTACCTTCATTATACAGAAGGCAGGGCTGAGATACAGCTTATTCCACACTAAAAATGTAGGAGTAGAGCGGTTGTTTACCGTCGTGAACTTCGATTTCAATCTCATCGTTCTTCGATTCGATGTAAGCCGAGAGTGCTGCGACGTCTTCCGCCGACGAACCTTCGCCCGTCAAAATCGTGACAATCTCATCATCCGCGTCCACAAGTGCATCTACGAGCGCTTTTGCCGCTTCTAGACTCGATTTTGATGATGCGACGATTTTCTTCTCAGCAATCGCCATATGATCATCTTTACGAATCTCGACACCGTCGATACTCGTGTCACGGACAGCGTATGTCACTTGTCCTGACTTGACCGTAGTTGCGGCCGTCTTCATGACCGACTCGTTCGTCTCGACATCCGCTTCAGGATTGAACGCGATGGCAGCCGCTAGTCCTTGTGGTACCGTCTTCGTCGGAATGACCGAGACGCCGCAAGGTGCGACCGATGCCGCTTGCTCAGCGGCCATGATGATGTTCGAGTTGTTCGGGAAGATGAAGACGTGCTCGGCGTTCGCCGCTTCAATCGCTTTGACGATGTCTTCCGTCGACGGGTTCATCGTCTGCCCGCCTTCGATGACATGTGCGGCACCGAGCGAACGGAACAGTTCACTGACACCTTCACCCATGGCGACGGTGACGATCGCGTAAGGCACTTTCGCTTTGACGGCAGTCGCTTGAACGCCGTGCTGGTTGGCACCGTGCTCTTCTTCAAGAATCGTCGAATGCTGTTGACGCATGTTCTCGATCTTGACCGCGACAAGCTCACCAAAACGTTGTCCTTTCGTGATGACGTCGCCCGGCGTCTCGACGTGAACGTGGACTTTGAGCAACTCTTCGTCGGCGACGACAAGGAGCGAGTCTCCGAGTTCAGACAGTTCGTTACGGAACACGTCCTCATCGAACGGAGTCTGTTTCAACTTTTCGTCTTGGAAACGGACCATGATCTCCGTGCAATATCCAAATTCGATATCTTCCGTCGACATGAAACCTTGCGCAGCATGGTGTTCTGCCTCAACGAGGGCATCCATGACCGGTGCGTGCGGCTTCTCGAGCTCTTTCCCTTCAAGGCTCGCGAGGAACCCTTCATAGATGACGAGGAGACCTTGACCGCCTGAGTCGACGACACCGACTTCTTTTAAGACCGGCAACAAATCAGGTGTCCGCTCGAGCGACGCTTTCGCTTCCGTGATCACTTGCTCCATGAACTCATTGAAGTCGCTCGTCGACTCAGAGGCACGGAGCGCTTCGTCGGCCGCTTCACGAGCAACCGTCAAAATCGTTCCTTCAACCGGTTTCATAACCGCCTTGTATGCCGTGTCGACGCCACGTTTGAGTGCCTCGGCAAAGTCGAGTGTCGACAATTCTGTCTTTCCTTCGATCGATTTACCGAAACCACGGAATAATTGGCTCAAAATAACACCCGAATTCCCACGGGCCCCCATAAGTAGGCCGCGGGCAAACTTCGATGACACGTCAGCGATGTTCGCTGTGTCGAGTGCGGCCACTTCCTTCGCACCTGAAGTCATCGTCAAATTCATGTTCGTTCCCGTGTCGCCGTCTGGGACCGGGAAGACGTTAAGCGAATCCACGTAATCTGCATTTTGGCTCAAGTTGGCTGCACCGTTTGCGACCATTTGCGCAAACACCAATCCATCTAAACGTTTTAACCCCACACCAAATCCTCCTTCGTTCTCGTCAGTCATTCGTCAGACGAACGCCTTGTACGAATATATTTACCGACGAAACGTTTAATCCTAAAGTTTCACCGAGCGTGTATTTTACACGACTTTGCACGTTGTACGCGACTTCCGACACTTTCGTCCCGTAGCTCACGATGATGTGCATATCGATATGTACGTCTTCTCCATCTTGACGTACGACAACGCCACGCGCATAATTCTCACGTTTGAGCAGTTCTGCGATCCCGTCTTTCAGTTGAGCTTGTGACGCCATTCCTACGACGCCGAAACATTCCATCGCCGCACCGCCCGCGAGTGTCGCGACCACGTCGTTCGTGATATCAATATTGCCATATGTTGTCTTCATTTCAATTGCCATATGGAGTAGCCTCCTTTATTCGGAATGATTCCTACAGTATATTCTACAATAAGTACCTAGTTATTAAAAGGACATGCCCCTAAACTCGGTCAATTGTAACCGCAACCCTCATTCATTATTAAAATCCTCATCCGTAATGTCAAGTTTTTTTCTTGTCATCCGGTTATTTTCTAGTTGCATCGTGAAAAAACCCATGCTAATATAAACGAGTGTCTATTAGGACGAACCCACATAAAAAAGGAGGGGAAACGCATGGCACGTAAATGCTACGTAACAGGTAAGTCACCTAAGTCAGGTAACAACCGTTCGCACGCACTCAACAAGACAAAACGTACTTGGGGTGTAAACGTACAAAAAGTTCGCATTCTCGTTGACGGTAAACCTAAACGAGTTTGGGTTTCAGCTCGCGCTCTTAAATCAGGTCTCGTTGAACGCGTATAATTACCATACACGAACGAAATAAATCCCAGCGGCATGCGCCGATGGGATTTTTTTTGTTTATTTCTTTATATACATAATCAAGACGTTGCCGCTATGAACGAGCAAATCCGCCTCTTCCGCCGACCACTCGTTTGAGATCGTCAGCGCCTCATGGCTGACGACGTCATGGTTCTCGAGCGGGTACTTGACGCCACGAATCGAGACCGAGGCCCGTTTCCAAGGTACGAGCGACAAGTAATGGTCAGGACGACGCGGGAGACGATAGTCCCCTTTTCCGACGAGGCGCACTTCTTGCCCGTCTGCGAACAACCGCATCTCGGGGTACGCCTCGAGCAGACCGACGTTGCTGAGCGTCATATCGAGTCTGCCCCCGAGTGCACCGTACACGTCGATCACGTCCGCCCCTTTCCCTCGTGCCGCCTCGAGAGCGATCTCAAGGTCGGTCACGTCTTTTTCAGACGGATAACGGACAGCTTCCTCCGGCACGGTGCCTGTGAACGAATCAAAGTCACCGACGAGCAGGTCCGGCTTCATCCCACGGTCGAGCAGCGTATGATAGCCGCCGTCGACGCCGATGACGTAATCGGCGTTCCGAGGAAGCTCAGGGACCGCTTCCGGGCTCGCAGCCACAATCAAGACACGCATTATCTGATGTCCCGTGTCGCGAGCGTCACGAAACGCGGCGCCGACGTGAACAAGAGCACGATCACGACCGCCGAGACGAGGAACGACGGCAACATATACGTCAAGTTATAGCCGAGCGAGTACAAGACGACCGGTCCTTCCGCATACTCGGCGAAGAAGACGATGCCGGAGACGACGTGCGCAACGTAGCGGAGCGCCGAGCCGATCAACGCCCCGAGAATCAAATAGAACGTGAGCGTTTTCTTGGCGCCGTCTTTTGCCGACTGTTTGACTTGCCCGGCGAAGATGCCGGCGACTCCGACGAGGCCGTAGGCGACCGTGTAGTCGAGTAAAAACTGGACCGGCGTGAAGATATAGGCCCCAAATAACAGTTGTAGCGTCCCGACGAGCGCGCCTGTCGCGAGTCCGCCTCTCAATCCATGCCGATAAGCCATCACGAGAATCGGCAGCATCGCCAAGCTGACTGCTCCGCCTTGCGGCAACCGATATGGGATGAGCATGTCAAAGATCAGTCCGAGCGAGGCGAACAGCGAGATTTCAATGAGCGCCTGTAGTTTTAAACGTTGTTTCATCTTATTCCCTCCTTGATATGAGTGAACGACAAAAAGCAGCATGACGTAAACGCCATGCTGCTATCGTGTAGCAACGTGCATTTTCGCCACATCCCTACGTCCGTGTGAACGGAACAGGTTCAAAGGGTTAGCTCATGCCTCTCAGCCACAGATGTGACACCCCTTGCGACAATATTTGTTGTTCTACAGACGATTATACACGAGACGCGTTGCGAATGCTATCGATTGCGTCTTTATAGCTCGGTTCGTTATAGATGGCTGAACCGGCAACGAGGACGTCGGCACCTGCGTCGATACAAAGTTTTGCCGTCGCAGGATTTACCCCGCCATCGATCTCGATCTCGAAGTCGAGACGACGCGCTTGGCGCATCTCGCTGAGCGCCGCGATCTTCGGGACGACCGCTTCGATGAACGCTTGGCCGCCAAAGCCAGGGTTCACGGTCATGAGCAATACCATATCGACATCACCGAGCACGTGCTCGATTGATGACAACGGCGTATGTGGGTTCAAGACGACACCACACTTGGCGCCGGCTCCTTTGATTTGTTGCAATACGCGATGCAAATGGTTTGTCGCCTCGACATGGACCGTGACGATATCGGCGCCTGCTTGAACGAAGTCCTCGACGAACCGTTCCGGTTGGTCGATCATCAAATGGACGTCTAATACCATGTCCGACTTGTCACGCAAACTTTTGAGTACCGGCAGTCCAATCGAGATGTTCGGCACGAACTGACCGTCCATGACGTCAAAATGAATGTAATCGGCCCCTGCTTCTTGGACCGCTTTGACCTCTGCCTCAAGGTTGGCAAAATCGGCCGACAGGATCGATGGTGCGATTTTAATCATGTTAGTACCTCCGTTGTCTATCTTTTAATTCCTCCATAAACGTAACATAGTTCGCATAGCGGGTGGAAGCGATTTCTCCGGCCTCGACCGCCGCTTTGACGGCACAACCTGGCTCGTTCAAATGGGCGCAACCACGGAATTTACAGTCATCGTGCCGCAAGACGAATTCAGGGAAACACCAACGCATCTCCTCGACTTCAAGTTCTTCCGGGAACTCAAGACTCGAGAATCCAGGTGTATCGGCGACGAACCCGTCCGCGAGTGTGATGAGCGTGACGTGACGCGTCGTATGCTTCCCGCGGCCAAGCGCTTTCGAAATTTTACCAGTCGCGAGTTCGAGCTCCGGTGCGACCGCGTTCAGCAACGAACTCTTCCCGACGCCGGTCTGTCCGGCGAACACGCTCGTCTTGTCTTTGAACGCGCTGCGGATGAGCTCGATTCCAGCTCCGTCTTCGGTCGACGTCTCAATGACTTGATAGCCGATCGAACGGTATAGCGCTGCCGCCGCACTAATTTTTTCTTTTTCAGCTTCTAGCAACAAGTCCATCTTCGTCAACACGATGATTGGGTGAACTTGCTTCGATTCGATCAAAATGAGAAAGCGGTCAAGCAAATGGAACGAGAACGCCGGCTCTTTCACGGAAAAGAGCAGAAACGCCTGATCGATGTTGGCGATCGGCGGACGGACGAGATGGTTCGACCGCTCATCGACAGCCATGATGTAGCCGGTCCCGTCCCCTTGGTCTTGAATATCGACGTCGTCCCCGACGACGGGCGAAATGTTTCGGTTCCGGAAGTTTCCCCGGGCGCGACATCTGATTTCAACTTTCGTTTCGGTCATGACATCATAAAATCCACCTTGCAAGCGAATAATCGTTCCTTTCATCCTGTTTCCTCCTTAGAAAAGAGGTGACGCGCACGCCACCTCTTCATTGTGAATCTTTTGCTTGGGCGTATGTCACCGTATCGGTCCGAACGACTTCTCCCTCGACTTCAATCGTCGCGGTACCGACTTCGTCCGGAGCAATGACGAGCGTATAGGAATACGTCGTCGTTTCTGTGATCATATCACGCAACACTTCGATCTCACCACGGGCATCGACGGTACGGATGACGACTTCGACCGGCTCCGCCTCTTCACCTTCTGCCGGCGGTTCGATTTCGACGTCCACTTCTCGCTCGATCGAGATGTCGGTCGGCTCGACCCCTTGTGAGACGATGACCGTCAGTTCCGTTCCCGGGTCGACCGCCGTCCCTGACGTCGGAAGTTGACGAATGATTTGATTCGCTGGGATGCTCGTCGAATACTCATCGCGTTTCACGATTTTCAAGTTGTTTTGCTCGGCATAAGTTGACGCCTCTTCGAACGTGTAGCCCGTCAAATTGGCGAGCTCAATTTTATTGCTGCCGGTCGAGACGACGAGCGTGACCGTCTCTTCCGACGCGATAACTTCTTCACCTGGCGTGATCGACTGCGAAATCACATCTCCGCTGTCGACCGTTTCGGACGCTTCGGATTGGATTTCAATATCTGTGAAATCAAGATCTTTCAACGTTCGTTCCGCTGCTGTTTGAGACAACCCTTCGACGTCAGGCATCTCGACCGTCTCTTTCCCAGCAGACACGACGATGGTGACGACCGTTCCACGCTTCGGCTTCCGTCCAGGTTGCGGGTTTTGCGAAATCACGTCGCCTTCAGACACGTTGTCACTCACTCGGTCCGTCGTCTCAACGACGAATCCGGATGCTTCCAGTTCAGTCGTCGCATCACCGACGCTCATACCGACGACATCAGGCACGACGGCACGTGACATTTCATCTGCAACCACATACGCGGCAACCCCGCCACCAATCAATAGAAGCACGAGCAATAGCCAGAGCCACCACTTCTTTTTCTTTTGTTTCTTCGGCGTCGCTGATTCCGGCTCGACTGCAGCTGCCGGCTGCTTGACGACTTCTTTCGGTTCTTCCGGGACGACAGGCGCCATGACGAGCGTCTGATCAAACTCGTCTTGTTCTGTCGGCATCCGTTTCGGTTCGTCCGCGCGGTCTGGGCTGAGCGACGTCAAGCAGTCTTTTTTAAAAGCAGCGACCGAGGCATGTCGTGCCCCCGGCGATTTGGCGAGCGCCTGCATAATACAGTTCTCAAGCGCTTGCGGAATTTTAGGGTTCAAGTCGAGCGGTCGGATCGGATCATCTTGCAAATGTTGCAACGCGACCGCGACCGGGGTCTCACCGATGAACGGGACTCGTCCTGTCACAAGTTCGTACAGCACCGCACCGAGCGAATAAATGTCTGACTTCTCATCGGCAAACTTGCCACGCGCTTGTTCCGGAGAGAAGTAGTGGACCGACCCGAGGACTGACATCGTATGGGTCAGCGTCGCGTTCGACATGGCCACGGCAATCCCGAAATCGGTCACTTTGACGTTCCCGTTTTGGTCGATCATCATGTTTTGCGGTTTGATATCCCGATGAATGATGCGATGGGCATGGGCATGATCGATCGCATCACAGATCTGTCCCATGATCCGTAACGCTTCCTCGATTGATATGTACTCTTCCTGTAAATATTGTTTGAGCGTCATACCATCGACATGTTCCATGACGATGTAATAAATGTCTTGTTCATCTCCGACGTCATAAATGGCGACGATGTTTGGATGGTTCAGACTGGTTGCCGCATGGGCTTCTCGTTCGAACCGGCGTATAAATTGTTCGTTATGCGAGAATTCAGATCGTAACACCTTAATGGCGACGGTTCGGTTTAAAATCTCATCGTGAGCCCGGTAGACATTTGCCATGCCGCCGCTACCGATTTGTTGTTCGATCCGATAACGATCGTTGATTCGTTCTCCACTTCGCATCGGATTCATCCTCTCTTTCTATCTGTAAATTGGACGAGCGCCACAGTGATGTTGTCGCTCCCACCCAATCGGTTGGCTTGATCGATCAACATGTCCGCCTTAGCGTCCGCAGAGATGGGACGAGTTAAGGCGTGTTTGATGGCTTCATCTGTCAGGTGAGTCGTCAAGCCATCCGTACAGATTAAAATCGTGTCGAACTCGGGGTCGGCAAACACTTGCAGATCAGGTTCGACGTGCTCTTTTGAGCCGATCGCACGGGTGATAATATTTCGTTTCGGGTGGATCCGCATTTCTTCTTCCGTCAATTCCCCAAGTTGTTTTAGCACGTTGACGTAAGAATGGTCTTCCGTCAATTGTTGGAGTGTTCCGCCACGAAGGGCGTAGACGCGGCTATCGCCGATGTGCACGATGACAATCGTTTCGTCATGCCAACAGACGCCAGCGATGGTCGTCCCCATCATGACGAGATTAGACTGCTTCGCGAATTCAAGCACTTGCTCATTTGCCAGCTCCACGTTATCACGGAACCACGTCTCCATCGCTAACGGTGTGGCCGGAAGCGTCGGAAAGGCGCGACGAAACTGCTCGATGACGAGCCCGCTCGCGACCTCTCCTGCCTCATGCCCCCCCATGCCGTCGGCGACGAGGGCGATCCCAGCATGCTCGTCCCCTAAAATCAAGACGGCATCCTCGTTTTGAGCCCTCACCTGCCCACGGTCGGTTCGGTATGCTAATTCCATCTTCCTGATTACCTCGTTTCTTGTTCGCGCTCCTTCGCTCGAAGCTGCCCACAAGCCGCATCGATATCCGAACCTTGTTCGCGACGAATCGTCACGTTCACTTTTCGATCTTTGAGCACTTTTTCAAAGGCAAAAATTTGATTACGTGGCGTGCGCACATAGTCGCGCTCAAGCACATGGTTGACTGGAATCAAGTTGACGTGGCATTTGACGCCTTTCAACAAGTCGGCAAGCTTGTGTGCATCTTCTTCTGTATCATTGACGCCACCGAACAAACCGTATTCAAACGTGATACGACGTCCACTCTTCTCCGTGTAATAGTTGACGGCTTCCATCAACTTGTCCAAGTTGTAGGCACGGTTGATCGGCATGAGACGTGTCCGAACTTCCGTCGACGCCGCATGAAGTGAAATCGCAAAGTTAATGCGCATCCCTTCGTCGGCGAACTTGTAGATTTTCGGCACGATTCCGCTCGTTGAGACGGTGATGTGGCGTGAACCGATGTTCAAACCGTCATCGTGGTTGACCGTGCGCAAGAAACGCATCAATTCGTCATAGTTGTCAAACGGTTCGCCGATTCCCATGACGACGATCGAGTCGACACGTTCACCGCTCACGTCGAGCGCCCGTTGAACATCTAATACTTGAGCCGTGATTTCTCCGGCTTCAAGGTTACGTTTCAACCCGCCGAGCGTCGATGCACAGAACGTACAGCCGATGCGGCAGCCGACTTGTGTCGTGACACAGACCGAGTTGCCGTATTCGTGGCGCATGAGTACCGTCTCGATCGAGTAACCGTCTTGGAGCTCGAACAAGAACTTGATTGTTCCGTCTTGTGATTCCTGGCGGACGAGTTCTTTTAACGTCGTCAACTGGAACGAAGCATCGAGTTTTTCACGAAGCGGTTTCGACAAGTTCGTCATATCATCGAATGACGTCACCCGTTTGACATACATCCAGTCATATAACTGTTTCGCGCGGAACGCCTTTTCTCCTGCATCGATGAGCCATTGTTCGAGTTCAGGGTATGTGAGCGAATATAAAGACGGCTTGGCGCCGACTAATGGGGTTTTTTCAACTGCTTTTGGATTCATGTTTATACCTCTTTCTTAAATGCGGCGATGTAGAAGCCGTCAGTTCCGAACGTCGTCGGAAGTAGTTTGAGTTCGGCGCGGTCCGATGACACCATCGGGCGTAACACTTCAGGAAGACGATCTCGGAGTGTTTCATCCCACGTCAATCCGTTCGACAATATATAGTCGGCCTGCCGTTCATTTTCAGACGGGTCGATTGTACATGTCGAGTACACTAGCGTACCACCTTGCTTCAGTAGTGGCAAGACAGCGTCAATAATTTCACGTTGGATGATCGGCAGTCCAGAAAGGGATTCTTTGTCCTTCGTCCATTTAATATCTGGCTTGCGGCGAATGACACCTAGACCCGAGCACGGGACATCGAGCAAGATGCGGTCAAAGCTCTCACGTTCGAACTCATCTCCGGCGTCTCTTGCATCGAGGGCTAGTGCGGTCACTCCATCGATTTGCAATCGCTTCACTTGTCGTTCGATCAGTTTTGCCTTATGAGGGTGAAGGTCGAGCGCCACGAGCGTCCCGCCGTCCATCCGTTCGGCGGTGTGCATCGCTTTGCCGCCTGGCGCGGCACACGCGTCGAGCACGCGTTCGGTCTTCTCGGCACTGAGCGCGTCGGCGACGATCATCGAGCTCTCATCTTGAATCGACAAAAGTCCTGCGTCGATAAACGGCGTCGTATGAACGTTTCCGGACTCGATGACGAGACCGTCTGACGATAGCTCAGAACGTGACGCTTGTACGCCTGACTCGGCGAGGCGTTCGATCATCTCGTCGACCGTGATTTGTTTGCGGTTGACGCGAACTGTCACCGGGGCCGGCTCGTTGTTCAACTTGCACATCGCCTCTGTCGCCTCAATTCCGTACGTGTTGATCCAATCCGCGACGAGCCAGTCGGGATGACTGTGCTCGATCGCGATCCGTTCGGCGTCAGGAAGCCCACTCAAATCTGGGAACCCGTCACGGGTGACGTTGCGCAACACGCCGTTGACGAACTTGCCGATGCCGGAGTGCCCACGTTTTTTGGCGATCTCGACCGCCTCGTGTAAGACGGCCCGGTCCGGCACTTTGTCTAAATAGAACAGTTGATACACGCTCATCCGAAGGAGCGGTAAGACGAAACTGTCCAGTTTTTTCGGGTTTTGGACACGCTTCTCCAATATATAATCAAGCGTCCGCTTCCGCCCGAGCGTTCCGTAGACGAGCTCTGTGTAAAGTCCCACGTCTTTTGAAGCTAGCTTTTTTTGGTTTAATAAATCGTTGACCGCAATCGTCGAATAGGCTCCGCCTTGTTCGATTTTGATCAGCGTATCAAGCGCTGCTTGTCTTACGTTCATGTCACCCTCCTAATTGGTCGCCCACTTGCAGCTTTTGTCCGGCACCGCGCATGAACGTGGCACCGTCCATCCGTTTTTTTCCGGCCGGCTGTAACTCTGTCACTTTGATGGCGACGTCATTTCCGGTCGCGACCACAAACCCATCCTCTTCAAGCCGGACGATTGTGCCCGCCTCACCGCTCCCGCTCGTCTTCTCGCTCGCGAACACTTTCACCCGCTCACCCGCGATCAATGTATACGCCGTCGGGAACGGGTTCATGCCACGAATGTGGTTGAAGATCGATGCACCCGGCTGCGACCAGTCCAGCTGTTCGCGGTCCCGGCTAATGTTCGGTGCGAACGTGACGTCACGTTCGTCTTGCGGTACCGCTTCGATCCAGCCTTCTAAAAAGGCTGGCAACGTCTTGATCAACAGATCAGACCCTGCGACGGCAAGTTTGTCGAACAGCGTACCGACCGTGTCTGTCTCTTCGATCGGGACGATCGTGTTCGCGATCATGTCACCTGCATCCAATTTATCGACCATGTACATGATCGTGACGCCCGTTTCTGTCTCTCCGTCCAAAATCGCTTGATGGATCGGTGCGCCCCCCCGGTATTTTGGAAGGAGCGAGGCGTGCACGTTGATCGCGCCATATGTCGGCGCCTCTAACAGTTCACTCGGCACGATTTGCCCGTAAGCCGCCGTCACAATCAAATCCGGTTCAAGCGCCAAAATATCCTCGTAATCGGTGCGGACTTTGATCGGCTGCAATACCGGGATGTTATGACGGAGCGCACACTCTTTGACCGGTGTCGGTTTGAGCTCGCGCTTGCGACCGACCGGTTTGTCCGGCTGCGAGACAACACCTACGACATTGTATCCTTCTTCGAGCAAGCGCTCAAGTACGGATACGGCAAACGCCGGTGTGCCCATGAAGACGATGCGCTTGTCGGTTCCTGGCTTAGGAACGGCGAGTTTATCGGTGAACAGGACGCCGTCTAAATGGTCGATCTCGTGTTGGATGGCACGCGCGAAGAAGCCGCTTGCTTTCACTTCTTGAAAGCGCCCTTTCATGTCTTGCGTCTTGACGACGATCGACTCATGTCGTTCGACGAATCCGAACTCACCCGGGATGCTCAAGCAACCTTCTAATCCGACGGCTTTGCCTGCGGTCGAAATGATCTCTGGATTGATCAATACGAGCGGACCTGTTTCGTCGTCAGTATGGACGACGGCAAGGCGCTGGTTCAAATTGACTTGCGGCGCGGCCACACCGACGCCATCATACTCATACATCGTGTCAAACAGCCGGTCGACCGTCTGGCGCAACTTCTTGTCAAACTTTGTCACCGGGTCACAGTTGACCCGCAAAATCTCATTTGGAATTTCGACTACTTTATACATTTCGTTCCACCTCACATGAAGACGTATGGATTTACATCTATACTCAATTGATATTCTTTTTTGCTGATTGCTTTCGCCCGCGCTTGTTGCAGCATGGCGAGAACGGGATATAACGCTTCCGGTTGTTTCGTCTTGATAAACAGCTGGTAGCGATACAAGTTTTTAAGTTTCGATAACGGTGCCGGCATCGGTCCGTTCAGCCGGGACTGCTCGACGTGCGCTGCCGCGAAATCGGCGGCGAACAGGTCGGCCTCGGCTTGCGCGACGAGCGGATTTTCAGCCGCGAACGTGACGAGCGTCACGTACCAGTAAGGCGGATGGTTGCCGACTTGTCTGAGTTTCATCTCGCGCTCGAAAAACGACTCATAATCATGCCCACTCGCCGTCTCGATGACATAATGGTCCGGATTGTACGTCTGGACGTACGCCTCACCCGGTAAACTTCCACGTCCGGCTCGTCCGGCGACTTGGGTGACGAGTTGGAACGTGCGTTCGGTCGCCCGAAAGTCGGGCATGCCGAGCGTCGCATCGGCCGCGAGCACGCCGACGAGCGTGACGTTCGGAAAATCGAGCCCTTTGGCAATCATCTGGGTACCGAGCAGGATGTCGGCCTCGCCGTCCTCAAACCGTTTCAACAGCTGTTCGTGCGACCCTTTACGCGACGTCGTATCCTGGTCCATGCGGATGATCCGTGCTTCCGGGATTCGGTTCAACAGCTCGGTCTCGATCTTTTGCGTGCCGGTGCCGAACTGTTTGATTTTTTTACTGTCGCACGTCGGGCATTTCGGCGGCATTCCGATCTCATAGCCACAATAGTGGCATTTGAGCCGGTCGCCGTGCTGATGATACGTCAAGTTGACGGCGCAATGCGGGCAGGTCAGCCCTTCCCCACAATCACGGCACATGACGAACGTCGTGAACCCGCGGCGATTGAGCAAGATGACACATTGTTCTTTTTTCGCAATCCGGTCATTGATGGCCAGAAATAAATCTTCCGAGAACATCGTCGTGTTCCCTTTCGCGAGTTCGCGACGCATATCGACAATATGGACGGGCGGCATCTTGCCACCGTAGCGTTCACTCAAATGCAAATAGCGATAGACGCCTTTTTGGGCGCGGGCGAATGACTCGAGCGACGGTGTCGCGCTTCCGAGCACGACCGGACAGCCGTGATAACGGGCGCGCCAAATTGCGACGTCGCGCGCATGATAGCGCGGGTTCTCTTCTTGTTTATACGTCGTCTCATGCTCTTCGTCTAGGATGAGCAGGCCGATGTGTTCGAGCGGAGCAAAGATGGCCGATCGGGCACCGACGACGACGTCGACTTCTCGTCGCTTGATTTTCCGCCATTCATCGTACTTCTCGCCTTGCGACAAGGCGCTATGGAGTACGGCGACGCGGTCGCCAAAACGACGTTTGAACCGTTTGACCATCATCGGTGTCAAGCTGATCTCTGGGACGAGTAAGACGGCTTGCTTCCCGTCATCGACGACTTGGCCGATCGACTCGAGATACACTTCGGTCTTTCCGCTTCCGGTCACGCCGTGGAGCAACAACGTCTCACCGGCTTCGGCCTCGCGAATCGCGCGCACCGCTTCCGTTTGACTGTCGTTCAGTTGGACATCATCGATCACTTGTTCGATCGAAGCGTACGGGTCTCGATTCAATTCGACTTCGGTCACTTTGACGGCACCGAGCGTCTCGAGCTTTTGCAGCTGGGGCCGCGTCAATCCGATTTGACGGAGCGACGACCAGTACATACGAGGCACGTCTTCAAGTAGCCGGACCGCCTCGAGCTGTTTTTTGGCACGCGCCGGGACGACGCTCGCATCCTTCAACTCGATCAACAAGTCGGTTTTGACCGTTCGTTTCTCTTTAAGCACCGGTGAAAGCGACAAGTCCCCTTTTTTGGCCATGGCCAAAATCAACGACTGGACTTCTTTTGGGTACTCGGACAAGTGTGTGCCGGCCCGAACACCCTCAGGAAGTGACTCCCCTTTGATCGCTTTATCGTAACTGACTTTCAGCGCCGCCGGCAACATGGCGAGCAGTGCCGACGAGCGGAAGCAAAGCGTCGTCTGTTTCACGTGCGTCGACAGTTCGAGCAACTCTTCGGTCAAAGACGACTCTTCGTCAAGAAGTGCTTCGAGCGGTTTTAACCCTTCACGTGTTCCGTCCGATACCCCTGTCACGATGCCGAGTAACCGTCTCGATCCGAACGGTACCGATACGCGCATACCTGGCTCGATCAACGACTCGAACTGGACCGGGACCTCATAGTCAAACGGTCGGTCGATCGTGATAACCGGAGCATCGACGTGGACGTGGGCAATCATCGTAAACCTTCCTTAAAGTAGGCGAGCAACTCGTGGGCGAGACGTTGTTTGCTCTGCCGTGGCAGACGGACAGATGAGCCATCCGCTCGGAATAAGACGACTTCGTTGTCGTCAGACCGGAAACCGATGTCTCGCTTCGACACGTCATTCGCGACCAAGAAGTCGACGTTTTTACGCTCGAGTTTAGCCCGGGCATGGTCTTCAAGCTGCTCTGTCTCGGCAGCGAATCCGACGAGGAGCTGATGCGTCTTCTTCGTTCCGAGCTCTTTTAAAATATCGGTCGTCTCCTCGAGCTCGATCGTCAACGGGCCGTGGACTTTTTTATGTTTCTCGGTGTGGACCGTCTTCGGACGATAGTCAGCGACCGCCGCCGACTTGATGACGATGTCTTGCGTCGCAAATCGCTCGAGCACGGTCTCGAGCATCTGTTGTCCCGACTCGACCGCGATCGCGGTCACCCCGTCTGGGACCGGGACTTGGAGCGGGCCGTGGACGAGTGTCACGTTCGCGCCCATATCTCGCGCCGCCTCAGCAAGGGCGACTCCCATCTTCCCGGATGAATCGTTGGATAAAAACCGGACCGGGTCGATACGCTCGACCGTCGGACCAGCCGTGATCAAGACGTGCTTTTCAAGCAAGTGTTTCGGGACGAACTGGCTCGCGATGATGCGGACGAGATCTTCCGGTTCGGGCAGACGTCCGCCGCCAATCCAGCCGCAGGCCAGATTGCCGACACCCGGCTCGATGATTTGATAGCCGTATGATTTGAGCGTCTCGATATTTCGGCGGGTCGCCGGATGTTCGAGCATATTGACGTTCATCGCCGGAGATACGATGACGGGACATTTCGCTGCTAAGATCGAGGTCGTGATGAAGTCGTCGGCGATTCCGTTAGCAAGTTTAGCGATGATATTCGCCGTCGCCGGGGCGACGACGATTAAATCACTCGTATCAACGACATCGATGTGGGCGATCTTCGTCGGGTCGTGCTCTTCGAACACGTCCGAATAGATCGGATTGCGACTGAGTGCTTGAAACGTCGCCTTTCCGACGAACTGCTCAGCTGATGCTGTCATCGCCACGCGGACGTTCGCGCCTGCTTGAACGAGTTTTGACGTGAGTGCGCACGCCTTATATGCAGCGATACCGCCGCTCACACAAAGCAAGATGTTCCGGTCGTTCACCATTCACATTTCTCCCCTTTATAGACAATGAGACCCAAGTCGTATCCGACTTGGGTCACACTTCATCCGTTGTTCTTTTCGTTCACGATGATTGTCGTGTCACCCGAGAATATTTCTTCTAGCGCTTGACCGACCGGTTTATACGATTTTGGCGCAGCGATTTTTGGTGCTTTTCCGTCTTGGATCTGGCGGGCACGCTTGGCGGCCACCGTCACGATTGTGTATTTCGACGGGATGATACGTTGTAAGGCATCAATCGAAGGGTATAACATTAAATGACCTCCATCATAGCTTTTTTATAGAGAGACGCGACACGTTCACGTTTACAATGCTCGGCCGTCACGATCGCTTTGATCCGGTCGATCGCTTTATCGACTTCGTCGTTTGTGACGACGTAATCGTAAGCATCCATCAACTCGATTTCTTCACGGGCGACGAGCAAGCGTTGCTTGATGACTTCTTCCGATTCAGTGCCTCGACCGACTAAACGGTTTCGAAGTTCTTGCAGGCTCGGCGGTGCGAGGAATAAAAAGACGGCTTCTGGGAAGCGTTCCTTTACTTGGAAAGCTCCTTGGACTTCAATCTCTAAAATGACGTCCTTGCCACTTTCAAGCGTCTCGCGCACCCATTCGACCGGTGTCCCATAATAGTTGCCGACGAATTCTGCATGCTCAAGCAGTTGATCGTGTTCAATCATGTCTTCAAATTGCTCTCTCGTCTTAAAGAAGTAATGCACTCCCTCAACTTCGCCTTCACGTGGTTTTCGAGTCGTTGCCGACACCGAATACTGAAGGTTGTTGTCCGCCTCTTCACGGAGCACTCGGCAAACAGTACCTTTGCCGACACCGCTTGGACCAGACAAGACGATTAATAATCCTCGTTCTTTAAAATTCAATGCAAGCCCTCCATCTTCTAACATCACATTACATTATAATAGCAGTCCTTTAATTGTTACGGCAAGAAGAAGTTCGGATTTCCTACTTCATCGTACCATATTTTCTATGAATCTGATAACGTAGAGACAGAAAAAGGACAAAGGTGATGAGACTAATGGCATATGATGGATTAATGACATATCGTGTCGTAAAAGAACTACAACCGCTCGTTGGCGGTCGAATCAATAAAGTGCATCAACCGTATGCGCTCGACTTGATGATTCAAGTCAGATCGAACCGACAAAGCGTCTCGTTGCTCGTTTCAGCGAACGCGATGTATGCGCGACTTCAATTGACGGACACCCCGATCAAGAACCCGCAAGAGCCTCCGATGTTTTGTATGATGCTGCGGAAGCATATCGAGGGCGGCTTTATCACAGCGATCGAACAAGTCGGCCGCGACCGCGTCATCGTCTTCTCGGTCAGATCGCGTAACGAGCTCGGTGATGAAGAAAACAAACGCGTCTATGTCGAACTGATGGGACGTCACTCGAACGTCGTCTTGACGAACGAGGACGGCAAGATTTTAGACGCGATCAAACACCTTCCCCCGTCTCAAAACACGTATCGGACGATCATGCCAGGCAGCGAGTACATCTTGCCGCCGGCGCAACAAAAGTCCGATCCGTTGACGGAACGGGAAGCGGGATTGAAACGAATCGATTGGAACGCAGGTATGCTCGACAAGCAGCTCGTCGCTCACTTTTCCGGGATGAGCCCGCAAATCGCCCAAGAGATTATGTATCGGGCCAAGACGCCGAACCGTACGAACTTAGAGGCGGCGTTTGACAGCGTGATGGCGGATCTTGACGGCGCTTATGTATTCCAACAGCTCGCCTCCGGGAAGGAACGGTTCAGTCCAATCGCGCTCACGTCAGGCGATATCGTTTCTGAAGAACGCTACGACTCGAGCCGGGAAGTGCTCGACCGCTTTTACTATGAGAAGGCGAACCGTGACCGGGTCAAGCAGCAAGCCCATGACGTCGAGCGTCTGCTCAAGTCAGAGCTCGAGCGCAACCAATTAAAACGGAAACGCCTGCTCGAGGATATGAAAGCGACGGAACGATCGGACGAGCTCCAAAAATACGGTGAGCTGTTGACGACGTATTTGTTCCAACTCGAGAAAGGGATGAAAGTCGCCCACGTCGTCGACTATTATGATGAGGACGGCGCCATGATCGATATCCCGCTCGATCCGCTCAAAACACCGAACGAGAATGCGCAACGTTACTATAAGAAATACAACAAACTAAAAGTTGCCAAAATCGAGGTTCAAAAGCAAATTGAACTGAACGAGACCGAAATCAGCTATTTAGAGACGCTCGTTGCCCAACTCGACGTCGCCGCGCCGCGCGATATCGTCGAGATTCGCGAAGAGCTGGCCGAAGGCGGATACATCCGACAAAAACGTCAGAAGAAGAAACAAACGGCCAAAGTCGCGCTCGAAGGCTACACATCTTCGACCGGTGTCGAGTTTTACGTCGGCAAAAACAATACGCAAAACGACTACTTGACGTTCAAGTTCGCGCGTCGCGACGAAGTTTGGCTTCACGTGAAAGATATCCCCGGTTCACACGTCATCATCCGGTCAACCGAACCGGACGAGACGACGCTCCTCGAAGCAGCGACCGTCGCCGCCTACTTCTCGAAGGCACGTGCCTCGAGCGGGGTTCCGGTCGACTATACGAAAGCCCGTTACGTGAAAAAACCGAGCGGCGCCAAGCCGGGATTCGTCATCTACACCGATCAGCAGACGGTATACGTGACTCCGGACGAGCAGCTCGTCAAATCGCTTAAACAATGAACGAAGGCCACGTCATGCGACGTGGCCTTTGTTTATTTCGGATTATGTTTGAACGCCTCGAGCTGTTCATGATAGTCGAGCAGATGTCCGTGTAAAATTTCAGAAACAGATAAGTCTTCATGCTTCAATTGGAAGAGCGAGTACGGTTTGTCACACGTGTAGAGAATGTCGTGATGGTGGGCGAGCAGGAATAAAAACTCGGACTCGAACGCGTGGCGTTCGTCCTCGGTCATCATGAGTAACGCTTCCCGGTGCTCAGCGAGACTCTCGAGCAGCAAGACCAATTTATCCTCTAAATGAATCAATAACCGATATTGCTTGATCGTCAAATGCTTCAACTTAACCTTCGTCACTTGCATATCCTCTTGCAACATCATATGGAGCTCTTGATGGCCGAGGATACGGGCGCGCGTCTCAAGCAGTTCTGCCGGGGAGCCGATCAGTTCGCGCCAATGATGGAACATATACGCCGACGTCTTCCGAATCTCGCCAAGCAGACGCTCTTCATAACGCGGTGGCATGAACGCATAGTTGACGCCGAGCGAGACGAACACACCGACCGCCGTCAATAGCGAACGCGTCCACGCGTAGTGGAAAAAGTCGGTCGTCGGGTTTTCAAGCATGAGCACAATCGCGAACGCCGCATACGTCGACATGTGCGTCTTATCGAACGTCGTGTTGAGCGTGAGCGCGACGATGACGGCAAGACCGATCGAAATCGGGTTCACCCCGAACGCATAGACGATCAACAAGCCACACATGAGGCCGACAATCGTGCCGAATATACGGCTAAAGACGATTTTCGACGACCGTTTGACGGTCGGTTGCATCGCGACGACGGCGGCGATGGCACCCATCCCCGAATAAATGCCGAAGACGTACCATGACAAGGCGATCGTGATGGCGACGGCGATCCCGGTCTTAAACGTTCGCAGTCCGACTTTAGGAATGTAGCGTTTGTTGATCATTTCAATTCGACCTTCCCTGTCTCAGAGATCAGTTCCACGTTCGGACGATTCGAGTTCGAAAGATGGTACACACCGTTGCTGATTTCTTTAAAGCGCTCAGCCGCCGCGATGTTTCCTGTTGTCGTGACGGTCACTTGTCCGGTCGCGTTTCGCGGCTCATACGTGAGCGCCCCGGCCTCTGTCTGGACGGTCAGCGCTTGGTTGACGACGACGTCACGGATTGTCGCGTCCCGATACGACCGGATGTCGCCCGTGACGACACGAACCGTCTCAAACGTGGCATCGCTTCTCGTCTCGACTCGAAGCCGGTCGCTTTCAAGTTTCTTCAGATTGACCGCGTTGGCATCGAGAACGATGGTTTTCGCGACCAGGCCTTGTCCGGTCACTTGCTCAGCCGTCACTTCGATCGATGTCATCGAACTTGGCAACGCGACCCGGATTTTATAACGGGACGGCTCCGCGCTTGCCCGACTCCCGAACTGGCTCATCGGTCCATACCGTTCGACGACGGAAATCGTGTCCCCGACCGACTTCACTTTAATGCGACGTTCTTTCGAATTCGTCTGCAGTACTTCGATCTGAACTTTTTCATTCGTGCTCCGGATAAATTCAACATTCCCATGCGCCGTCTCAAGCCGAAGCTTTTTCATCTGATAACGGTCCTCATACTTGTCCCCTAGCGCCAACATGTGGCTGAATACGAATAAATTCACGAAAAATAATAAAGGTAACACCGTGAGGACGAGACCGAATGCGATTTTGCGATGTTTAGGGATGTTTTGAAACCGTGCTTTCAATGACTGTCCTTTAATTCTAGAATACGCCATAGTTCTCTCCTTTTTCGACTGCTTTCCCTATTCTAACACGTTCAGTATCACATGTTGCCAAATGAAAAAGAATCCGCCCGGAGGTGGATTCTTCAGCGTGTCACTTGTTTGCTCCAAACGGTTGGGCTTTCTTGCCAAGCTGTGAGCGAGATTGCTTCGTTCTCAGAAATCACGTCTTGGTTCCGAGCAACTTCAATCAGTTCAGCGAACGTCGTCAGTGACGAGGCGGTCAAGTTCGCATCGGTCAAATTCACGCTCAAGCTGTCTAGGCCGTATGAGAAAACGGCTTGAATCAGAACGACTTCGCCTCCGGCCGCTCGAATCGCCTCAGCCGCTTCGATGCTCGATTTTCCAGTCGAGAGCAGGTCTTCGATGACGACGACGCGCGCTCCTTTGTCGAATCGCCCTTCAATCTGGTTGCCTTTCCCATGCCCTTTCGCACTCGACCGGACGTAGACGAGCGGTAGACCGAGTCGATCGGCTAAGAGCGTCGCATGGGGAATCCCTGCCGTCGCCGTTCCCGCAATGACGTCGGCGTCGAGCGGACGGACGGCGTCGACAAGTGCATCGATAATCTGTGAACGCACTTCTGGATAACTGAGCGTCAGTCGGTTATCACAATAAATCGGGCTTCTTAACCCGCTCGACCATGTGTACGGTTCATTCGGTGATAAGGTGACGGCTTCAATCGATAATAATGCCTCAGCGATTTGTCTCATACGTTTGGCTCCATTCCTTCATAAAGTATTCGTAAGCTGCGTTCGGGTCGGCTGCCCGGGTGATTGGGCGCCCGACGACGATAGCTGACACACCGGCGTCAAAAGCGGCTTGTGGTGTCGCGACCCGGACTTGATCGTCTGTCGTTTCGTTGATTCGGATGCCGGGCGTCACCGTCAAAAACTGTGAACCGAGCGCTTGTCGAATCGCGCGGGCTTCGTGAACGGACGCGACGACCCCGTCGAGTCCTGCTCGTTTGGCAAGTCCCGCTTGGCGCAAGACGGCCTGCTCGAGACTTCCGCCAATTCCGAGTTGTTCTGACAGCATCCGCTCGTCGGTCGATGTCAGTTGGGTCACCCCGATCAATGTGGTCGTGTCGTTCACATCACGCAACCCATCCAATGCGTAGCGCATCATCGTCTCACCGCCGAGCGTATGAACGTTCGTCATTTCGACGCCGAGCCGGCCGATTTGGCGGAGCGTCCGCCTTGCCGTCTCCGGGATGTCATGAACTTTGACGTCTAGAAAGACCGGGTAACCGCTCGCGACGAGTTCTTCGACGAACCGTCCACCTTCACGGTAGAACAGTTCCATGCCGACTTTGACGGCCGGGCGTTGGTCAATTTTTTTCAAGAGTGAAAACGCTTCGTCACGTGTTTCGACATCAAGCGCGAGATACAACCTGTTCATACGCCTTCCCCCTAACGTCTAAAATATGATCGATGCCGAGTTCATCGAGCCGGCCTGGCAACGCCTCGATGATTTCCTGGCATACGTATGGGTTTTCAAAATTGGCAGTCCCGACCGCGACCGCCGATGCACCCGCATAGATAAATTCGAGCACGTCGTCGACCGTCCGCACACCGCCCATGCCGATAATCGGGATATTGACCGCTTGGGCGACTTCGTACACCATCCGGATGGCGACCGGCTTGATGGCCGGACCGGATAATCCGCCGATTCGGTTCGCTAAGATCGGTTGACCGGTCGCAATGTCAATCCTCATGCCGACGAGCGTATTGATCATCGTGATGCCGTCGGCGCCGGCCGCTTCGACCGCACGTGCCATCTCCGTGATTGACGTGACGTTCGGGGATAGTTTGACGTATACCGGTTTCGTCGACGCCGCCTTGACGAGGCGCGTCAGTTCGGCCGCCATCAAAGGATCGGTCCCGAACTGCATGCCGCCACACTTCACGTTCGGGCACGAGATGTTCAGTTCGATTGCTTTCACGCACGGGTCGGCGCTCATTTTCCGCGCGACGTGGATGTATTCTTCTGGGGTCGAACCCGCCACGTTGGCAATAATTTCAGTGTCAAACTTGGCGAGGAATGCCAACTTGTCTTCAACAATCGCGTCGACACCCGGATTTTGTAATCCAATCGCATTCAACATTCCTTGCGCCGTCTCGGCGACACGCGGTGTCTCGTTCCCGAACCGCGCCTCCCCGGTCGCCGCTTTGATCATGATGCCCCCGAGGATCGACAAGTCGTACAGCTTGGCGAACTCTTCGCCGAATCCAAAACAACCGGACGCCGGCATGATCGGATTTTTTAACGATAAGCCGGGTAGTTCGATGTGTAATCTCATAACGTCACCTCTTCTGCCCGAAATACCGGTCCGTCACTGCACACTTTCACGTAACCGTCCGGCGCTTTGCACACACAAGCGAAGCACGCCCCGATGCCGCAACCCATCCGGTTCTCGATCGAGATGTAGCGTTCATTAATATGCGACGCGGCGACCGCTTTTAACATCGGCTCCGGACCGCAGCTGAACAAGACGTCGGCGTCGATTCTAGCGAGCGGCCCGGTCACGAAGCCTGCCTCTCCATACGTTCCGTCGACCGTTGTGATGATCGTCTCGCCGAGTTCGCGGAACTCATCTTCATAAAATACACTCGCTTCTGATTCAAACCCGAGAATCGCCACCGTTTCAATTCCGCGCGCGGCGAGCATCCGGCGCGTGTAATAGAGTGGCGGCACTCCGATTCCCCCGCCGACGAGAACGACGCGCTTGCCATCTTTTGCGAGCGGGAACCCGTTACCGAGCGGACCGAGGACGTCAAGTTCGTCCCCGGCTCGTCTCGTCGCGAGTTCGGCCGTCCCGGTCCCGACCACTTTGTACAGAAACGTGACGACGTCTGCTTCGACGTTAGCGACCGACAGTGGCCGGCGCAACAGTTCGGACGTCTTCACATGGAAAAACGTCCCCGGTGCGATTGTTCCATCAACGATTCGTACTTTCATTTCCATTGTCGCTTTCGCGATCTCCCGGTTCGATAAGATGGTCGCCCGTTGTCTCATACAGTCACCCCGAATTCGGTGAACGCCGGCAGGCTCGTCGTCTGGAACGATAGGCTCTCGATGACTTGCAAGAGCGCCTTCACCGTGTCGAGCGACGTCAAGCAGAGCACACCTTGCTCGGCCGCGGCCCGGCGGATAATGAATCCGTCTTTTGTCGCTAAGGCGTCGCGTGTCGTCGTATTCAAGACGATGTCGACATCGCCCCGCTCGATGACGCTCAGCATCGTCTCACCCGCTTCATGGATCTTCCCGACTTGTCGGACCGGCAACTCGGCTGCCGTAAGTGCCGTCGCCGTGCCTGACGTCGCCATCAGGCGGAAGCCGAGCCGGTTGAAGCGACGGGCGATGTCGAGCGCTTCGTCTTTGTCTTGATCGGCGACCGTCAACAAGACGTTTCCTTTCAAGGCGATCGTCATCCCGGCAGCGACGAGTCCTTTATAGAGCGCTTTTTCAAGCGTTCGGTCCGTCGCCATGACTTCCCCCGTCGATTTCATCTCTGGCCCGAGTGACGGGTCGACTTCTTTTAGTTTCGCAAAACTGAACACCGGCACTTTGACCGAGATGGCGTCAGATTCTGGGTGCAAGCCCGTTCCGAGGCCGAGCTGTTTCAACGTCGTCCCGAGAATCGTCTGCGTCGCGATGCGTGCGACCGGCAGTCCCGTCACTTTCGAGATGAACGGCACCGTCCGGCTCGCCCGTGGGTTGACTTCGATGACGTACAAGTCGTCCGCATAGACGAACTGAATGTTGAGCAACCCTTTGATGCGGAACGCTTTGGCGAGTTTGATCGTGTAATCGACGACTTTTTGTTTTAACGCCTCGCTCAGCCGTTGCGGCGGATAGACGGCGATCGAATCGCCAGAGTGGACCCCGGCCCGTTCGATATGTTCCATGATGCCCGGGATGTAGACGTCCGTCCCGTCGCAGATGGCGTCGACTTCGATCTCGATCCCGGTCAAGTAGCGGTCGATGAGGACGGGACGATCTTTCGAGGCGACGACGGCGTGGCGCATATACCGCTCGAGCTCCGAACGCTCATAGACGATCTCCATCGCCCGGCCGCCGAGGACGTACGATGGGCGGACGAGTACGGGATAGCCGAGCATGTCAGCACAAGCGACCGCTTCCTCGACCGTGACCGCGGTCTTGCCCGGTGGTTGGGCGAGCCGTTCTTTCGTGAGCGTCGCCTCGAACGCTTTCCGGTTTTCGGCCCGGTCGATGTCTTCAAGTGACGTCCCGAGAATTTGGACGCCGTTCGCTTCGAGCGAGGCGGCCAAATTGATTGCCGTCTGCCCGCCGAACTGGACGATGACCCCGAGCGGTCGTTCATTGCGAACGACTTCTAATACGTCTTCTGTCGTGAGCGGTTCAAAGTAGAGACGGTCTGAGATCGAGAAGTCGGTCGATACCGTCTCCGGGTTGTTGTTGACGATGATCGCCTCATATCCGGCGTCACGGATCGTTTGGATCGAATGGACGGTCGCATAGTCGAACTCGACGCCTTGACCGATCCGGATCGGGCCTGAACCGAGTACGAGGATGGACTGTTTATCCGTTTTCACCGCTTCGTTCTCGACTTCGTACGTCCCGTAAAAGTACGGCGTCTCCGAGGCGAATTCGGCGGCACACGTGTCGACCATCTTATACACTGGCCGAACGTTCCACTCATCGCGTAACGACGCGATCGTCTCGACGGCTTGGTCCGTGATGCGGGCGATCATGCGATCACTGAACCCACGTTGCTTCACTTCGCGCAATCGCTCCTCTGTCAACGGCTCGTCGCGCAACGCTTCTTCCTCACGCCAAATCCGATCGAGTTTTGATAAGAAGAACCGGTCGATTTTCGTCAAGCCGTGAAGCTGTTCTGTCGAGTAGCCGCGGCGAAGCGCCTCGTACAGCATCCACAACCGTTCGTCGGTCGGTGTCGTCAGTTCTCGTTCCAGTTGTTCAGCCGTCAATTCGGAAAGGCGTGGTACGTATAAGTCTTCAGTACCGAGTTCGAGCGAACGGACGGCTTTCAAGAGCGCTTCTTCTAAATTTCGACCGATGGCCATGACTTCGCCCGTCGCTTTCATTTGTGTGCCGAGACGACGGTCCGCGGTCTCGAACTTGTCGAACGGGAAGCGCGGGATTTTAGCGACGACGTAGTCGAGCGCCGGCTCGAACGAGGCGTAACTCGTCTCCGTCACCGGATTTTTTAGTTCCGACAACTTGTAGCCGACCGCGACTTTCGCGGCGAGCTTGGCGATCGGGTATCCCGTCGCTTTTGAGGCGAGAGCCGAACTCCGCGAGACGCGTGGGTTGACCTCGATCACGTAGTACGTGAAGCTGTCCGGGTCGAGCGCGAACTGGATGTTACATCCGCCTTCGATGCCGAGCGCCCGGATGATGTCGAGCGAGACGCTGCGGAGCATTTGATAATCACGGTCAGACAACGTCTGGGTCGGGGCGAACACGATCGAGTCACCGGTATGGACACCGACCGGATCGAAGTTTTCCATGGCGCAGACGATGATGGCCTGGTCGCTCGAGTCGCGCATCACTTCATATTCGACTTCTTTCATGCCGGCAATCGACTCTTCAAGCAGCACTTGCGTCACCGGACTCGCCTTGAGTCCCGATTCGACAATCTGCTCGAACTGTTCCCGGTCGTGGGCGATTCCCCCACCGGTCCCGCCGAGCGTATAAGCCGGACGAATAATGATCGGATAGCCGATCCGGTCAGCGAAGCTCCAGGCGGCGTCGAGTGAATGGACGATATCGCTGTCTGGGACGCCGTGACCGAGCTTGTACATGAGATCGCGGAACTGTTCCCGGTCTTCTGCCTGCTCAATCGCCGACAGTTTCGTTCCGAGCAGTTCGACGCCGCAGTCGCGGAGCACGCCGCGCTTATCGAGCTCGACCGCCAAGTTCAGTCCGGTCTGGCCCCCGAGTGTCGCGAGAAGCGCGTCCGGACGTTCTTGACGGATGATCCGCTCCACGAACTCCGGTTCGAGTGGTTCGATATAGACGCGGTCCGCCGTCGATGGGTCAGTCATAATCGTCGCCGGGTTCGAGTTGACGAGGATGACTTCGTAGCCCTCTTCTTTTAAGGCAAGACACGCCTGGGTACCAGCATAGTCAAATTCTGCCGCTTGTCCGATGACGATCGGGCCGGATCCGATCACAAGGATTTTCTGAATATCTGGTCGTTTTGGCATGTCACATTCCTACTTTCTGTCTGTTTTCGTTGACGAGTGTCATAAAGCGGTCGAATAGGTCGTTGGCGTCATATGGTCCTGGCGCCGCTTCCGGATGATATTGCACCGAGAACGTCGGATGATGTAAATGTTTGATGCCTTCAATCGTCCCGTCGTTGACGGCGCGATGCGTCACGATGAGCGGCGTCTCAAGGAGCGACGTCTCGTCGACGGCGTAGCCGTGGTTTTGTGACGTGATCGTCACAGCACCGGTCTCAAGCTCGAGGACAGGATGATTGGCACCACGATGCCCGAACGGAAGCTTGAACGTGTTGGCCCCGCTCGCGAGCGCAATCAACTGATGGCCGAGACAGATCCCGAACATCGGGAGTTTTGGCATGAGTGCTTCGATCAGCGGGAGCGCCGTCGGTACGTCTTTCGGGTCGCCTGGTCCGTTCGAGAGCATGACCCCGTCCGGCTCATAGCGCATCACTTCTTCAGCCGTCACGTCGTGCGGCAAGACGACGACTTCACAGTCGCGCTTCAACAATTCGCGCATGATCCCGAGTTTGGCCCCGAAATCGATGAGGGCGATCCGGCGGCCGCTCCCGGTGCTGACGTAAGCCCGTTTTGTCGAGACACGTGCCACTTGATCGGTCGGGAAGCTCGCTTCAAAGCGCATCGAAACGTCTGCCCACGTCGACTCACCGTCGATCAACACGCCGCGCATGACGCCGCGTGAACGAAGGTGACGCGTCAACATGCGCGTATCGACACCTTCTAGACCTGGTATTCCGAAGCGTTCGAGCGTCTCCGGCAACGTCGCCGTCGAGCGGAAGTTCGACGGCAGATCACACGCTTCTTTGACGATGAGCGCTTTTGCCATCGGGACGGTCGTCTCAAAGTCTTCACGGTTGACGCCATAATTCCCGATGAGTGGATTCGTCAACACGATGAGCTGGTCACAATAAGACGGGTCCGATAAAATCTCTTGGTAGCCGGTCATTCCCGTTTGAAAGACGACTTCCCCGATCGTCTCGGCGTTCGCGCCGAACGCCTTGCCTACAAATGCTGTCCCGTCTTCAAGCCATAATGTTCGTTTCATCGAATCTCCCCTTATATACGATTTCTCCGGCCACGATCGTCACGACCGGCCAACCTGTGAGTCTTTTCCCAGCGAACGGTGTGTTCTTCCCTTTTGACGCGAACGTCGCCGGGTCGACCGGACGCACCGTCTCCGTATCGATCAGCGCGAGGTCCGCCGCCCGGCCGTCTTCAATCACGCCGTAAGGCAGACCGAACACCTCGCTCGGTCGTCTCGTCATCCAGTCGATGAGCGCCGCCTCTTCCATTTGTTCCGTCTTGACGAACGTCGTGTAAAGGAGCGGGAACGCCGTCTCGAATCCGGTGATGCCGAACGGGGCGCGCTCCATCCCTTGTGCTTTCTCTTCAGCCGTGTGCGGGGCGTGATCGGTCGCAATCAAATCGATCGTCCCGTCGAACAGCCCTTCTAAGAGCGCCGCGCGGTCGTCTTGGCTCCGCAGCGGCGGATTCATCTTGAAGTTCGGATCTAACCCCGGGATGTCGTCTTCCGATAAGACGAGGTGGTGCGGTGTCACTTCCGCCGTGACGTGGATTCCGGCCCGTTTGGCGTCACGGATGACACGGACCGATTGACGTGACGACACGTGACAGACGTGATAGTGGCAGCCCGTCTCTTCGGCAATCAACACGTCACGGGCGATATGGATGCTCTCGGCGAGACTCGGGATGCCTTGGATGCCGTGCGTCTCACTAAACTTCCCTTCATGGACCGAACCGGCCTTGAGCGTATTGTCTTCGCAATGGGCCACGACCGCTTTCCCAAGCCGTTTCGCTTCCCTCATCGCTTGACGCATCATCGCCGCCGACTGCACGCCGACTCCGTCGTCTGTGAACGCGAACGCGTCCGCAAGTGACGGCATATCGACTTGTTCGACACCGAGCTGCCGTTTCGTGATCGCCGCATACGGGAGCACGCGGACGCTGGCGTCCCGCTCGATCCGAGCGAGCATGTCATCGAGCGTCGCCCGGTCGTCCGGGACCGGCCGTGTGTTCGGCATCGCGCAAATCGTCGTGAACCCTCCGGCCGCAGCCGCAGCCGTCCCGGTCTTGATCGTCTCTTTCGCCTCGCCACCCGGCTCGCGCAAATGGACGTGGACGTCGACGAGACCTGGGATCAACAGCTTCCCGTTTGCGTCAATCACTTCGTGTCCTTCGGTCGTCCCGTCGTAATCGACCGAACGGATCGTACCGCCTTCGATCAACAGATTGCTCGTCCGTTTCGTCTTCCCGTCATACCACGTTGCGTGTTGAATAATCATTGTTGTCCCCCTAATGCTCGATTTAAGATGGCCATCCGTGCGTAAACGCCGTTCTTCATCTGTGGAAAGATGCGCGATGACGGATGTTCGATCAAACTGCCGGCGATCTCGACGTCCCGGTTGACCGGAGCCGGATGCATGATGATGGCGCCTTGTTTCATCCGCTCGACCCGCTCGACCGTCAAGCCGTAGCGCGCATGATAGTCTTCTTTAGAAAAGATGTCACCCATAATGTGGCGCTCGTGCTGAACGCGGAGCAACATGACGACGTCGCAGTCCGGTAAGATGTCGTCAAGGTCGCGGTGCGAAAGCCCCATCGAACCATCCCACCACGATTCCGGGCTACAACCGACGACATTCGCCCCGAGCCGTTTCAACACGCCTGCGTTCGAGCGGGCGACCCGGCTATGGACGAGATCGCCGCAGATGGCGATATTCAAGCCTTCGAACGTCTTGAACTCTTCATAAATCGTGACGAGGTCGAGCAGCGACTGTGACGGGTGTTCCCCGCTCCCGTCCCCGCCGTTTAATACTGGGATTGTCAGCTTCTCGACGAGCTCATGGTAGTATCCCGCTTCAGGATGGCGGATGACGAGCGCGTCGACCCCGATCGCTTCAAGCGTCTTGCACGTGTCGTATAACGTCTCGCCTTTCGTCACCGATGACGTCGCCACGTCGAACGGGATCTCTTGGATGTTCAAGTGCCGCTCGGCCATTTGAAACGAGTTTTTCGTCCGCGTCGAATTTTCGAAGAACAAGTTCGCGACCGTCTTCCCGTCAAACAGCGGCGGCATGTCCCCTTGTTTGTAGCGGAGCGACTCTTCGATCATCCCCATGATCTCTTCGAGGGTGAGCGTTTCTAAGCTGACAAAATGGTTCGGTTGTTGTTTGATCAAATTCATGTTCGTCTCCTCCTTTTGTTTGGAGGCAAAGAGAAAAGGCGTCTCTTCACCTACGTGAAGGGACGCCTTCATTTGGGTAGACTGCACCCAAATAAACGAGCCTTCACTTTGCCGACCTCACGGGATCGAATTAAAAGTTACTTGCCTGTTTCGTTTCTTCAGTTGTATCGACCGAAGCCGGTTCGACTTCTTCTTTCGGCAACACCGCGTTCAAAAGAATACCGACGACCGTCGCGAGCGCCATCCCTTGGACTGGGAAGCTACCGAGTTGGACCATCGCCCCGCCGAGGCCGACGACGAGAATGACCGAGGCGATGATGAGGTTGCGTTTCTCGGCGAGGTCGACGTTGCTGTCGACCATCGTCCGCAGTCCGTTCGAGGCGATGACACCGAACAAGAGGATCGAGATACCGCCTTTGACCGGATTCGGGATTGTCGAGATGAACGCCTCGACGTGACCGAGGAAGCCGAAACTGATGGCCATGAGCGCTGCTCCCGCGATGACGTAGACGCTGTACACTCTCGTGATCGCCATGACCCCGTTGTTTTCACCGTACGTCGTACACGGCGGTCCACCGAGCGCTGAGGCGACGGCTTTGCCGACGCCGTCGCCGAGGAGCGTCCGGTGCAGGCCTGGATCTTTCATCGTCTCGCGTCCGATGATTTTCGACGTGACCATTTGGTCGCCGATGTGCTCCGTCATCGTGACGAGCGCGACCGGGACGATGGCGAGGAGTGCCCCGACTTGCCACATCGGCATGTAGTCGACGAACACCATCGTGAAGTCAGGCAGTTGGAACAGGCTCGCTTGACCGATGGCCGAGTAGTCGATGATGCCGAACATGGCGGCGATGGCGTATCCGCCGACGATGCCGAACAAGATTGGAACCGCGCCCCATACTCCTTTTAACTTTGTCATCGCGAGGATCGTGATGCCGAGCGTGAGCAGGGCGACCGTGATGAACGTGCCGTTATACGCTCCGTCGCGGTTCATCGACATGTCGATGGCGACCGGTGCGAGCGATAAGCCGATGACCATGATGACCGGACCGACGACGACCGGCGGCAACAGTCGTAACAACCAACCGACGCCCGTCTTAAAGATGATGAGCGACACGACACCGTAGACCGAACCGGCGATAATACCGCCGAACAGTGCGGCTTCGACGCCCCATTGCTGGCTGACCGCGATGATCGGTGCGATGTAGGCAAAACTTGACCCGAGATACGTCGGGACTTTGAATTGGGTGATGACTAGGAATGAGAGCGTGGCCACACCGGAAGCGACGAGGGCGACGGACGTGTTCAGTCCGGTCAAAATCGGGACTAAGATCGTCGCTCCGAACATGGCGAAGACGTGTTGCAAGCTGAAGAGCAGCCATTGCGGCAAGTGAGCGGGACGCTCGTGGATGTTGAGGATGGGGGTTTTCATAAATAGTTCTCCTTCCTGGCCTCTCTGGACCACCTTAAAGGTTTTGGATTTATTGCTGTTGGATGTACACTTCGTCTGTCGTGTCGACTTCACTGAGTCGGACCACGACTTGTTCTGTTTTCGATGTCGGGACGTTTTTCCCGACAAAGTCCGGGCGAATCGGCAACTCGCGGTGCCCCCGGTCGATCAAGACGGCGAGTTGGATGTAATCGGGCCGACCGTGGTCGACGAGTGCGTCCATGGCGGCTCGGACCGTCCGTCCCGTGTACAAGACGTCATCGACGAGGACGACCGTCTTGCCATTGATATCGTGCGGGAGTTCGGTTGCTTTCACTTCTGGGTCGAGCGACTTCTTCGATAGGTCGTCCCGGTAGAGCGTGATGTCTAAGTTACCGAGCGCGATCGGTTTTCCTTCGATTTCTTCGATGCGATGGGCGAGTCGGTCGCCGAGCGTCTCACCGCGCGTTTTGATCCCGACGAGGACGACGTTGTCCGTTCCTTTGTTGCGTTCAATGATCTCATGGGCGATTCGCGTCAAGGCGCGTCGGATCGCGGCTTCGTCTAGTATGGTCGAGCGTTTCATATGATTCCTCCTCTCGTAATCTATAAAAAAAGAAGACTTCCTCATCCGGCTGGAAAGGAAGTCTTCACGAAGGCAAACGAGTGCCGTATATGATAGACGGTTGTGGCCGCGGCCACGATCCTTTCACAGCCTCTCTGGACTGGGTTTAAAGGTGTTATGCTTTCTAGACTATAAATCTGAATCGGTTGAAAGTCAACGTGTTTTCTCGATTTTGTCCAATTTTGCGAGCTCTGCCTCGAAGTCGGTCGGGAGTGCCGCCTCGAACTCGAGCCATTCGTTCGTCCGCGGATGATGGAAGCCGAGCGTGGCTGCATGGAGCGCTTGCCCGTTCAAATCGATTGTCCGACGCGGTCCGTATTTCGGGTCTCCGGCAAGCGGATGGCCGATATAGCGCATATGGACACGGATTTGATGCGTCCGTCCTGTCTCGAGCTTGCACTCGACGAGCGTGAAGTCTTTATAGCGCTCGAGCAGACGGAAGTGTGTTACCGCTTCTTTCGCATTCTTGTCTGTCACCGTCATGCGCTGACGATCGTTCGTGTCGCGCCCGATCGGCGCCTCGATCGATCCGAGCTCATGGACGAGCTCGCCGTGGACGAGTGCGACGTATTCGCGTTTGATCGTTCTGTCTTTCAACTGTTGCGCGAGTGACTCGTGCGCCATATCGTTTTTCGCGACCATGAGCAGTCCCGTCGTATCTTTATCGATACGATGGACGATACCCGGACGCTTCACACCATTGATGCCTGAGAGGTCGTCACAGTGATATAACAGCGCGTTGACGAGCGTTCCAGACGTATGACCAGCCGCAGGGTGCACGACCATGCCACGTGCTTTGTTGACGACGATGACATCCTCGTCCTCGAACACGACGTCGAGCGGAATATCTTCGGGGAGGACTTGGAGTTCGACGGCTTCTGGCACCGTCACGACGACTTCGTCCCCTTCTTGCAGTTTATAGTTCGGCTTCACGAGTTGACCGTTGACGAGCAGATCCCCTGCCTTAATCCAGTCTTGGATTTGCGAACGTGACCAGTCACTTCGTTCGCTCATCCATTTATCGATCCGTGCCTTTTCTTCGGCGACAAATGTGTAAGTTTCCATTACGATTGTCCCCTTTCTTTGTTTAATTTTTCTTCGAACAAGACGCCGATGATCATAAAGATGACCCCGAACGTGAGTGCCATATCGGCGACGTTAAAGATTGGGAAGTTGTAGCCGAACGGGTACGTGTCGACGAAGTCGACGACCTCGCCCCGGAACAGACGATCGATAAAGTTGCCGATCGCTCCGGCGAGCAGTAAGCCGACACTGTAGCCGAGCAGTTTGAACCCATTCACTTCTTTATGCAAGAAGTAGATCAGACCGACGACAACGACGGCGGTGACGACGAAGAAGAACACCATCTGTCCTTCGAGCATGCCCCAGGCCGCGCCTCTGTTGCGGTACGATGTCAAATAGAGCCATCCTGGAATCAATTCGATCGATTGACCGATCGTCATCGTCTGGACGACGATCCATTTCGTCACTTGGTCGAGCAAAATGAGAACGACTGCTAATCCGTAATAACGTTTCATCAAATTCTCCTTTCAAGTCATAAGAAACCGGAGTGGACTGTGCGCCACTCCGGTCCGGCTCATGCGATGACTTCTGTACAGCGCGGGCAAAGTTCTGGATGATCTGCGTTCTGACCAAGTTCGGTCGAATACGTCCAACAGCGGGCACAAGCGGCACCGTCTGCTTTCGCGACGCTGATCTTCGCCGTCGCGTAGTCGACGTCGGCCGTATCGACGTAGTCGAGTTGTGACACTTGCAGGAGTTGACGAACGTTATCGATCGTATCGAGCAGCGCTTTCGTCTCACCCTTCGGTGCGACTTGAAGTTTTGCTTCGAGCGGTTTCCCGATCAACTTCTCGCCGCGGGCGATCTCGATCGCTTTCAAGACGTCGTCGCGGAACGTGAGGAATTTCGACCATTTCGCGAGTAATTCCGTCTCTGCTTCCGTGAGCGGCGCCACTTCTTCAAGGTCCGACAAGAAGACGCTATCCGCCGTCTTGGCCGGGATTTCTTGCCAGACTTCGTCCGCCGTATGCGGGAGGATCGGGGCAAGCAGCTTCGTCAACGTGATGACCGCATCATACATGACCGTCTGAACGGCACGGCGACGCGCATCGTTTTCACGTTCGATGTAGAGGATGTCTTTCGTGAAGTCGAGATAGAACGACGACAATTCGTTGACACAGAAGTTGTGGCTCATGTGGTAAACAGCCATAAAGTCGAACGTATCGTACGCTTTGACGACTTTCGTCTGAAGTTGTTTCAGCTTCGTCGCCATGAAGCGGTCGGCTTCCGGCATATCTTCGAACGCGACGCGCATCGACGGATCGAACCCGTTCAAGTTACCGAGCAAGAAGCGTAACGTGTTACGGATCTTCCGGTATACTTCTGACACTTGTTTAAAGTTGTCATGCGAGGCGCGGACGTCTGACTGATAGTCCACAGACGCGACCCAAAGACGTACGATTTCAGCACCGTACTGTTTCACGAGGTCGTTCGGTGCAATCGTGTTGCCGAGCGATTTCGACATCTTCCGGCCGTCGCCGTCAAGGACGAAGCCGTGACTGAGGACGTTGCGATACGGTGCTTTGCCGGTCGTCGCGACTGCAGTCGACAGTGACGAGTTGAACCAACCACGGTATTGGTCCGAACCTTCTAGGTACAGGTCGGCCGGACGGCGCAAGTTGTCGCGCTGTTCGAGCACGCCTGCGTGTGACGAACCTGAATCGAACCAGACGTCCATGATGTCGACTTCTTTACGGAACTCGCCGTTTGGACTGTTCGGATGTGTGAAGCCGGATGGCAACAAGTCTTTCGCCTCGCGCTCGTACCAGACGTTTGATCCGTGCTCATGGAACAAGTTGGCGATATGGTCGATCGTTTCGTTCGTGATGATTTCCGTTCCGTCTTCTGCGTAGAAGATCGGGATCGGCACACCCCATGCCCGCTGACGGCTGATGACCCAGTCGCCACGGTCACGGACCATGTTGAACAGGCGCGTCATGCCCCATTCCGGTACCCAGTTTACTTCTTCGATTTCACGCAACATGTCGCTGCGGAAGTCTTTGATCGAAGCGAACCATTGCGGTGTCGCCCGGAAGATGACCGGCTTTTTCGTACGCCAGTCGTGCGGGTACGAGTGCTTGATGAATTTGAGCTTCAACAAGTTGCCATTTGCTTCGAGCTTCATGCCGATCTCTTTGTTCGCATCTTCATAGAACAGTCCTTCAAAGCCTGGTGCTTCGTCCGTCATATACCCACGGTCGTCGACCGGGCACAACACGTCAAGTCCGTACGCTTGGCCGACACGGTAGTCGTCTTCCCCGTGGCCAGGTGCGATATGGACGCAGCCTGTCGCTTCAGCCGTGACGTGGTCGCCAAGGATGAGGAGTGACGTCCGGTCGTAAAGCGGGTGCTGTACCGTCATGTGTTCGAACTCGCGTCCGTTCCAAGAACCGCTCACTGAGTACTCATCCCAGCCGAGTGCTGTCGTCACTTCTTCGACGAGCGTCTCGGCAACGATATACCCTTTGCCATCGTGTTCGATCCGTGTGTATGTCAGCTCATCGCTGACAGCGATCCCGAGGTTGGCCGGAATCGTCCACGGTGTCGTCGTCCAGATGACGAAATGGTCGGTCGTCCCGAGGACGCCTTTGCCATCGACGACTTGGAACGCCACATAGATGGCTGGTGATTTTTTGTCATAGTACTCGATTTCCGCCTCAGCGAGTGCCGATTCAGAAGACGGTGACCAATAGACCGGTTTTTTCCCTTTATAGATGTATCCTTTTTCAGCCATCGTGCCGAACAGGCGGATTTGCGCCGCTTCATATTCAGGCTGGAGCGTGATGTATGGATTGTCAAAGTCAGCGAGCAGTCCGAGACGCTTGAACTGTTCACGTTGTGAGTTCACTTGCTCCATCGCGTAAGCGGCACATTTTTCGCGGAACTCGGCGACAGTCATCTCTTTACGGTTGACGCCTGCTTTTTGAAGCGCGTTCTCGATCGGAAGACCGTGTGTGTCCCAACCTGGGATCATCGGTGATTGATAGCCGTTCAACGACTTGAAACGGACGATGATGTCTTTTAACACTTTGTTGAGTGCATGGCCCATATGGATGTCACCGTTGGCGTACGGAGGTCCGTCATGTAGAATGTATTGCGGCTTTCCTGCATTCTTCTCTTGGACGCGGTTGTACAAGTCCATCTGCTCCCAAGCCTCGTGCATTGCTGGCTCGCGCTTCGGCAAATTTCCACGCATCGCGAATTCTGTATCAGGCATCAATAATGTGTCTTTGTAGTTCATTGAAACTCCTCCTGCATCTTTTTTGAAAAACAAAAAAAACCCGCCCCTAAATAGGGACGAGTTCATCGACTCGCGGTACCACCCTACTAATCTCAAGTAGACCTTGAGACCGCTCTCGGTAACCGATAACGAGGTCAAGCGGTCACGCTTACTCAATTCAGCATGACACTCATAGGGGATACCAAATAAAGTCTTTCTCTTAGGCTTGCACCTTCCCTAAGTCGCTTCGTAGGTGTGACTTTATTGACGTGTCCTAATCAACGTATTGTTTATTATCCGTGATGTTTGTTTGGTGTGACTTCGTCGTCATTATACGCAAGTTCACTCGTATCGTCAAGAACCGTCTGGACAGGCGGCTCTCCGACAATCGTGTCCCATTCGGTACTATTTAGAAGTTCCATCTGTGCGTCGACGAGAACACGGAACCGGGTCCGGTACAGTTCGACTTTTTTCAACATTTGAATGACTTCACGCTCTGCCATCTGCTCTTTACGCGACGCTTCCTCTTCTCGGGCGAGCGCTTCGCGTTCAGCCTGCTTCAAGATGAGGCTGGCTTCTTTGGCCGCATTGGTCTTGACTTCTTCTGCCGCCTCTTGTGCGACGATAATCGATTTATTCAACGTGTCTTCCATCGAGGAGAAGTAGTCAATACGGGCTTGCATATCGTTGACGAGTTCTTCGTACCTTCTATTTTCACGAATCAATAGCTCAAACTCTTTAATGATTTGATCTAAAAATTCATTGACCTCATCGATATCGTACCCGCGAAAACGAGTCGAGAACTCTTTGTTATGAATATCAATCGGTGTCAACGCCATTCGACTTTCCTCCTAAATTCAACGTATGATGCCATACTGGATTTTTATTTTCTCACGCTTTGTCGAGCCGAGGATTGCCGTCAATTTGACACGACCGTAACCCCGGATTGAAACCAAATCGTCTGGTTCGAGTAAAAAGCTCGCGTCCGTGATCGCTTTATGATTGACTTTGCAGTCACCATGTTTGACGAGCGCCTGTGCTTTCTGGCGCGACAGACCGAGCACCTCGCTCACGACCGCATCAAAGCGGAGTGAGGAGACGATGCCAAACTCGTCGCTCCATTTGACTTCTGGGACGGTCAAAATCGATGCGGCCGGCACATCAGACAGCCGCACCCGGGCTTTGCCGACGCGATCCACGTTCATTTCGATGAATCCAGCCGCATCAGCCGTCGTCGCGAACTGAGCGATCCCGTCAGCGAGGACAACATCGCCAAACTTTTGCCGCTTCAGGCCCGCGTTAAGAAGCGTGCCTGTCACTTGGCGGTGGGTCAAGTCGACAAACTTCGTCGGATAATCGATTTGAAGAATCTTGACTTCAAAGTCGTTCACGTCGAGCTCATAGTAGTCGGGCGTCAATAAAAGCCGTTTCCGCTCAGCTCCAGGGAAACCGCCGTCCTCGTAGATGGCGAGCCGTTTGCCAACGAGTTGCCTGACGATTTGTTGCTCACGTGGGTCTAAAAAATCCGTCAATTTAAACAAGTAGTTGTCCTCGACTTGTCGCACCCAGTCGAGCACTTGCTCGACAAACGGGCGTTCATTCGGTCGATAATGATCGAAGACGCTCATTTACAGACCGAAAATCGCTCGCACTCCTGCTTGCGCCATACGAAGCACGAACAGGGCGACGATTGGAGAAATGTCGAGCATACCGCCGATTGGCGGGATGATCCGACGGAACGGGTTAAGAAACGGCTCACACAAGTATGTCAAAATCTGTCCGAATTTTGATTCTCTCGCATTCGGGAACCACGATAATAAAATATAGGCAATCAAGACCCAACTATAATATCCAAGAAGCGTAACAATCGTATTGCCTAATGCAGGGATCGCATTTTCCATTCATTTACCACCCTTTACTGTTTAGTTCGTCCTCCGAAATCAAATTCGAAATCGATCCAGTCAATTCGATATTGTTCGGAGCACATAGAATCGTGTTATGTCCAATCGACGTCATCGTTCCTTCTAGGGCGTAAACGACACCCGACAAGAAGTTTACAACTTGACGAGACTGCTCTTTCGACATGCGCTGAAGGTTGACGATGACGGCACGATTTTCTTTCAACTGGTCGCCAATATCTTGTGCCTCGGCAAAGACGCGCGGTTCGGCAAGAACGACTTTCGAACGTTCTTTCTTCTTCGTGTTTAGCGCGACGAGGTTGTTCGATGGTTTCGGACGCTCCTCGGTTTTGACGAGCGCATCAGTCGTCGGTTGAGTGTTCGTCTCTGCGACAGCATACTCTTCCCCTTCATACGCGTGATTCGGATCTTCCTCAAGTCCAAAGAAGTCTTTCATTTTGTTTTTGATTGACATAACGGATTCCTCCTTAGAATATATTATTGCACAAGTACGGTCCCAATACGAACAAACGATGCGCCTTCTTCGATTGCCAACTCGTAGTCGTTAGACATACCCATCGACAATTCGTTGCATGGTGCATGTTCGAAGCGATTTGCCGCGACGCGGTCGCGCAATTCGCGTAAAGCACGGAATGTTTCACGGATCACACCTTCATCTTCTGTGAACGGAGCCATCGTCATCAGTCCGATGACCCGAATATGGCGATACTGTCTACAGTTCTCGATGAACGGGATGACTTCCTCTTTTTCAAGCCCATGTTTTGACGTCTCGCCCGATACGTTCACTTGGACGAAACAATCGATGACACGGTCGGACCGTTTGTCAATCTCTTCGGCGAGCGATAATCGGTCGAGCGAATGGATTGCGGCAACATGATCGATGACTTGTCTCACTTTGCGCGTCTGTAGACTGCCGATAAAATGGAACTTGGCGTCCGACGGCATCGCATTGACTTTCTCGAGCAAGCCTTCCGGACGGTTCTCACCGAAATCACGGACACCTTCTGCGTAAAGCGCGTTCGCGACGTCGACACCGACCGACTTCGTGACCGCGATGAGCGTCACCGCTGTTTCCGATTGAAGGTTCTCAATATTCTGTCTCACTTGTTTGACGTTATCAGCTATGCTCACAATTTCTTCTCCTTGACGAGGACGGCGGCAAATCGACGCTTGGCGTCTCCGTTCCGATAAGAGAAAAAGTCTCGATCGGAAGCGGTCGACAAGTTCGACTGCTTGACGTCCATGTTTCTTTCGACAGCGAGTGTCTCATTGACTCGTTGCAATGACAGATTCGCATGACGTTCTGATTCGTTATACACCGAGGCCGCATATGCTTCGGGCGAGACGGCATTTACGGCATCGAGGACACGGCGGTCGACTTCATAATGCTCGGCCGTGATGGCCGGTCCGACGTACATCTCGATGTCGTGTTCCGGAACCCCGAGCCGAGCGAATTCGTCCGCCATCGAAGACACGATGTTTCCGACCGTCCCTTTCCACCCGGCATGAGCCATGCCGATGATTCCGTGATCTTTCGCACAAAAGAACAACGGGACGCAATCGGCGAACACGAGAGCGAGTGGCAAATCGGTAGCGGTCGTGACGAGTCCGTCAGTCGCTTGAATCGCCTCATCGTATCGATAGGCGCCTTTGCCCTTGTCCGCTTCGTCGACGGTCGCGACACGCGTCCCGTGCACTTGATCGGCCCAAACCGAATCGATGAGCGACAAGTTTGCTTCGGTGAAGAAACGTTCCCGGTTGGCAATGACTTGTTCCGCATCATCGCCGACGTGCAAACCGACATTGCCTTCATTGTGTCCATCCGTCCGAGTCGTCACATAAGCCAGATAGCGATACGCCTCGGTTTCCCATGTATGTATGAGTTGCATACCAGTCTCCTTTTTTTTAGAAAAAGGGGGTGCCGAGAACGGCACCCCCTGTTGTTTAGTTACGGCGTTGTCTTACGAACGCTGGGATGTTGATCGTCTCGTCTGGGACGTCCCCACCATAGACTGGTCTATGGAAGTTCCCTTCTTCTTGTTGAGCAGGTTCAGTCGGTTTCGGTTGAACTTCTTTGTTCGCCTCAGGCTCCGCTTGTTTCTTCGGTTGCTGAAGGAACGGGTTCGTGCCTTGTGACTCTTCCGCAAACTCAGTCGCGATGACAGTGACGATGATCTCCTCGTTCAAGTTTTCGTTGATGACCGAACCAAAGATCAAGTTCACTTCTTCATCAGCGGCGCTTTGAACGATTTGAGCAGCCTCTGTTACTTCATACAAGCTGAGGCTGAGTCCACCTGTAATGTTCATCAAGACACCTTTCGCGCCTTCGATTGAAGACTCGAGCAGTGGAGATGAGATCGCCTTTTTCGCTGCTTCGATGGCACGGTTTTCACCAGTCGCCACACCGACACCCATGAGCGCCGATCCTTTTTCCGTCATGATCGTTTTCACGTCGGCGAAGTCAAGGTTGATCAAACCAGGGATGGCGATCAAGTCTGTGATCCCTTGGACACCTTGGCGAAGCACGTTATCCGCTTCGCGGAACGCTTCGATCATCGGCGTGTTCCGCTCGACGATTTCAAGCAACTTGTCGTTCGGGATGACGATGAGTGTATCGACTTTTTCTTTGAACGCTTGGATTCCGTGTTGCGCATGCTGCATCCGTTTGCGTCCTTCGAACATGAACGGTTTCGTGACGACACCGACTGTGAGCGCTCCGATTTCTTTTGAAATCTCAGCGATGACTGGTGCAGCGCCCGTACCTGTTCCCCCACCCATACCGGCAGTGACGAAGACCATATCGGCACCGTCAAGTGCTTCGATCAATTGCTCACGGCTTTCTTCAGCCGCTTTCTTACCGATGTCCGGGTTCGCACCGGCACCAAGGCCGCGTGTCAATTTAGCGCCAAGCTGAAGCTTGACGTCCGCTTTCGACATATTGAGTGCTTGTGCGTCTGTATTGACCGCGATGAACTCGACACCTTGCACTCCGTGCTCGATCATTCGGTTGACGGCGTTTGAACCACCACCACCGACTCCAATTACTTTAATTTTTGCTACGGCGTCAATCGCCTCATCAAAGTACATCATTTCAGGTATCCCCCTACGTAATTTCCAATTGTTAACACATCATCAGCTTACACGCCAAATAATTTTTCCATTAAACGCCCGAATCCATTTTTAGATTCGCGCTCTGTTGTTTCAGGCTCGTCATCACGATCGATGTCGCGTTCTGTCCCGCCAGTTGGTGTCGGAACAGTCACGCGCTCATCTGGCTTCTCAAGTTGCGACTTCGAGACATGATGGTCGCTCATGAGCACATACTTGAGAACACCGACAGCCGTCGCGTATTTCGGATGTCTGACACCAATCGACGAAGGTTGGTAGAGTCTTGTCTTTTGACCCATGACGCGCGTCGCCAATTCCTGGATGCCAGGCAAGGCAGCCGCTCCGCCACAGAGGAGATAACCTCCGCTGAGCGGTGGAACACCTACCTTTTGCACTCTATTCAACACGAGTGTGAACATTTCCTCTATTCGCGCCTCTAAAACGTAACTAATTTCTGTTTGTGGCTCGAATGCCACTTCCCCATTAATATTCGTAAATGAGAATCCTTCAGAAGCGTCCGCCATTTCTTCGAGCGCGAGTCCGTATTCTTCTTTCGCCACTTTTGCGTCTTGGTACTTACAGTTGAGTTTATATACCAAGTCTCGCGTCATGTGGTCCCCGCCGACTGGGAGGATATACGAGTAGACGAGATCACCGCGATAAAATACAGAGACGGTCGTCTTTTCGTGTCCGATGTCGACGAGGCCGATCCCAAGGTCGATTTCATCGACGGAAGCAGCACTCATTCCGAGCGCCAAGTTACCGAGTACAAATCCTTCTAGCGTAAGGCCTGCCCGTTCAATCGAACGACGGATGCTATGTAGGACCGTTTTTGAACCCGTTACCATTTTCCCGTGCATCTCTAACCGGTAGCCGAGCATACCACGGGGATCGACGACCCCTGTCTGTTGGTCGACTGTGAACGACGTCGGGATGACATCGATGACGCTCATCTCATCCGGCAAACGCATCACTTGCGCCGAATTGATGACTTCGATGACGTCGACGTCCGTGATTTCTTGGTCTTCTCGTTTCACCGATGCGATCCCATGACACGGGGCAATTTGGATATGTTCCCCTTCGATGGCAACATATACCGAACGAACTTGATCACCGAGCGCCGCTTCGGCATGTTCGACGGCTTGCTTAATGGCTTGAACCGTTTTATCGATGTCGACGACGGCGCCACGTTTTACTCCTGCAGACGGGGCGCACCCCTCCGCCAAAATGTTAAGCGTTCCTCCGAGCAATTCGCCCACGACGAGCTTAATTTCTGACGTTCCTATATCCAATGCGGCAACATAACCGTTCGCTTCCAAAAGGGAAACACCTCCGCGCTTAAATTTCTGTTTCTGAATTTCCGTTACATTGTTACAGATATCCAAAAATATTGATAGGTCCGGCAAGATATCTCACGTCTAAGTTTACAACAAATAACATAGTGAGAAAAGGTAGAATCCTACAAATTAAGCGGTTTTGGGGTGTCAATTCGATTACAAACCATAAAAAAACAGTCCTTACGTGTCTAAGGACTGTAAAAAATCAGATTATTCTTTCGTTTTTTCGTAAGGGACGAAATAAAAGCCTCCGTCCATGACGACGGTTCCGCGTTGACCTTTTGGGATGTTTTCAAAGATATCCCCGTATTTTGAGACGGTTTGGCTCAGTTTGAACGTCGGTGTGAGCAACGTGTTTCCATCGTTCATATAAATCTCATACCGGACTGGTTCATCCTTTTTTTTCGAAAAGACGATTTCAGACATCCGGGCCCGCATCGCGTCATCGACTTGCTCGAGTTCACTTGCCACTTTCTCGAGCTCGGCGACGTCCGTGAACTCACGTAAGAGCGGACCATCCTGCAACTTCTCCGGATCATCGATTTGTCCGGTCGGGTGAAGTGATCCGTCTGCGAGCACGACGACTTCTTCTGAGTCGTTTCGCGAGTAGGCGATCATCTTCTCTTCCTCGACGTCCACGGTGACGATGTTATACCAAGACCGATCGACTTTGACGTCCCGCACTCCCGGGAGTGCGCGAATCGTCTGCTCGATGTCGTTCGGAGAGATGCGAACAATCTTTGAAGACGTGTCGAGATCCGTTCCCTCAAGGACGTAAGCTTCAGTCAACCAGTCGAGTCCGGACACATTCACTGCCTTCACGTCAGAAACCGACGTCTGCATATAGACGACGAGTGCGATGAGCACGGCAAACAAGAGTAGAATCGTCGCCAAGCGTCGATTCGCTTTTTTGCGCCGTTGGTCCTTCATATACGGAATGCGATCTTCCAAACTGCGAACGGTATTCTGACGCGTCTCCATTAACTTCTCTCCTTTATCGGCTTACTTCTTCAACAAGATCGGCGAGTGATTCCGCGGCGTGCGGGAATCCTAATCGTTTCGATGCTGCGGCCATCTCGTCATGGTGATTCAAGACGTGACGGATCGACGCGACGAGCGTGGCGCCTGTCAACGCTTGCTCTTTAATCAGCTCAGCGGCACCGCTCTCGACGAGCGCCGACGCATTTTTCGTCTGATGATCCGCTGTCACGTAAGGGCTCGGGATTAAAATGCTCGGCAAACCGAGCGCAGTCAATTCCGAGATTGTCGAAGCACCGGCCCGTGAGACGACGAGACTCGCACAGGCGAGGAGTTCTGGCATATCGTAGACGTAGGGCAAGATTTGGACGTTATCTGAGCTCGGCGCTTTGGCGACGACATCGTCAAAATGCACTTTTCCGGTCACATATAAGACGTTCACAGGTTCAGTCGCGAGTTCCGGGATCGCCTCGATGACCGCTCGATTGATCGCTTCCGCCCCACGGCTGCCGCCATAGATGAGAACAATCGGTCGTTCGTCAATCCCGTACTCGGTGCGCAGTTTCATCTCGTCTGCCGTTGTCTTCAAGACCTCACTACCCCGTGGATTCCCGATGACTTGCACGTTCGCCCCTGGGAAATGTTGTTCAGAACCGGCGAACGACAGCGCCACACGATCCGCTTTTTTAGACAAAAACTTATTCGTCAGTCCCGGGATGCTGTTTTGTTCATGCAAAATCGTCGGAATACCGAGCAGTTGGGCAGTGAAGACGACAGGCCCGGACACGAAACCGCCCGTTCCGATGACGACGTCAGGTCGGAACGCTTTCATGTCTTTTCGCAATGCGAGAACCGATTGGACGAACCGATAACCCGTCTTGACGTTCTCAATCGAAAGCGACCGTTTCAAGCCACTGATTCGAATCGATTTGAACGGGATACCCGCTCGCGGTACGAGATCGGCTTCAAGCCCGTTCTCGGTCCCGATATAGAGCACCTCTAAATCGGTATGCCGCTCTTTCAACGTATCGAGCAGAGCGAGCGCCGGATAGATGTGACCACCCGTCCCTCCACCAGAAATGATGACTCTCATCGGTTTGCCTCCTCATATGCGTTCACGAGCTTGACGAAATGTTCGCCTCGTTCTTCAAACGTCTTATATTGATCCCAGCTCGCACAGGCCGGCGACAGCAAGATCACGTCGCCTGCAACGGACTGTTCAAACGCGAGCGGCACCGCCTCGTCGAGCGTGGCGACGGCTTGCGCCGGAATATTTTCTGATTCACTTAACGTTTTGAACCGTTCAGCCGTCTCGCCGTAAGCGATGACAGCTTTCACCCGTTTCATCGCCGGAACGAGTGATGTCAGGTCGGCTCCACGTTCGAGCCCGCCACATAACCAAACGATCGGTGCTTCGAAACCAGTGAGCGCCGCCTCGGCAGCGACGTTGTTCGTCGCTTTTGAATCGTTGTAGACGTGACGGCCAAGCACACGGCCGAGGCTCTCCGTCCGATGAGCGACGCCACCGAACGTGCGCAAGACGTGCTCGATATGATCACTCGGGATGTCAAATGGCTCGATCAACAAGAGCGCGGCCAATACGTTCTCGACGTTATGGGCGCCTCCAAGCGCAAGTTCTGACACCGGCATGATCCGTGCGCCATGCAAAGTGATCCATCCTGAATCGACATGCGCGTCACCGGCTTCATAGCCAAACGTTTGAGCCGAAAGTCCAGTCGGCACTCGCTTCATGACTTCTCGATCCTCTCCTTTGACGACGACCCGGTCTGAAGGCGTCATGTTTTGGAACAGATTCGCTTTCGCGTCAGCGTACGATTCGAAGTCACCGTGATAGTCAAGATGAGCTTCTGACAAGTTGAGCAGTGCTGCCGAGCGGGGATGGAACGCTTCCACTCCCATCAGCTGAAAACTCGATAGTTCGATCACGATCAGGTCGCCCGGCGCGGCTTGCGTCGCGACTTCGATGGCCGGAAACCCGATGTTCCCCGCCACGTGGACGGGACGTTCGCCACCTTTTAACAGCTCATGGACGAGCGTCGTCGTCGTCGTTTTACCGTTCGACCCGGTGATGGCGACAAAATCTGCCTCTGTTGCCAAATAAGCGAGCTCGACTTCCGTATAAATCGGGATGTGACGCGCAATCGCTTCTTCTAGTAACGGGATCTGATAAGGGATACCCGGATTCTTGACGATCAGTTCAGCTTCGTCTAACAGTTCAAGCGGATGCGAGCCGAAGACAGTTTTTACGTTTAGCGCTTCAATCTTTGCCCGCTCTGCTTCTGTTGGCTCACTGCCCGTATTGATCACTACGTCTGCGCCGACCGCCTTTAAATAGGCGGCAGCTGCGATACCGCTCCGAGCCGCCCCGAGTACGAGGACTCGCTTACCATTCCACTGTTGATTCATGTCTTCCACCATCCATTACATGAGAAGTAACGACAATACTGCCGTGATCAAGCTAATTCCACTGAACGTCAATACGATGCGCCATTCTGACCAGCCGACCATCTCGAAATGGTGGTGGATCGGACTCATCTTAAAGATTCGTTTCCCCGTCGTTTTAAACGAGATGACCTGCAAGATGACACTGAGCGTCTCGATGACAAAAATAATACCGACGAAGACGAGTAATAATTCAAGTTTCAACATGAGGGCGAGACCAGCGACCGCTCCGCCTAAAGCGAGCGAACCCGTGTCACCCATGAAAATTTTCGCCGGGTATTTGTTAAAGACGAGGAACCCAAGGAGTGCTCCGACCGTACTAAACGCAAACCAAGCGATGCCGACTTCGTCTTGTCCTAACGCATAAATTCCAAAGAACGCAAACGTCGGGATGGCCGAGAACGAAACGAGACCGTCCAAACCGTCCGTCAAGTTGACGGCGTTCGAGAAACCGACGAGCCAGAAGATGACGATGGCGATGTAGAACCAGCCCGTATCAAACGCGATCGATGTGAACGGAATGCTGATTGTTGTGTCGAGCCCGCCGCCAAGTGATAAGAACCAAACGAACAACACCGAGACAATGATTTGGCCAATCAACTTTTGGAGCGATGTCAATCCAAGGTTGCGTTTGTTGACGACTTTAATGTAGTCGTCAAGGAATCCGATGATCCCGAACGCGAGCGTGACGAACAAGAGCGTCCCGAACCCGGCGACCGCTTCTCCAAACACGATCGAAACGAGAAAGCCGACAAGAAGTGCGAGTAGGATGACGATCCCGCCCATCGTCGGTGTCCCTGATTTCTTTTGATGCCAATCCGGACCCTCGTCCCGGATCTCCTGACCAAACTTTAAGTTACGAAGCGCCGGGATGGCCCGCGGCATGACGACCAATACGGTCAATAATGAGCTGATTAAGACGATTAAACTGATTAACATATTCGTACCTCACTACTCTATTTATTGGACTAAGCGCTCAAGCGCAAGTCCTCGCGATGCTTTTAACAATATCACAGTCTGTGGCCGTTGATAACTGCTGAGGAGTGCTTTCGCTTCCTCTACCGTTGGGACCATCGTCACATTCACGCGCGGGTCACTGATCCCTTGTGCGATCCATTTCGCTTTGTCGCCGATCAGCACGCAATCGGTCACAGGCGCCGTGATGACGTGGCCGACACTCTCGTGCTGGGCCTGTTCATCTGTTCCGAGTTCGTACATATCCCCGAGGACGAGGACACGACGGCTAAAGCCTTCTAACGTTTTCACCGTCTCGATGGCGGCAATCATCGATGTCGGGCTCGCATTGTAGGCGTCATTGATCAAATGCGCGTCACCGAACATTTGCTTCTCCATCCGCATCGATGTCAATTGAACCCGATTCAGACCGCGTTGGATCGTCTCGTGATCAAGACCTAATTTGAGTCCGCACGCGATCGCATACGCCGCATTCCGGATTTGGTGGGCTCCGAGCACTTTTAACTCATAAAACTCGTTATTGTAGCGGAAAATCGAGGCGTCAAACGTCGATTCGACGACTTCAAGTTTCCCATCCGCCGTCGCGTCGTAACCGACTCGATAACCTTCGTTGGCCAAAAGCGGCTCGTCGGCATCGACGATGAGCACCCCGTCCGGTTTGAGCCCGGCTTTAATCTCAAGTTTTGCTTTAGCGATCCCTGAGCGACCTCCGACTTGTTCGCCGTGCGACTCGCCGATGTTCGTCACGAACGCGACGTCAGGCTTGGCAAGTTTCGATAACAACTCGATTTGACCGAATCCGTTCATCCCCATCTCGAGCACCGCGACTTCCGTATCACGAGGCATTCGCAGTACGGTCAGCGGCAGACCGACGTCCGAGTTGAAGTTTCCAGCCGTCTTGTGCGTTTTGAACTTTTCCCCGAGAACGACGGCAACCATGTCTTTCGTCGACGTCTTGCCATTTGAACCGGTGATCGCGACCACGAACGGATCGATTTCAGCCAAGTATCGTGCCGCCGCTTCTTGCAGCGCCTTTAGCGGTGACTCGACAGGAATCGCCACAATCCCTTCCGGCAGCGGACGTCCCTGCTCCCAAAACGTCACGATTGCGCCTTTTTGGACGGCCGCATCGATGAAGTCGTGGCCATCGACGCGAGCCCCGATGATCGGCACGAACAATCCGTCCTCATTACCGTCCCTCGAGTCGGTCGCGACATGACGGACCTCACGTGTGTCGTCCGTCTCCATCCCAAACCAAGAAGCAAGTGTTTGTATCGTTAACTGTTCCATCCTTATTTCCTCCTGTGACAAAGGAAAAGAGAGCCGAGGCCCTCTTCATCCCTATGCGTTAGTTCGACGGTGATTGGAGCCTCACTTTGAGTGTCGCCCCGTTCTTGACCGGCTTGCCTTTCCCGATTGACTGGGAAGTGACAAAACCCGTTCCGTCTATTTCTAAATTCAATTGATAGAGCGTCGCCAATCGTTTCGCATCACGAAGCGACCAGCCTGATAGGTTCGGCATCGTGAACGAGTCCTCCGTCTTCAACAGGAGGCGCTCCCCGACGACGTACGATTGCCCTTCGACCGGGCTTTGAGCGACGATATCGTCCCCGCTACCGAGTAAGATCGGTTCGAACGAAGCGGCTTTCGCCTGCTTGACCGCCTCATCACGACCAAGCTCGACGTATGTTTCCGTCGTCTTCGTCGACGCATCGATTGTTTTTGTTTGTTTTTCCGGCTCGACGCTTCGATAGCGCAACGCCACGTCCATGACATCCTTGAACAGCGGCGCCATGATGCGCGGACCCGTCGTCGACGAGTCGCCGTTCGGTCGGTCGACCGCAATATACATGACGAGTTCCGGATCATCTTTCGGTGCCATTCCGACGAACGAGTGGATGTACTGACCGCTCAAGTACTTCCCATTTTCGGCAATTTGAGCCGTTCCGGTTTTTCCGATGACGCGATAATTATCGAGCGCATACAGTTGACCGGTTCCGAGATCACTATTGACGACACCGTCGAGTGCTTCGCGTGTCAGCTTGGCCGTTTCTTCCGTGACCGGTTGACCGACAGTTTTCGGATTGGTCGTCCGAATCGTCTCGCCCGTTTCACGGTTGACGACTTTTTTAATCACGTACGGTTGTTTCATCGTCCCGTCGGTCGCGATCGCTGAAGTCGCTTGTAGGATTTGCATCGGTGTCATCGCCGTCGATTGTCCCCATGCTGTGATCAACACGTTCATCGGACTATCGAAGTCGTATTGACTGTTCACTTCTCCCGGCAAATCGACGCCCGTTCGTTGGTCGAACTTGAACGCCTTGAAGTAATCTTCGTACCGGCCGAGTCCGAGTCGTTCATTCGCTAAAATCGAGAAGGCGACGTTCGAAGAGTGCCAGACGCCTTCCACCATAGGAATCGTACCCCATCCGGTGACGTTATAATCATTGAACACCGTCTTGCCATACTTGTAAGACCCGGATTTATACAGCTCGTTCGGGTTGTAAACACCTTCATTGATCGCTGCGGCGAGTGTGAAGATTTTCATCGTCGAACCCGGCTCAAAGCGAGATGAGACAGAGAAGTTGCTGTAAGACGTGATCTCACGGGTATTCGGATCAAAAGACGGACGATCGGACAAGGCGATGATCTCACCGGTCTTTGGATCCATGATGATCGCCGTCGCATTTTTCGGTTTATATTCTTTATACAGTTCATCCATTTTCGTATCAAGCAGTTGTTGGATGCGATGATCGAGCGTCAACTGGACGTCCGCTCCGTCTTCCGGGTCGATTTTTAGTTGTTCATCGCTCGACACGAGCTGTCGGCCTGCTAAATCTTTCTCGAAACGATATAAACCGTACGATTCACTCAGCACGTCATTGAGCGATTTTTCGATTCCAAGTTCTCCGACGAGTTCGATGCGGCCGTTTTGATCAATCTTTTGGGCGTAGCCGACGACGGATGAAGCAAAGACTTTATTCGGGTAATAGCGTTTCGGTTCTTCGACGAACGTGATGCCCGGAATCTCAAACGCTTCGATCGCTTCTTTTTGTTCGACCGTCAAATCCCGGCCCGGTACCCCGAACTCGATTTGACCGCGATCGACATTTTGTTCGAGCCGTTTCAAAATATCGGCTTCAGTCATCGGGATGACCGTCGCAAGCTCTTTAGACGCGCCTTTAAACTCGTCAGGCAAGAGCGTCTTGTTTTCGACCCGCTCTCCCCCTAGCTTCAAGACCGCGACAATCCGGTAGGACGGGATATTGATCGCAATCGGTTGCCCGAACCGATCAAAAATCTCTCCACGCTCCGCCTTAAGTGTACTGACAGCCTTCCAACGCTCTTCTTCAGCGAAAGCGAGCATGTTCTCCCCTTTGTACGTCTGAAAGACGGACAAGTAGAGGAACCAGCCGACAAAAAATAAAAAGAGCGGTGTGAAGCAAACGATCGCCACCCACGCCACTCTTTTTTTACTCTGTTGTAGAGAATTCATCAGTCGATCACCAAAACGTTCTTTTCATTGAACTGCATGCCGAGCTTTTCAGCAATCGCATAAATTCTCTCAGGTGAGCTTAGTTGGGCAATCTCATACTTCAGTTCTTCATTCTCTTTCGAGATCGTATTCATCTCTTGGCTGATGACAGCCGTATCTCGCATAATATTGTACGCTTCGTTATGTTTCGACACCGTGATGCCACCGAACAAGACGACCGAGAAAATCATCGTCGGGTACAGGATGGATTCGAACAAGGTCAACGTACGTCGTTTCGGAGCTGGTATTGGTCGTTCTTGCGGAATCGGATTTCGATTCGGTGAAATTTGAGGCTGCAGAGCCTTGCGGGCAGCTTCTGGCATCAGGTATCCCTCCTACGTACAATCTATTTTTGTTTTTCAGCGATCCGAAGTTTGGCCGACCGGGCCCGGCGGTTGTCTTCAAGTTCGTTATCTCCGGCAGTGATCGGCTTGCGTGTGATCAGCTTCAATTCCGGTTCGAACTCCTCTGGGATAATCGGCAATCCTTTTGGCAACTGTGGATACTGGCTCTTCTCTTTGAAAACCTGCTTACAGATGCGGTCTTCAAGTGAATGGAACGTGATCACACAAATCCGTCCACCGATGGCGAGAATGTCAATCGCGTCTTGGACGGCACGATCGAACACGTTCAATTCGTCGTTCACAGCGATGCGGATCGCTTGGAACGTCCGTTTCGCCGGATGGCCGCCTTTGCGTCGCGCCGGCGCCGGAATTGCGTCTTTAATCAATTCGACGAGTTCGAACGTCGTCTCAATCGGCTTGACGGCACGGGCTTGTTCGATTTTACGCGCAATCTGTTTCGAGAACTTCTCTTCCCCGTATGTAAAGAAAATGCGGGCGAGGTCCCCGAACGGCCATTCGTTGACGACGTGATACGCCGAAAAATCTCGTGACCGGTCCATTCGCATATCGAGCGGAGCGTCAAAATTATAGCTAAAGCCGCGTTCTGCCTCATCTAACTGTGGTGAAGAGACACCGAGGTCAAATAATACTCCATCGACTTGTGTCACACCTCGTACTGCTAACTCGTCTTTCAGATGGACGAAGTTGCTCTTTATAAACGTAACCCGGTCCTCATATGGAGCCAAACGCTCAGCAGCGTGCGTGAGTGCGACGTCGTCCTGGTCGAAGGCGTAAAGATGGCCCGTCGTCAGGCGTTTCACAATCTCTTCGCTATGACCGGCTCCCCCTAACGTACAATCGACGTAAATTCCGTCCGGTTTGATGTTCAGTCCATCAACAGACTCCATTTTTAAAACCGTTTCATGCTCAAACATACAAAAACCCTCTCAACCTACATTTTTCAACTAGTTTATTACATTTACTTTATCATAAAAATGTCAAGCTACGCATTGGTTTTTAGAGAAAATAGGAAACAAAAAGGTAACAAACAAAAAATGGTTCTCCAAACAAGTGGAGAACCTCGATCATTTACGATTTCACAATCAAATTTTGACTAAACAACGCTCCCATTCCGCCTGTTCATAGGCGGCGCGTAACCGAACGAATAAATCGTCTCCGTGACGATTCATCAGTGGGACCATCGACCAGATCCGCTCTTGCGGTGCGTCCATCGGCAGCAAGCGTGTCGACAGATGGATCCGGCGTCGATTCAAACGATACTGCTCGCGCTTCGCCTCGGCCCGCATCTCGTCAGCGAGACGGTCAAGGATATGTCGCGCGTTCGTCTCAAAGCGATGCCCGCGCTTTCCTGCCTCTTGCCCGATTGCTTCAGACAGCGTGCGGTAGGCATACAGACTTTGGTCAAACGATTCGTCATCGAACGAATGGTCCGGGAGCGGATTTGTCAAGTAATCGACGAGTGTGGTCCCTTCTTGAGCGAGTTTTTTCTCGTCGTTCGTCGACATGACGACAGCGCCAAGTCTCGGGATCAACAACGGCATCTTCCAACCGAATACATGAAACAACGGACGAAGTTGGAGCCAATAGGCGATCTCCCCCGGACCAGCGACGTATGCGAGCGTCGGGAACAAGTAATCTTGCATGAGCGGCCGTGACACGACATTATTCGAGAACCGTTCGGGATGCTCATCAATTTCTTGTAACAGTTCCGCCTCCGTGAAGCGGTGACCGCGTTTCGTCGTGAAGACATCTTGTTCTTTCGTCAACAATTCACGCGTCCCGTCATGATAAAACACGTGGGCCGCATCGCGGTTCAGTTCTACGGTCGGCATGCCGTCCTCAAATGAGTCGCGGAACACTTCGTGCAAGCGGTCGTGTTGCACGATCAACTGTTTGAACGCCTCACGTTCGAGCCGGCGTACGTCAGGCTGATGCGGGTCGAACAGGAGAAAATCGTTCCCGACGAAACGCCGCATCATCTTCCCAAAAAATTGTGCGAACGAGTGACTCGCTTGGAGTAAGACGACAAGCTCATGATAAAGCGTCGCCGTATGGACAGTCTCTGTCTCCGACACGAACAGACGTTGCAACATTTGGACGAGTTCGATTTTGAGACGGTCGAATTCGAGTTCTCCGACCGATGCTTTCCCTGCGAGCGGAACGGTCGACAACGCTTCTTTCCGCAGTTGCCGTGACAACGGCTGGGGGGCGTACACATGGTTGATCTCGGCGAAGTCATGATCCTCGGTCGCCATCCAAAAAATCGGGATGACCGGCTTACCGAGCACGGCTTCCGCCTGTTTCGCTCGTTTGAGCACGGTTAACAGCTTATACACCGCAAACAACGGGCCCCCGAAGACGCCGACTTGCTGTCCGGTCACAATCGTGAACGCCTCGCCTTTCGCGAGCGCGTCGAGTTTTGAGTCAAGCACGTCCGAGAGCGGACCGTGAACCATCTGTTGCGCCCGAAGAATCCCTGCTAACGATTCCAGATGCGGGTATGAGCGTCCTTCAAGCTCGCTCGCTCGAGCTTCGAGCTCGTCCATTCCTTTATAGTCCAGCCACTTCGTATATCCCGCTTCGATTTGAATCATCGGGGAAGATGGACTGTACATGGCGTCTAGCGACTCTATCCTCACGTATAACGACTTCCTTTCAAACGGTCAATGAATCATTTCTTTTGCGACACCGAGCGAGAACAACACGGCGTGTAACGGGACGAGTAGTAAAAATAACAATCGCCAGCCGTGTACGAACATTTTTGTATATAAGACTTCTTCGTGTCGGACTCGCTGCCAAATCGCATTTGCCGGAAAAATAGCGCAGCAGACGGCTAAGAGCAACCAAACGACGTCGTCCCCGACGAGTGTCTCTAATAGGACCGCACACGCATAAAACCAGAGGAACACTCCGGCATCGCAGACAAGTTTAAACGTATTGACCGATTTCGGCATAATTTTTCTAAGTATCATATACACCATAAACCATATGACAAGCGGAAATGAAACGATATACACTAACACGATGCGCTCGCTCCTATTATCAATTTTTGCATGAGTGGGATGACCGTCAGTTTTCGGCCTCTGTCCTCGGCCCGTTTCAAGAGCGGGGTCAAGATGGCATCGACCTCGGTCATACGTCCGGCCTCGATATCTCGAAGCATCGAAGAGCGGTTTTGAGCTGTCTTCTCGATGATCGTCTCAATATATGTATAAGGCACGAACTGATCGAACAGCGGTGTCAGCTCCTCATAGATCGTTTGCGCGACTTCGCGGCAAGGCGGTTCGGCGACGGCTCCGTTCGGGACGCGACAAAGTGCGGTGATCGGATTGATGATCGCGTTCGCAAACAACTTTTCAACGACGACTTGTTCGATATCCGCTTCCCACACGACTTGGAGCGGCGAGGCGATGAACGTGAGCGGCTGTAGGGCATCCAAGCTCCCGATCCGAACTCGGCCGAGGCCGCTATGGTTAATTCGATTTTTGTCTCGCGTCACCCCGTGCTCGATGACGCCTAAGTGGAATCCTCGTTCCCGAGCGTACTCGAGATGGGCAATCCCGTTCGAGCAGATGAACACAGGGACGCCCCCGGTAAGCCGTTCTGTCGCCGCGCGCACTTGGTGCGCTTTCGTCGTCACGAAAAAGACGTCCGCATCCGTCTCGTTGAGTGTATGTACCGGTTTGAGCGGGACAGCGACGGTCCCCTTCGTCATACCGGCTCGTTCGATCATGACGTCTTTCGTTTGTTCGCCTCGACCGTACAAGGTGACGCTATAGTCTTTCGCGAGTAACGACGCCATCAACATCCCGACAGCCCCGTTCCCGATAATCCCAATTCGTTTGATCGGCTTCATTCGCTATCCCTCCACAAACAGTGTGCACAAAGAATTTTACCACAATCTGTTTCCAGGACCACACAATTAAAAAAAGAAGCGATCTCCAAGGAGACCGCTTCTTTTCGCATTATTTGCTTGTTACTTCTTTACCGTTGTAATGTCCGCAAGATTTGCAAACACGGTGTGAAAGTTTCATGTCGCCACAGTTCGGGCACTCGTTCATACCAGGTACGTTAAGTTTGAAGTGAGTACGACGAAGACGTTTGCGAGTTTTCGACGTTCTACGGAATGGTACTGCCATCGTTGTCCACCTCCTTGAAAAGTTAGCCGTTCTCGTCCTCTTTTTTAGAGAACAAGTCAGCAAGGCCCGCGAGGCGCGGGTCGATTTTTGGTTGGTCGTCGGGCTGTTCGTCAATGAGAGACCAGCCTTCCCCTTCAACCTGAGTTTTGTCTGTTTCGTTCCCAAAAATTTGAATCGGGACTTCTAACATGATGAGCTCTTTTACGATCGGTCGCAGATCAATCGTATTTCCTTCTGGCAAATTGACATCATCGAATTGCTCCGTATAACGCCCATTCTCCAAAAAGAAAGGCTCGAGCGATTCAATATCAAATTCAAAGACGACATCTTCTAACGTACGCGCATCTGGCAACGTCAGGTCCCCTTGAACCTTCAAATTGAATGTAACTTGATTAGATGTGAACGACGCATCCCCGTGCACATGCACCGGGCGAATCGAACGGATATCCGGATGGAGCTGAGTAAGCTCTTCGAGTTCAACCATCTCATCGATGGAAAAACTGTCATCCTGGTTTCGTAGCTTAAGTAGCTGTGCAATAGACCACTTCATCCGAATCACCTCAATTGCAACAATATGAATTATAGATAGGCCAACTTGTTTTGTCAATGTTTTTTCTTTACACTAAAATCAGTTGGCGACGGCGCTTTGCCAAAGCGTACTTACCTATCTTACACCAATCCAATCGACAATGCAAAGGAGTAAATTTATGAAAAAGACGGCCATCATCGCGGAGTACAATCCGTTCCATAACGGACATCTCTATCAGGCAAAAACAGCTCGAATCGAAACGGATGCCGACGCCATGATCGCCATCATGAGTGCCCAGTTCACACAGCGCGGTGAACCGGCTGCTTTTGACAAGTGGAGCCGGGCTGCGGCGGCAGTCAAAACAGGGGCGATCGACCTTGTGATCGAACTGCCGACTTGTTACGGCGTCCAACGCGCCGACCGGTTCGCGAGCGCGGCTGTCGCCATCGCGGAACAAATCGGATGCCAGACGCTCTCGTTCGGCAGTGAGAGCGGCGACGCCGATGCGATCCGGCGCGCGGCACACGCTGGCATCGAAGCGACACCCGCCTATCATGACGCGCTCCAACACGCCTTAAAAGCAGGCAAGTCATCCGCCAAAGCATCGAGCGAGGCGTTTGCGGCACTTTATCCAACTTTTGACTTGACGCTCCCAAACAACATTCTCGCCTATCATTATGCGAAAGCCGCTCGCACCCTCTCACTCCATACCGTAAAGCGTCTTGGGGCCGGCTACCACGATACAGGCGTCTCGGACGTCATGTCGGCAACGGGCGTCCGGGCCCACTATCTCGAGACCGGAAGTGTCCGGGCTGTCCCAGAAGCGACACGGGCGTTATTCCAGCAGACGTCGATGGCCCACTGGTCGCTCTATTGGCCTGTCTTGCAATTCAAGTTACGGACGATCCCAAAGTCAGAACTCGAACAACTCGTCGGCATTGACGCTTCGTTGTCCCCTCGCTTGATCGAAGCAGGTCTCGCACCGACGTTCGAACAAGCTATGAGCGGTCTGTTGACGCGACGCTATACACGCACGGCCATCCAGCGCGCTCTCGTCTCGGTCCTCATCCATTGGAAACGTGACGAACTTCCGGAACGATTTGACGAAGTCCCGTACGTCCGTCCGCTCGCATTCAATGCGATTGGCCGTAGCGTCTTAAAAGACATAAAAAAAACGGTACCGCTCGTCAGCAAGTACCAGTCCGATTTAGCGTTCGAAGCTCGTGTGACCGAGGCGTACCGGTTACCTCTCGGCAACCGGTCACTGCTCGAGCATATGCAAACCCCTCAATTCATCGACTCCAAATAATCGATGGCGTCCTCGACCGTTTCGACCGGAACGACTGCAATATCGCTCTCGAGCCGGTCGAGTGATTCCAGCGCTTCATCATAATTCGAACCGGCCGGCACGAAGAACACCGAGGCACCGGCTCGGTCAGCCGCGACGATTTTTTGCCACGCCCCACCGATCGGACCGACGTTTCCTTCTTCATCGACCGTGCCAGTACCGGCAATCGTCTCACCGCCCGCCAAGTCACCCGGCGTCAACTGATCATAAATCTCTAGCGTGAACATGAGCCCGGCCGAGGGCCCCCCAACGTTCGTCAGTTCAAACGTGACGTCCGGTTCTGTGCGCACATCTTGCACCGGCAGCGGTTCATAAATTCCGAGACCGACACGGTCCCCGCTCCGGTCGAGCGGTTGAACGAGTGTCTTCACGACACGTTCCCGTCCATCCCGTTCGAGCGTGATCGTCACTTCATCCCCCGTCTCGAACGCCGAGACGCGGTTGATGAAATCAAGACGTGACGCGAACGATTGGCCGTCAAGCGCTGTAATGACGTCACCTGGTTTAAGGACGTTCGCCGCGAGCGACCCGGTGATTGGAGCCGAGACGTACATGCCGTCAAACGTGACGGTCACGTCCTCTTCGGCTAGACCGTACGCGTATTGAATGGCCGCTTGCTGCGACGATGACATGAGCAGCTGCTGTCTTCGCTCGTAATCGTCTTCCCCTTCGCCGTCATACAAATAGCGACTAGACGGACTCGCTTCCGTGAACGGCGTGAACCAGCTCCCGACGAGCCAAAGCGGTGTCGCCCGTCGTTGCGAGATCGTGACCATCATCAGTTCACCCGCATCTTTCGTCCCGTCTTCAACCGTCATAAAGGTTTCGATGGTCGTCGCTTCGCCCGGATACGTGATGTAATAAGGTAACGGGGCAAACAGAAAGATGAGCACGGCGACGAGGATACCGAAGCCGATCTTCAGCGACTTCATTGCTGTTGACTCACTTCATATTTTTTCCGAAGTGCCTGTTCGACTTGTTCGGGAACGAGTTCAGCGACCGAGGCGCCGTATTTGGCGACTTCTTTCACGATCGACGAGCTGAGGAACGAGTATTTGCTGTTCGTCATCATAAACAGCGTCTCGACGTCCTCGTTTAACTTCTTGTTGATCGAAGCGATCTGAAGTTCGTATTCGAAGTCAGAGACGGCCCGAAGACCGCGGACGATCGTCGCTGCTTCTCGTTTAGCGGCATACTCGACGAGCAGCCCGCCAAACGCGTCCGCTGACACGTTCGGTAAATGCGATGTCACTTCCCGAATGAGCGTGAGCCGCTCTTCGACGTTGAATAACGGTGCCTTGCTCGAGTTTTCGAGCACCGCGACGATCACTTCATCAAAGATGGCTGCCGCCCGCTCAATAATATCTAAATGTCCGTTCGTAATCGGGTCAAAGCTCCCCGGGCAAATCGCGATCCGTTTCATATGTTCACTCCTCGGTCGTTGCGTACTCGTAAAGGCTGATCGTAATGACAGACGAGTAGCGTTGAACCTTAATTTTTTCGAGCAGACCGACCCGATCCGGCAACGTCGTCTCGCTGCCATGTTCGCAGACGACGACGCCGTTGTCTGTCAACAGTCGGTTCGATTCAATGAGTTGTAAAAACGATTCATGTTCTTCCTCATGGTACGGCGGGTCCATGAAAATGAGTTTAAACGACCGCCCCGTCTCGGCGAGTTGGTCGAGGACGGCCCGCGCGTCTTGTCTTTGAATCGTCGCTTGTGCCTCGTAACGCGTCGCCCGTAGATTGTCCTGTATCGTTTGAATCGCCTTCCCATGACGATCGACGAAGACGGCACGGTCGCACCCCCGTGATAACGCCTCGATCCCGAGACCGCCACTCCCCGCGTAAAGGTCGAGGGCATCCCCCCCGGCGAAGTAAGGGCCGATGATATTAAACAATGATTCTTTTACTTTATCTGCCGTCGGTCGTGTCGTCGACCCTGGGACCGCCTTTAGGCGCGTCCCTTTTCGTTCTCCTGAAATGACTCGCATCGTTGATCCTCCATTAGAAAAGATGAAGGCGTCACCACCTTCATCTCGCCCGTTTATTTCTGCTTTGGCTCGTACGTCTCGGCAATGAAAGGCCGTTCGCTCCGAACGACCGCGTCGACGAATGGCAAGGCACTGATTTTCTCGATGATCGTCTCATGGTCTTCTAAGTCCGTATATAAAAAGGCGTACTTCTCACGCTTCGAGACGTAATATAAGTTTGCGTAGCGACGTAGCGCTTTCACTTGTTTGAGCGACTGCACGTAAACGACGAGTCCGATTCGACCTTTTAACTCGAATGATTCAGCCAGCACATCCACAACTTCCGCCTCCTCCGCCACAGCTTCCGCCACCGGAACAGCCACCCTCATCGAAGAACGGGTTGCCGGTAGGCACTTTGATTTTTGGAGATACCGAGAACGCCAACAGCTCACTCACTTCTCCGAGTAACTTATCCAAGTTACGTTCCGCCTTTTTGAAGGCGGCCACTTCCGGTTGCACGTCGAGACGACGCTTCACGAGATGCATCTCTTTTTTAATACGATCGTGATCTGGGTGATGTTTCCCGAACCGTTGCACGTACTCATAATCTTCTTTCATTCGTAAAAATTCCCGTTCGACTTCCTGGGCTTCTTTCGAGCGAGCGCGAGCTTGTTTTGTCGCGATATATGTTTGGAACGATTCGCTCGTCTCGATCAAGGCAGTCAATGCTTCTGTTTGATCGAGCAAATCAATCGTCTGTTCAGTAATAATCATGGCTTTCACCCTTTCTGACATGATTTTACCACAATTGATTCCCTCTGTGAGCAATCGGACTTATAATTGAACGTGACGTAAATGCAGAAAGGAAGTGAACCACCGCTTCGTGCGGTGTACGATGAAAAAAGTCTCGTTTAACATGATTCGCTCGGCCGGTATGAAAACCGACTATGCGAAACCAGAATATTATTATGATCAGCTCGATAAAGTCCGGGCGGCCGATCTCGTCCTCTTCCCGGAGTACTGGATGGTCAACTCGATCATTTACGGATTGAACAAACCGATCTTCCCGTCTCCGGCAACGTACCACCTCGGGCACGATAAAATCGAGATGACACGCGCTTTCACAGCGACGTTCCCGCATCGCATCCCGAAGACGTTAATTTACGGGAAGAACCCGTACACGATCGAACGCGTCCTTGAAGAGTTCGAATACCCGTTCGTCGCCAAGACCGCCAAGTCCTCGATGGGTCAAGGCGTCTGGCTCATTAAAAATGAACAAGAATGGCTCGAATACGTCGACAAACACGAGACGTTTTACGTCCAACAGTTCATCCCGAACGACCGTGACCTGCGCATCATCGTCATCGGCGAAGAAGTCGTCGGTTCTTATTGGCGCGTCAGTGAGGCCTTTTTAAACAACGTCGCCCAAGGTGCCCACTTCTCGTATGACGATATCCCAGGTCACGTCGTGGAAGAAGTGCTCTCGATCGCGAAGACGCTTCACATCAATCACGCCGCGTTCGACGTCATCGTCTCAGGGGATAATTTTTACATCTTGGAATTCAACGTCTTCTTCGGTTCAGAAGGATTGATGCCGCTCGGCGTGAGACTTATCGACAAGATTGCGGCGTATCTCGAAACGATGTCTTGACCGTTCATCTTTTTTTCACAATTTGAACACACGTTATTCCAAGAACGTTTTCGAATATGATATGATGACATATGAGGTTTATTAGGGAAAAGGGGGATTATGATGAAATTTGAGCAGTTCCACATCGAGGGAAAAGAGATCCGCTTCGGTTTGCTCGAGACGATCATGGATCATCATCATTTCATCCGTGAAGGCGCTTGGGACTATGAGCGTGCGACGTATGATATGAAGTACGAGAAGCAATCGACGGGCGAGACGTTTTACCTGCGCTTGCCGGTTTATGCGATTGAAGGCCAAATCGAGGACCGTCATGCGGTCGTTAAAATGGTGACACCGATTCTCGGGAAACATTACTACCCGCACGGCGTCGAGTACGACGAAGAGTTCCCAGAAGAAATCGTTCGCGACTGTGAGCGTCGTCTCGCGGCTCTTGCGGAAACACTGGAAGTCAAACCCCTCTAAACGAAGGGGTTTTTCTTTTGGCTGAAACGGCGATTCATCTATGTAGAGGGCGGCTGGATTCAGACCGAGGATCCCTTTACGCCGGTAAGTCCTCTGACCGGATGATGGCACACCCTTTACTCTCATAATAGTCGAGCATCCCGTCAATTTTCTTTAAATCATAACTCGTGATACAGTCCGTTAATACGCTGACCGCATAGTCTAATTTGCGTAAGTTATAGCACGTCGATTTCACGCAGGCAATCGCATCCGCGCCGGCAATATAAAAGTGGCCAATCTCATTCGCTTGAATAAACTCGCTGAACGCGTCACTCGTCAAGGCGTTGCCCTTATATTTTGTGAATACATGATCGGACACGCGTTTCAACTCCGGGGCCAGCTCAGCACCGCGCGTACCCGTTTTAAACGTCCTAGTGCCGGGCGACAGATTCTCATGGCGAATATACACGACCGGAATCCCTTGCTCGACCGCCCAATCGATTGAGCGGTTAATGTGATCGATAATCGCCTTATAATTCTTCGTGATATCATTTTGAATATCAATGATGACCAACGCGTTATTCTGCATGTTACGTCCTCCTTCATAATAAGAAACGAACTGTCGTATGACTCATCTCTCATCATACCAGAGGTTGCTTCTGGAAAATATAGACATGTCATTTCAGATAATATGATACACAAAAAGGGAGGCCCTCAATGGGTCCTCCCTTCTCTCATGTAGCAATCACATTGAGTGTCACATCGACTTGTCCGAGCAATAGATCGAACTGGTCGCGGACGTAACGGTACAACCGCTCTGCCTCGCTAAGCGAGACGGGTGCGATCAGTAGATAATCGTACCGCTCTTTCGAGAGCGACACGACTTTCACTTCACGCAATCCGAATTCGATCGCGCTACACGCAATCAAATCCTCGATCGCCCGCTCTGCAATCGTCACATCTCCGTATGAATAATCGTTTCCGATGACAGCCATCGTATCGTTCATCTTCTTCACTCCTTTTCTGCAACGAGCACTTTCACGTCCTCCATAATGGTTTCGATGTCGACTGGTTTTTCTCCTGTCGTCGCCATTTGCGCGACTGCACGAACATCATGGTGACGGTCGATGATATACATCGTCGTCGCGTGGGTGACAAGTCCACTATTCGCTTTCGAATAATAGAACTGAAGCTGACGGGTGATCCGGTCGATGTCGGCTTTGTCACCGGTCAACATCTTCCATCCAGTTGGCTCAGCTTGGAACGCCGCTCCGTAGTTCTCAAGTACCGGGATCGTATCGACTTCCGGGTCGACCGTGATGGCGACGAGTTCGACGTCAGTGCCGTACAAGTCGTTCGCCTTCAAGTCTTGCTCGAGTTTCATGAAGTCGCGTAGCGTGAGCGGACAAATATCGGGACAGTTCGTATAAAAGAACGTGACGATTTTGACTTTTCCGTTATCTGAGTCGTACGGTTGGCCATCGAGCGCGTTCGTCAACGTGAACGGGGTCGGCTCTTGGATGACCGGCAAATCATCTTCTTTGAAGAAGAGGAAATACGAGGCCGCTCCGATAGCGATCAAAATGACGACCGTCAACCCGACCGTCAAGTAACTATTCCGTTTCATGCTCATCCCCCTCTCTTCGGTCATCCTCCGATGATGGCCCGGAAGACGTTCGTCGTCTCACCCGGTTCAAACGCCACATAGAGAAGAACATAGACCATCACACCTGTAATGGCTGTGAAAAACCAGACGACTGATGCTTTCGGTCCGATTTTACGATGTTTCTCGATCTTGTTTTTATAGCCGAGATAGAGTGTGATCAATCCGAGGATACCACCTGTCGTCGCCAGGATGATGTGGAAAATCATGAAAGCGAGATAGTACGGCTTCACCGAGTCCGGACCTCCAAATGCGGTATTCCCAACAAAGATCGTCCGCGAGACGTAAAGGATAAAGAACGTCGTCGCCGCGACGGCAGCTGCTGTCATGACTTTTTTATGCTTTTCAATATTGCGGCGGTCGCGCGCGATAATCGTCCAGCCGATGGCGACCAAAATCGCACTGATTACAATGAATGTCACACTAATTAAGGCAAGATAGTTCATCGATGTTTCCCCTTTGACTTAGTTCATTTTTTCTCTTTCGGTTCGTTCGGTGTGAATGACATGCCTTCGTCAAGCGCGAGCGATTTCGTCCGGCGTACCCAACCGAAGAACGTCCAACCGAAGAAGAAACCGTACACGACTTCCTGTCCAAGCTTCATCAATACCCCGCCGAAGCGCTGGTCTTCGAGGGCGCTGTTCGTCGCACCCATCAAGGCGTTTAAGTCGAGACCGGATACGTCTCCGTTCGGCATACAGTATCCGAGCACCGTCGCGAACGTCTCAACGTCCGTATAGGCGTCATAGAGAATTCCTTGACTGAAGATGATGAACGCACAAGCAGGCGTCAATAGCACACCGTTTGCGATGATGTACACCATCCGTTTCAAATCGGACATCCCCTCTTCTTCATCCGAGAGGAACGGGGCGATTACCGGATACCACATCGTCAAACTAAAGACGACGAGAGCCCCGTGAAAGATGCGATGCACCCCGTAGTTCGTTAACACGTAATCAAAGATGAATGGCATGTGGTAAAACGTAAATAACGCGTTGAACAACACGAGCGCAATCAGCGGTTTCGTCATAAACTTAAGCGTCGGCCCGATTACTTTATAACTAAATAATTTTTCAAATACCCAATACGGCAATCCGTAAATGACGAGCGCCGGCGCTAACACGTAGACGAGCACCATCTGCAACATATGCACCGAGAAGATGATGTGCGCGAGCACGTCGACTGGACTACCAAATCCGATGTAATAGAGCACGATCGCAAACAACATGCTGAACTTTTGTAGCAACGTGGTCGACTCGTACCCTCGTTTCGCCATTCTCTCTGTGACGAACGCATAGAGGACGTACAACCCTACCATCAACAATCCGAACAACGGACTCCAAAGCGTTGTCCATTCGAACTGTTTGAGTAGCTCTGATGTATTCCAGAGCATCCCTTCACCCCTTTTCTTTCTCTCCCAAACCAATGAAACCGTTCACTTCAAGATTACTATTCCTTTATTTTTGAAGTAAAGCAAAAAGGACTGAATCATCTATGTTTCCACAGATGTTCAATCCTTTGTCACATTTTTACCAAATGAGCAAACGAAGTGCCGCGACAGTGATGATGGCGACGAAAATACCAAGCCACATCATTCCGACGATCCACGTGTTGCCACGGTTGTTCATATGCATGAAGATGTACAGCTGCAAGAACACTTGGATGATGGCGAGGATGATCAAGAAGCCACCCGCCGCCCATACCGGCATGAGCTCCGCGTAGACCGCGCCGAACGCGACAAACGTGAGCAAAATCATCATCGCGAAACTGATCAACTGAAGTTGATACTCGCGTCTCGACTCTGCCTTCACTTCAAGCTCTAACTGTTTGTGTGTTTCGTTCATTGGATTTTTTTCCATGTCAGCTCACCATCCCTAAGAGATAGACGATCGAGAAAATGAAGACCCAAACAACGTCGATGAAGTGCCAATATAAACTCGACACATAGAACTTCGGTGCGTTGTAGACATCGATCGGACGGTTCCAGTTGCGGATCAACAGCGTCGTGATCCAAAGGAGACCGAACGTGACGTGAGCGCCGTGGAATCCGACGAGCGTATAGAACGCAGAACCGAACGCACTCGACGTGAACGTATGACCGATACTGTAGTAGTGGATGAACTCGTAAATCTCAGCTCCTAAGAACCCTGCCCCGAGAAGAAGCGTCACGATCAACCAAAACTTCATTCGACCTGGATTGTTCGCTTTCATGTTCATCATCGCGAGCACGCTCGTGAGCGAGCTCGTGAGGAGGAGCATCGTCATCATGAAGACGAGCCCCATCTCAAAGATGTTGTACGAGCGAAGTTCCTCTGGCGCACCAGAATTTAGAAGCCCGACGTACGTTCCAAACAACGAGGCGAAGAGAACCGTCTCTCCTCCAAGGAAGAACCAGAAGGCCACATATTTATTTTTCCCTTCCAGCGTGGCTTTCTCTGGATTGGCCGGAATACCGGTCACTGGGTGTTTTTCAACTGCATGTGCCATTTATTGTTCTCCTTTCTCACGAATCGCTTTCAAATCCGCTTCGATTTGTGATTTTGGAATGTAGAATCCGTGGTCGTCGATCCATGAACGGAGGAACATCGACACGAACGTGATGAGTAAACCGATGACGATAAGTGACCAACCGACAACCGGGTTGTCCATTTGGAAAATCGCGCCAAGTCCAGCGATGAATAACCCGAGTGACATGAAGAACGGGATCAATGAGTTATTCGGCATGTGGATGTCTGACACTGGTTCAGCGACAGAAACCCGTTTGTTACCCGCCATCTTCTCGAGCCAGAACGTGTCCAACCCTTTGACGAGCGGTGTTTGTGCGAAGTTGTACTCTGGAGTCGGCACAGGAAGTGTCCACTCGAGCGTACGTCCGTCTTCCCAATGGTCCGGCTTGACGACGTCTTTCGACAAGAACGCCTTGACGACGGCGATGAGCAAGATGATCGTCGACACACCCATGAAGAAGGCACCGATCGTCGACAGCAAGTTCATCGTCTCAAACCCTTGATTCGGCAAGTATGTGAAGACGCGGCGTGGCATCCCGAACAATCCGAGGAAATGTTGCGGGAAGAACGTCAAGTGGAACCCGATGAAGAACAACCAGAACTGCCAGTAGCCAAGCTTCTCAGAGAGCGCTTTGCCGAACATGAGCGGGAACCAGTAGAACAGTCCTGCGAAAAGACCGAAGACGACCCCACCGACGATTACGTAGTGGAAGTGGGCGACAACGAAGTAACTATCGTGGTACTGATAGTCAGCCGGTGCGACCGAGAGCATAACCCCTGTCATCCCTCCGACGAGGAACGATGGGATGAACGCCACCGAGTAAAGCATCGGAACGTTGAACTTGATCTGCCCACCCCAAAGTGTGAACAGCCAGTTGAAGATTTTGACCCCTGTCGGAACGGCGATGGCCATCGTCGCGACGGCGAAGATCGAGTTCGCGACCGGCCCGAGACCGACGGTGAACATGTGGTGAACCCAAACCATGAAGCCAAGGAACCCGATGAGCATCGTAGCGAATACCATCGTCGTGTAACCGAACAAGCGTTTACGGGCAAACGTCGGAATGATTTCCGAGAAAATACCGAATGCCGGTAAGATCAAGATGTAAACTTCCGGGTGACCGAAGATCCAGAAGAGGTGTTCCCAAATGACGACGTTACCGCCCATTGCCGGATTGAAGTAAACGGCTCCGAACAGACGCTCGAACATCAACATGAACAAGCCGACTGTAAGCGGCGGGAACGCGAAGACGATCAACGCCGAAGCGACGAACGTCGTCCACGTGAAGAGCGGCATCCGCATGAGTTTCATGCCTGGTGCCCGCATGTTCAAAATCGTGACGAGGAAGTTAATCCCGGCCATGAGTGAACCGAACCCTGAGATTTGAAGACCGAGGGCGTAGAAGTCGACCCCTGTCGCTTCCGGTTGCGTCGAGAGCGGCGCGTAAGCCGTCCAACCCGCGTTCGGTGCAGCGCCGAAGAACCAGCTAAGGTTCAACATGAGGCCACCGAAGAAGAACAACCAAAAACCGAGCGAGTTAATGAACGGGAACGCGACGTCGCGCGCCCCGATTTGAAGCGGCACGACGGCGTTCATAAAACCGAATAGCATCGGCATCGCCGCAAGGAAGATCATCGTCGTCCCGTGCATCGTGATCAACTGGTTGAACACTTCGCCGCTGACGAAATCGTTCATCGGACGGACGAGTTGCCAACGAATAAGTAACGCTTCAATTCCACCGAGAAGGAGGAAGAAGATTCCTGAGAACAAATACAAAATACCGATTTTTTTGTGGTCAACCGTCGTAACCCAATCCATGATGCCATTGTATTTACGCGGTTGCTGCATAGCAGTGGTCTGTGCCACGTGAAATCCCCCTTTTCCCGTTAGTCAATCTTCTGATCGTACAAGAAGTCAACGAGTGCATCTAACTCTTCATCACTGATTTGGCCTTCACTGAAGCCAGGCATGAGCGCGCCTTGTTTTAATGCTTGTGGATCACGAATCCATTCTTTCAACTTTTCTTCGTTGTTTTCGAGGTAACCCGCCAACCACTCGCGGTCACCGAAGTTCGTCAAGCTCGGCGCGACTTTACCGCCACCGTGGCAGCTCAAGCAACTTTCGACGTACACTTGCTCACCTGTCGTCAAGTTTTGATTGTCGGCGACAAGGTTTTCTGTGTTCTCGTCTTGCTTCGCTTTCATGTCTTCGAGCCACTGATCGTAATCAGCTTGCTCGAGGGCGATGACTTTGAAGTCCATGAGCGCGTGCGATGGTCCGCAAAGCTCGGCACATTTACCGTAGAACGTACCTGCTTCGTTCGCATGCAACCACATCTCGTTATCTAACCCTGGGTTCGTATCCGTCTTACCAGACAAAGCCGGTACCCAGAACGAGTGAATGACGTCTTTTGATGTCAAGTTGATACCGACCCGTTTACCGACCGGGATGACAAGTTCTTGTCCTGTGACAACACCAGCGTTCGGATATTCGAACTCCCACCAGTACAGGTTGGCTGTAACGTTAATTTCTTCTTCTTTTTTCGCTTCTTTCGCTTTCGCGAGTTCGACAGTCGTTGTGATTGTCGGAACAGCGAGAATGATGAGCAAGATGATTGGAACGACTGTCCAAATCATCTCGAGCGTGCTGCTACCTTCCACTTGCTTCGGAATCGATTCATCTTTCCGACGGAATTTCATGAGCACGTACACGTAAATGACCGTTACGATGACAAGTACAAAGAGCATGATTGCCAAACTGATGAGAATGATCCGGAGCTGAATTTCAGCGCCTTCTCCCATCGGCTTCAATGCAGACAATCCCTCTACGCCGCACCCTGACAATAGCAGCGCGAACATCATCATCGGGACGATGCCAAACAGAAGCTTCTTAAATGATTTCACAACAATCCCCACTTTCTCCCAAAATGATGTGCAATGGTTTCTATATAGTGAGTGCGATTACCAAAGTGCCGTCATGACGAAGGCAGTGCCGTCAGCATGAGTGCGACAATCCACACGACTAAATAAATTAATGAATAAAAGAACATTTTGTTAGCCCACTTGATCTCATCTTCGGCTTTAAACCCTTTCAAACCGAGATATAACCAGTAGCCCCCAAGACCGGCCGCAATGATCACGTAGACCGTACCGTAATGCATAAACAAGAGCGATGCTGGAATGAGCGTCGCAATCCACCAAATGATTTGCCGCTTGGTGATCGCGAAGCCGTTTACAACGGGCAGCATCGGAATGCCTGCCGCCCGGTATTCCTCAACGCGTCGCATCGCGAGCGCGAGGAAATGTGGCGGTTGCCACAAGAACATGACGAGGAACATGAGCCAGGCGTCGATATGAAGCGCCGGGTCAATCGCGGCCCATCCGATCAGCGGTGGAACCGCTCCGGAGATACTGCCGACGACCGTGTTCAACGTATGTGTCCGTTTTAGCCACATCGTATAAATAACGACATAAAAAAATGCCCCGATTAAACCGAAGACTGCTGCTACGTACGACACGATCAATAAAAGCAATGTCCCGACCGCAAGTTGCGTAAGTCCGAGAAGTAAAATGCGCTCCCCTGAAATTTTACCGGTGACACTCGGTCGATTGTCTGTACGTCCCATCAAGTAGTCGATATCACGGTCCACGAAGTTGTTTAGGTAACAACTCCCGGAAATGACGAGCGCGCTTCCTAACATCGTTAATAAGAGCTGTGGCCAAACTTCAAACAAATAAAGCACTGGCGTGTCACTCTGGTATGTTGTTGCCACAAAGAAACCGGCGAACACTAACAAAAGGTTAGCGCGTACGATTCCCATTTTTGCCAAAGCAACATAGTCACGGAACGAGGCGGCGGATTCTGTATAGTCTACTTCTGCCACTGTTCCCGGGTTGACTTTTGTCATGCTGACCCCCCCACATAATCACGAAATCCTCGTATTCTTTTCACAGAAAAAACACAATATGAACAAAGTACACCTAACTCATTACAAAGATACCATATTTCCAAAAAGAATACGTCGTTTATGCTTGTAAAATAGCGAGTTTTTTATGGCGAACGTGTGATAATTGTCACAGTAAAATTCCTGTACTAATACTAGGATAACGATTTTGATAGCGATTGCAAGCTTTTCCGTTTCGTTTTTCCGGACTAAAGCCGTATAATAAGTATGGCGAAAAAAATAAAAACATACAAGGCACAATTCTAGTGATTTTTCTCAAAAAGCAGGTGGAAACGAATGCATAAAAAACTCGCACTATTCTCAAGCCTCGTCACCCTCGGTATGATGCTCGTCTTGATCATGGGCGGTACTGTTACGAAAACCGACTCAGGTGACGGTTGCGGGACGGACTGGCCGCTCTGTCACGGGAAACTGATCCCGACGAACCCGAGCGTCGAGACGATGATCGAATACAGTCACCGCGTCGTGTCAGGGATTGAGGGACTCCTCATCATCGCCTTGACGATTTGGACGTTCACGGTCGTCAAAAATCGATTCGATGTCAAAGTGTTCGCGTTCCTAGCGTTCATTTTCATGTTGATCCAATCGATCATCGGCGCCGGAGCCGTCATCTGGCAACAGTCGGACGCGATTCTCGCGCTCCATTTCGGGATCTCGCTCGTCTCGTTTGCGTCCCTGCTCATCCTGACGATTCTTTTATTCGAAGGTGAACGGGTACACAAAGCGGTATCCGAAAAACTAAAGATTCACTTGTACGGGTTGACGATTTACACGATGGTCGTCGTCTACACAGGAGCTTACGTCAGACACCTCGGTGCGACATACGCCTGTGTCGGTTGGCCGATCTGTGAGCAAAACGTGTGGACGTTCGAATCATACGTTCAAATGGGGCATCGCATCATGGCGGCACTCCTCGTCTTCTACACGCTCTACGTCCTTTATTTGGCCCGACGCGAAACGAACCGTCTCGTCGAACGGGGCATGTGGGCCTCACTATTCTTCATCATGCTTCAAGTCGGCACGGGTGCATGGATCGTCCTTGGCGGCCACGCCACATATGTACCGCTCTTGCACGCTTTCTTGATCACGTGCTACTTCGGGATCATCTCGTACTTGGCGTACCATGCGTATCGAAGCACCAATCGAGCGGTAGACGCAGCTCGAAAAGAAACGGTCTGACGAATCAAACTAAATCACGAATCACAAAAAGGAGCGGGCGACCGCTCCTTTTTGTATGCCTATTTGTCACTGCACGTCCTTGAACCGCTCGAGCGCCCTTGCACGCGCCGCCTTATGATCGACGATCGGTTCGATATAACCGTCCCGATCTGACGGGTCCGGGAAATGGATCGCTTTCCTGTCAACGTCAGCCAACTCGGTTACATATTTGCGGATAAACGTCCCGTCCGCGTCGAACTTCTCCGACTGGATCGTCGGATTAAAGATCCGGAAATACGGCACGGCGTCCGTTCCGACCGAAGCGGCCCATTGCCATCCGCCGATGTTCGAGGCGGCCTCGTAGTCGATCAACTTCCGTTCGAAGTAGCGCTCGCCTTTGCGCCAGTCGATCAACAGATGTTTCGTCAAAAACGAAGCGACGATCATCCGGAGCCGGTTGTGCATCCAACCGGTCTCGTTCAATTGACGCATCGCCGCGTCGACGATCGGATACCCGGTCTCGCCACGGCACCATTTCTCAAACTGATCGTCATTGTCTTCCCAGTCGAGATGTTTATATTTATCGTTGAACGGCCGGTCTTTCAGTCCCGGAAACTGGACCATGATCATATAGTAGAACTCGCGCCACAATAACTCATCGTAATACGTGTCACGTCCTGTTGACTGCCGCGCCTCGAGGACGGCTGCTGTGACCGTACGAATCGACAACACACCGGTCCGTAAATACGGTGACAGCCGGCTCGTCCCGGCGATCGCCGGGATGTCACGGTCTTCAGCGTAACTCGTCACCCGGTGTTCCACAAAATCGCGTAACCGTTTCATAGCCGCTTCCTCTCCGAGCGCTTTCCACGAACGTTCACACCGGTCAAACTGCTGTTTCAATTCATCAGGTAGTTCATGTTGCTTCGTCGCGAGTTGTTTCAATCGAGCGACGTCGACGTCGTACGGTTGTGGCGGCGTCTCAGCGTACACCGCTTTTTTGAATGGCGTATACACTTTATACGGAGTACCGTCTTTTTTCGTGAACGCGTTCGGGGCGAATAAATGACGGTCGAGTAAACGGATGACTAACACGTCTCCCCCGAGCGCTTCGATGACCGCATCGTCACGTTGTTTGAACGGCTCGACATACTCAGCGTTAAAATAAAGCGCGTCGGGTCGTCCGAGCTGCTCGACAAACGCTTCCGCTGAGTTGGCAACAATGGTGCGAAGCCCGATCTCTTGATCGGCGAGCTCCTGCATGAACTGCTTCATCGTCGCGAAAAAATAATCGTGTCTCGTCTCGAACGGCTCGCAGTATTTCGGATTGAGCCAAAAGACGAACTCGATGTCATCGTCATCGGCGGCGTCTTTCAAGACCCGGTGTAACATATGGTTGTCACTTAATCGAAAATCTGACCGGAACCAACATACTCGTCTCATCTTTCCCACTCCCTATCTAAAAAAGAAGCATAGCTTGGCTATGCTTCTTTTGATTATACAAATTCAATCAACAAGTCGTCACTTTGGATTGTGTCGCCTTCTTTAATATGGATCGCTTTAATCTCACCGTCTTGTGCGGCTTGGATCGTCGTCTCCATCTTCATCGCCTCAGTGACGAGAAGTTGTTCCCCACGATGGACCCGGCTTCCTGGTTCGACGAGTACTTTCAAGACCGAACCTGGCATCGAGGCCCCGACTTGTTTCGAATTCGAGCGTTCCACTTTCGGTCGGCTCGTCGTCGCCGACTTCACGTTGACGTCTTTAATCTCGATTTCACGTGGTACGCCGTTCATCTCATACGAGACGAGGCGGATTCCGTCTTCGTTCGCAGCGCTCACTTGAACGAGCTTGATGATGAGCGTCTTCCCTGTCTCGATTTCGACTTGAATCGTCTCGCCGACGTTCAATCCATAGAAGAACGTCAACGTGTCAAGCACCGAGACGTCACCGTACGTGTTCGTATGGGTCACATAGTCCTCGAACACTTTCGGATAAAGCGCGTTCGCGAGCAGTTCAAAGTCCGTCACCGGACGTTCGAGCTTCTCAAATAACTTCGTTTGAGCCGCTTCAAAGTCGTACGGCTTGATCAGTTTACCCGGACGGACCTCGAGCGGCGCCTCACCTTTGAGAATCGCTTGTTGGACGTCTTTCGGGAACCCTCCTGGAGGCGACCCGAGCTCACCGCGCATCATCTCGACAACCGAGTCTGGGAAATCGAGTTGATTTCCTCGTTCGATGACGTCCTGTTCGCTCAAGTTATGTTGGACCATGAAGAGTGCCATGTCCCCTACGACTTTAGACGACGGGGTCACTTTGACGATATCGCCGAACAACATGTTGACGCGGGCGTACATCGACTTCACTTCACTCCAGCGGTCACCGAGACCGACCGCTTTCGCTTGTTGCTGCAAGTTCGAATACTGTCCGCCCGGCATCTCATGCTCATACACCGATGGATTCGATGCACGCATGTCACTTTCGAACGGTTCATAGTTATGACGCACGTCTTGCCAGTAGTCACTGATGACTTCGTAGTGCTTCGCATCGATCTTCGGCTGGCGTTCGTGATGGTCGAGTGCGTAAATCAAACTTCCACCTGAAGGCTGCGACGTCATACCCGACATCGAGCTCGCTGCGACGTCGACGATATCGACGCCCGCATCAGTCGCCCGTGCGTAAGTGAAGATCCCATTCCCCGAAGCGTCGTGCGTGTGCAAATGAATCGGCAAGTCGACGGCGTCTTTCAGTGCCGACACGAGCGCATACGCCGATTCAGGTTTTAAGAGGCCAGCCATATCTTTGATCGCAAGAATATGAGCTCCGCTCGCTTCGAGCTGCTTGGCGAGATCGACGTAGTACGGCAAGTGATACTTCGGACGGTTTCCGTCATACAAGTCACCGGTGTAACAGATTGCCGCTTCTGCGACTTTCCCTGTCGGCAGCGTCGCGTCGATCGCGAGTTTAATCGATTCAATGTTGTTCAAGCTGTCGAAGATTCGGAAGATGTCGACGCCGGCATAAGCCGCCTCGTGGACGAACTTCTCGATGACGTTGTCAGCATAGTTTTTATACCCGACGGCGTTGGCACCGCGAAGGAGCATTTGAATCAAGACGTTCGGCATTTTCTCACGAAGGCGCATGAGACGTACCCACGGGTCTTCCGAGAGGAAACGGTAGGCGACGTCAAACGTTGCCCCGCCCCACGCCTCGACCGAGAACAGTTCTGGCATGAGTTTACTCGTCGGCTCGGCGATATTCAAGATGTCTTGCGTCCGCATCCGTGTCGCGAGGAGCGACTGGTGGGCGTCTCGCATCGTCGTATCCGTCAAGAGCAGCTCTGGTTGACGTTTGATCCAGTCAGCCAAACCGTCTGGACCGAGTTCTGTCAGGATTTGTTTCGTCCCCGGCTTCGCTTCGGCCGGAAGGTTTTGCGGGATTCGGACCGAGCGGCTGATCGGCTTATCTTTCAAGCCGACACCCGGGAATCCGTTGACGGTGACGTCCCCGATATAGTTGAGGAGTTTCGTCCCTCGGTCTTTCCGTTTCGGGAAGACGAACAGTTCGGGTGTATCATCGATGAACGACGTACTATAGTCCCCGCTAATAAAGTTTTGGTGCTTCATGACGTTGATCAAAAACGGGATGTTCGTCTTGATGCCGCGAATCCGGAACTCGTTCAAGTTACGGACCATCTTCGCTGCCGCTTGTTCGAACGTCATCCCATGCGTCGACAGCTTGACGAGGAGCGAGTCGTAGTACGGCGAGATTTCAGACCCGACATAGGCGTTCCCGCCGTCGAGACGAACCCCAAAACCGCCTGGCGAACGATACGCCATGATTTTCCCTGTGTCCGGCATGAAGTTGTTAGCCGGGTCTTCCGACGTGACACGGGATTGGATCGCATAGCCGAGCAGTTTGATATCTTCTTGCTTCGGCATGTGAATCACGTCACCGTGAAGCGACTCGCCTTGGGCGATCATGAGCTGTGTTTGGACGATATCGAACCCAGTAACCATCTCAGTGATCGTATGTTCGACTTGGATCCGTGGGTTGACCTCGATGAAGTAGAACGACTCATCCTCAGTGACGAGGAACTCGACCGTCCCTGCGTTCACATAGCCGACGTGACGCATCACTTGAACCGCCGCGTCACAGATTGCTTGACGAGACGCCTCCGACAACGTCACACACGGTGCGACTTCGACGACTTTCTGGTGACGACGTTGAACCGAGCAGTCACGCTCAAACAAATGGATGATGTTCCCGTGATCATCCCCGAGAATTTGCACCTCGATATGCTTCGGACGTTCAACTAATTTTTCTATGTACACTTCGTCTGAGCCGAACGCTTGCTTCGCCTCTGACTTGGCACGTTCAATCAAATCTTTCATCTCAGCCTCGGTCCGGATGACGCGCATACCGCGTCCGCCGCCGCCCATTGAGGCTTTGACCATGAGCGGGAAACCATGCACGTTCGCAAAGTCGAGCGCGTCTTCGTACGAAGTCAATGGACCGTTCGAGCCTGGAATGACCGGTAGCCCGGCTGCGATCGCGTTTTGACGAGCCCGAACTTTATCTCCGAACGCGTGCAGGTGCGATTCGTCCGGTCCGACGAAGATGATACCTTCTTCGCGGCAACGACGAGCTAGTTCAATGTTTTCCGATAAGAAACCGTAACCCGGGTGAATCGCGTCACTCCCCGATTGCTTCGCGATTCGAATGACGTCTTCGATGTCGAGATAGGCGTCGATCGGTTTCTTGTTGAGACCGATCAAATACGCTTCATCGGCTTTAAAACGATGTAACGATCCACTATCCTCTTGCGAATAGATGGCGACAGTACGCATTCCTAATTCTGAGGCTGCCCTAAATACACGAATGGCAATCTCTCCACGGTTGGCTACAAGCAATTTGCTAATTGATTTCAACCTAAATCCCCCCATTTTGGAAATCGTTTACATATAAATCTTTACCTTACTACATGTAGTGATGCATTTTGAACGTTTTCTTCTGATTTTTCGCGAATTTCCGCGCGGCGTGTCGCCTCTCGGTGACGGTTACGCATCGAGATACTGCTGAGCACACCGAGAATTCCCATCGTCATGATCAGCGACGTGCCGCCGTAACTGACGAGTGGAAGCGTCACACCCGTACCCGGGAACCAGCCCGACATCGCCCCGATATTGATCCCGGTTTGGACCATGATTTGCGCGGCAATCCCGAACGAGACGAACATCGCAAAATGGCTGTCGGTATGGTTGGCGATATTTACTGCCCGGAACGCGATGAAAAAGAGCAACACCAAGACGACGAGGACGCCGATAAAGCCAAGTTCTTCGGCGATGATCGACATGATATAGTCCGTCTCCGGCTCCGGCAAATAGCCATACTTTTGATAACTATTCCCAAGTCCGACGCCGGTCAATCCCCCATGCACGATCGAGATGATCGACATGAGAAGTTGGTGCCCGTAGCCTTCCGGGTCCATGAATGGATTGAAGACGACGTTAATCCGACTAACTTGGTTATCTGTGAAAACAAACGTATACATAGCATAAACAAAACCAATTCCAGCAATAATCACCGGGATGATGATGCGAAGCGGGGCCCCGGCAGCTAACCACATCATGAACATAATTACCCCTAAGACGAACAATCCGCCATGGTCAGGCTGTCCATTTATGACGAAGGCATACGGGAAAAAGTAGAACAAACCCGGGATGATGAAGAAAGCCCCGATTTGGGCGCGTAGCTTTTTCCGTTCGATCGCCGCACGGCCGATTCGGCCCGGCCATCCTGTCAGTTCACGATTCCATAACTGATGGTAGTAGTTGGCGAGCAATAAAATTAACACAAACTTAGCGATCTCGATTGGTTGGATCGTGAAACCGCCGATAATGAGCCAAGCCCGGGCACCGTTCAGCGGAGGCATCGCCCAAGTGACAAACAGTAGAATGACCGAGAGCGCATACAGGCTTCGCAACACGTTCTTTTTGCGGAAGTTTTCATACCGGAACATCGTCGCGATCAAATAGACGACAATCCCGAACCCTGCATAGAACAGTTGCCGATAAAACAAGCCGCTGTTCGCGTAATCCCCACGATTCCAAACACTGGCGCTGTAAATCATGATCGAGCTGATCCCAACGAGCAAGAGCACCGCAATGAACAGTGAGAAATCAAAGTACCGAAACCGAGTTTTCATGTTTTCACTTCCTTATGTACAGCAATCCGCAACCCGTTATAAAAAAATACTCAAACAGCGCCGCCTGCACAGTTTGAGTATAAGGTTCATAATTCTGAAGCTTCCGCGAGCGCGGATAACTTTTGTTCCAATGAATCGATCAGTTGCTTGCCTTCGACATCTGAAATAAGTCCAAGCCGGACCGCAAAATCGATTTGGCGCGACAGACCGAACATATGTGTATCAAGTACCTCTTCATAAAGCGGGCACTTCGGCATTTTCAAGTTTTCTAATTGTACCTCAATCAAGCAACGGATTTTTTCAGCATCTGCTTCAAGCAAGTGAAGCGCCTGTTCCCGTTGGACTGCAGCCAAATTTGTCGCCACTACGACCCCTCCTCCGTACAATGACAGACTGTTTGTCATAACTCAACTGTACATTATATTTCATCATAATTCAATGAACAGTCTAGATTCAAAGCGTGTTTCTCGCAGTTTTCCTTTTTGCACGGAAGAGCTGTATAATATACATTGTATCGCTAGTTAAGGGGGAGTATCAATGATTTTTCCGTTAGATGGAGCGGTCCGTCACGCGCTGACGATTGACCCGACTGTATGGATTTTTGACGAACGTAAACGCAAAGTCGACGAACTCGACCAGGCCGTCGAGAATGATTCAGACGCCTACTATGCCAAAATGGGGAAGGCATGGGACGACGGATTGACACTAGGGACGCGCGTCGACCACAATAAGCCGATGTCGCGGGCCGATAAAGACGCTGCGCTTCGTGACTCGTTCGCGATGCCGTTCGCACCATTTCTCCAAAACGCCGAGCCGCTCAATACGGCGACGCATGTCAGCTTTTATGGGGAGACGGTATTGACGATCCCGCTCGCCGAAGTCGGTTCGATTTATCTTCAGTTTTCACAAGATGGAAAAGTGTTGGCTGACGGACCAGTCTATGCACTCTACAACAACCAAATCATTCGTCAAGTCGACCATATCGTCGTCCGAACGGATGGCTGATGGGAAGGCGCTCGCCGTCTCAGGCTGTTGACGAACGCGGTCGCTATCAGCGATCTCGTTCGTCTTTTTTTTGGACTTTTTACTTCACAAAGTGTAACATGTGTGATATCGAAATATACTCTATGCAGAAAGGTCGTGACGCTTACGATACCTTTATGGAAAAAGAACTTGATCATCGTTTGGATCGGCAGCTTCTTGACGGCCGCCTCGATGAGCCTCGTCTTGCCGTTCCTGCCCTTATTTATCGAAGAGCTCGGCGTGACCAACCCTGACCACGTCGTCACCTGGTCCGCCGTCGCTTTCGGCGCCACTTTCCTCGTGGCCGCCATTGTCTCCCCGCTTTGGGGCCGACTCGCTGACCAGAAAGGGCGCAAGCTCATGTTGATTCGGGCGAGCCTCGGAATGGCCGTCGTCATGTTCTTGATCGGCTTCGTGCAAGACGTTTATCAACTCGTCGGTTTACGACTCATCATGGGTGCTGTCTCCGGATTCATCTCGGCCGGCATCACTCTCGTCATCTCACAGACACCAAAAGAGAAAAGCGGCTGGGCGCTCGGCACGTTGTCGACCGGTGGTATCACCGGCGGACTCCTCGGTCCATTGATCGGTGGACTGCTCGCAGATTGGATTGGGCTTCGACCCGTTTTTCTCTTTACCGGTAGCGCACTCTTCGTCACGTTTTTAATCACACTCCTGTTCGTGAAAGAAGATTTCGTCCCGGTGGCGCGCGAGCGACTTGATTCGACAAAGTCGATCATCGCCTCGCTCCGTCATCCCCAACTCATCTTCAGCTTGTTTTTAACGACGTTTTTAATTCAGTTTTCAACGCAGTCAATCGGGCCACTGTTGACACTGTACGTCCGCGAACTGAACCCGTACACGACTTCCCTTGCATTCATCGCGGGAATCGTCGCTTCAGCGCCGGGGGTGGCCGCCCTCCTGTCCGCACAACATCTCGGGCGGCTGTCAGACCGCCACGGGCCGGAACGGATTTTGTTTTGGGCGCTCATCATTTATACCGCGTTCTTGATTCCTCAGGCGTTCGTGACGTCGACGACACAGCTCGTCATGTTGCGTTTCGGCCTTGGTTTCGCGACCGCGGCACTCATGCCGTCTGTGCAGTCACTGCTAAGGAAACATACACCGAGTCACGCGACCGGACGCATTTTTTCTTACAATCAGTCGGCCCAGTTCATGGGCAACCTGCTCGGACCGTTGTTCGGATCCCAAATCGTCGCCCACTTCGGATTCTCTGCGCTCTTCATCGTGACCGGTTTGATCATGTTGACGAACGCGTTTCTTGAGAAAGCGAACGTGCAAGTTTTGCTCCACCCAAACACAAAATAGACGTCGAACTCATGCTCGGCGTCTCAGGCTGTTAACGAACCAGGTCGCTAATAGCGATCTGGTTCGTCTTTTTTATGTCCGAAGACCTCGAAGTGAACTGCCCGACATAAATCGGGCTTTTTCTTTCGACTGTCGGGGCCTCAGAAAAAGACAAATGGTCGCCAGATGGCGACCGTTTGCGTTGCTCGTCCGATGGCGCCCCGACTCTTGCAGGACAGCAATCCGACGGAGACCCAGCAGCGACGCAAGTCGCGATGCGGCTCCGGGATTGCCTGCAGTAAGCGTGGGCGCCGGAAGACGAGCAATATCGTTCATGTTGGTCAACAAGCTGAGACGTCGAGCTTACGCTCGGCGTCTATTTCTATAGCAAATCGGCCGCCAACCGGGCGAGCGACGAGCGTTCGCCTTTGATGAGTTGGACGTGACCGAATACGTTTTGCCCTTTGAACCGCTCGACGGCGTACGAGAGCCCGTTCGAATATTCATCTAAATACGGATGATCGATCTGATACGGATCGCCGACGAGAACAATCTTCGAATTCTCCCCGACCCGGGTCAAAATCGTCTTGATCTCGTGCTTCGTCAAGTTCTGCGCTTCATCGATGATGATGAACTGATCCGGCATACTTCGCCCCCGAATATATGTGAGCGCCTCGAGCTGAATCGATTTGATGCCGGCGAGGATATTTCCGAGCTCGTCTTTCGAGTTGGCATTAAACAAGAATTCAAGATTGTCATAGATCGGCTGCATCCACGGACGAAGCTTATCTTCCATCTCACCCGGCAAGTATCCGATGTCGTTGCCCATCGGCACGACCGGACGCGCCACGACGAGCTTGTTGAAGCGACGTTCGTCCTCGACGAGGGCAAGTCCCGCCGCGAGTGCGAGGAGCGTCTTCCCGGTCCCGGCTTTCCCGAGGAGCGTCACGAACGGAATATCGTCGCGAAGTAGTAAATCGAGCGCCATTCGTTGTTGGACGTTCCGCGGATGAATGCCCCAGACGTGCTCGGCGTCGAGCGATAACGGTCGAACGATCGGTTGTAACGGATCGACGACCGCGAGTGCGCTCGCTTTCGAAACGTTACTCTTTAAGATGACAAATGAGTTCGGGTACAGTTGGTTTTTTGAAAAAGCCGACGTCGGTAGCTGGCGAACTTGATAGAATTCATCAATTATCGCCTGATCGACCTCAATCTCGCGATAGCCGGCGTACAAATTCGTCGTGTCGACGATATGGTCTGTCAAATAATCTTCGGCTTCGATGCCGATCGCATCCGCTTTGACACGGACCAGTATATCTTTTGAGACGACCACGACTTTCCGGTTGTGATCATGCTCATACTGTTTCATCAAACCGAGTGCGACCGTCAAAATCCGGTTGTCATTCGTCATGACGTCGAACGGGAAGTCGACTGTATGTTCATGACCGATCTCAACGAAGAGATGGCCGCCATTCTCGAGCGGCACCCCGTCATGAAGTTTGCCGGTCGATCGGAGCTGGTCAAGCACACGCGCCGTTTCTCGGGCGTTACGGCCAAGCTCGTCCATGTTTCGTTTTTTTCCATCGAGTTCTTCTAGGACGATGGCCGGGATGACGACGTCATGCTCATCGAATTGAAAGAGTGAGAGTGGGTCGTGTAGAAGTACGTTCGTATCGAGCACATACGTTTTTTTCATAAGCTTTGCCGCCCCTCGAAAATTGTTGGTGATCAAGAGTTCAAGCTTTCCTTCACTTCTCGGTCCAATTTTTCCGCTGCTTCGATATCGTACGTCTTGACGATGTCCGGTTGCCCGAACGTCGCCCCGTAAAAGGAGATGTTGCGGACTTCTTCGACCGAACCTTTAAAAAAACGCAGGTGCAGTCCCGGTTTTACAGCCGGTTCAAATTCATGGACGTGCGAGAGCGTCACACTGTAAGCGAGACCGTCCTCTAAAAAGATGAGCCCCGCCGTCTTTTCGCTTGTCAAAAGCGTGATGAGATGCGAGTTTTTTGTCAGGGCAAATCGGACTGTCTGTTGATCGGTCGCCTGCACCCAACTGATGGCGTGGGTGATCGGCCACCGCTTCGCTTCATCAAACGCGACGAGAAACGTCAACGGCATCTCGTTTAACGTTTCTTGTTGCGCCCGGGAAAGTTCGAACGTTGCTTTACTCGCCATGCACTCCCCTCCTTCTTAAACGGGTATATGAAATGGATTCGCCCTTAATGACTTCTTTCCCTGCTTTTCTATCTGGAAATCATGCTATAATCAACGAAGAGGAAGGTGAGACCATGCGCGTAAAGTGCTCTCTTTGTGATAAAGTCGATACGATTGATTCGTGGTCGTTCGAAGCGAAACGACTTCGCAATAAACCTGCTAAAACGTACATGTGCCAAGAATGTCATGCACGCATTACGGAACGAACGGCTGAGCGTGCGGCAACAGGCCAATTCCACCTATATCCATCGTTTCGCCAAAAGCGAAGATGGTAACAAAAATGGACGTCCCTTTAACGGGACGTCCATTTTTTAGGTTGGTTCATTGACTTGGTCTTGACGGCGGTTCCACCAGAGCCGGCCCCGATAAATGGCTAGGACGACCGCCATGACGAGCAATACTTCCGGGATTGGCCACGTGAAGAAGACGAGCGCCATCGTCCCCGCTCCGAGCGCGAGAATGATGTAGACGATGAGCGCCTTCCACCACGCGAGTTGTTTGGCAAAACCTAATTTAAAGACGAGCAACGTCAATAAGATGACCGTGATGATCAAGGCGTTAAAGCCGACCGAAAAGTCGTTCGCGTCACTGCCGACACCTAATAGCGAGGCGATCCACGGAACGTCGATTTGGGTAATGTCCATCGTTTGAGAAGCTTTCAAGGCAAATAATCCCCCTTTGTTTCCTACACGTCTATTCTACACGAATCAAAATAAAAGGGAACGCCTCGGCGCTCCCTTTTCTACTTATTCTTTACCAAGTTTACGACGCTTGTCAGCTTTTTCACGTTCGTTCTTGTTCAAGACCTTTTTACGGAGTCGAATCGAGAGCGGTGTGATTTCGCAGTACTCGTCATCGTTCAAGAACGTAAGCGACTCTTCAAGCGAGAAGACGCGCGGACGTTTCAAGACTTGTGTCGAGTCTTTCGATGATGCACGCATGTTCGTCAACTGTTTCCCTTTGACGGCGTTGATCGCGAGATCGACGTCACGGTTACATTCACCGATGATCATACCTTCGTATACATCTGTACCTGGTTCGATGAAGATCGTCCCACGGTCTTCGAGTGCACCGATTGAGTAAGCCGTTGACTTACCAGCTTCGATACAAACCATGACACCGCTACGGCGACCGCCGATATCAGCAGGAATGAACGGACGATACTCTTCGAACGTATGGTTCAAGATTCCGTATCCGCGTGTCGCCGACAAGAACTCGTTACGATATCCGATGAGACCACGTGAAGGAACGATAAATTCCATACGAGTTTGACCGTTATCGTTCGTGTTCATGTTCGCGAGTTCACCTTTACGGAGACCGATCGATTCCATGACTGAACCTGTGTACTCTTCCGGTACGTCGATGATGACGCGCTCGAAAGGCTCAATTTTCGTACCGTCTTCAGCTGTACGGATGATAACTTGTGGTTTCGAAACTTGGATCTCGTACCCTTCGCGACGCATGTTCTCGATCAAGATACCGAGGTGAAGTTCACCACGTCCTGATACGACCCATTGGTCAGGCGAGTCTGTGTTTTCGACACGGAGCGAAACGTCCGTCTCAAGTTGTTTCATCAAACGCTCTTCGATTTTACGTGCTGTCACGAAATCGCCTTCGCGTCCTGCAAATGGAGAGTTGTTCGTCATGAAACGCATTTGAAGCGTTGGCTCATCGATGCGAAGAAGCGTAAGCGGCTCTTCTTTACCGACCGGTGTGACCGTTTCACCGACGTTGATGTCTTCCATCCCGGCGATGGCGATCAAGTCACCAGCTTTAGCTTCTTCGATTTCAACACGTTTGAGTCCGAAGTAACCGAATAGCTTCGTGACGCGAAGTTGTTTGATCGATCCGTCCGTTTTGCAAAGTGAGACTTGGTCTCCGACTTTGATTTTCCCACGGAAGACGCGACCGACTCCGATACGACCGAGGTAGTTATCATAGTCGAGCATCGTGACTTGAAACTGAAGCGGCTCATCCGAGTTGTCGATTGGTGCCGGTGTGTTCTCAAGAATCGTATCGAGTACGTGCGTGATTGTATCTTCTTGCTTCTCAGGATCAGGATCGAACGAACTTGAACCGCTGACTGCAGACGTATAGACGACAGGGAATTCAAGTTGATCTTCATCTGCTCCGAGATCGATCAATAAGTCTACGACTTCATCGACGACGTCGAGCGGACGGACCATCGCTTTGTCGATTTTGTTGACGACAACGATCGGGCGAAGTCCTTGGTCAAGTGCTTTCTTCAATACGAAGCGTGTTTGTGGCATACAGCCTTCACGTGCATCGACAACAAGAATAACGCCGTCAACCATACGCATGATCCGCTCAACTTCACCACCGAAGTCGGCGTGTCCTGGCGTATCTACGATGTTGATGCGAGTATCTTTATAATCGATTGCCGTGTTTTTAGCGAGGATTGTGATCCCGCGCTCACGTTCGATATCGTTCGAGTCCATGGCGCGCTCTGCTACCATTTCGTTTGTCCGGAAAGTACCAGACTGTTTCAATAGTTCATCGACTAACGTTGTTTTACCATGGTCAACGTGGGCGATGATGGCTACGTTACGGAGGTTAGTTCTTAAATTCATGTAGTTATTCCTCTCTTATTTGAAAAGTTTCAACTTTGTATTCAACTTAAAGAGTATAGCACAGGTGCTACCACCTTTGTCACGTTATATAGTCTGTTACCGTTTCCAATTGCGCTGATTTTGCTTACAATGAGATAGAGCCAAGAAAAAAAGGGGGAATTTCGATGCAACTCATGTTCGTCTTGATCGCAATCGCCGTCGTCGCCGGTTTTGTCGGTATCGGCATCGGTGTCGCCGAAGCGAGTACCGCCATCATCGTTGGCAGTCTCGCGTTGAGCGCGGTCGCTACATTCTTCGGCATCAACTTGCGCCGCCGTGTCCTAGCAGACCGACGCCCATAACGAACAGGCCCGAGGCGAGCGCCTTGGGCCTTGTTTTATAATTCTCGCGTCAAACAGATGCGGTCTCGCAACACGAGTCCGTCTTCTTCGATCGCCTCGTAGCCATGGTTCGGAAAATAATCGCGTTCGACCGAAGCAAAACGGAATCCGGCTTGTTGATAGAAGCGCAACTGGACGATGCTTGAGTTGCCCGTGCAGACGAGCAGTTCGCTCGCACTTCCGCTAGCCGCCCGACGGATGGCGTCTTGGAGCATCCGTTGCCCGATCGTCTGGTTTTGACGGTCAGGTTTGACAGCGATGTTGACGAGTTCGACCGATTCCGCACTGCGACGGACAAGCATATACGCCCCGACGAGTTCACCGCCGAGTAAAGCCTCAAATGTCGTGCCCTGTGCGTATTGCGCTTGCACCATCGCCTCGTTCGGATTCGCCAAGACGAGCAAATCGCGCACGCGATCGTACGTTTTGTTCGGTTCAATCACAAGGTCTGGCCTCACTTCAGGCGCCACGTTTTTGGCGATGACGTAATGCTTGATGACGTCCTTGACGAACGTCTCGCTCCCGCCGAGGACCGATGTCTTCCCTTTATAGCTGACGGGTTCACCGTATAAGGAGACGACGCGTCCCCCGACTTCTTCGACGAGAAGTTTTCCGGCCGCGTAATCCCACGGCATATTGCGCATCGTGATATAGCCGTCGACCCGTCCGGCCGCAACCCAAGCCAGTTCGAGTGAGGCGGCCCCGTGCGCTCGTGTCCCGACAGAGTCGCGGACGATCGGTGCCAACACTTCCGGCGCAATCTGTTGGTTCGGGGTCACCCACGTCGCATTCATACTCAAAAATGCGTCACGGACGTGATGTTCATGAAGCTGCGGCAACTTCCGTCCGTTGAGCGTCGCCCCATAACCACGTCGTGCCACGAACAGCTCGTCAGCCATCACATCATAGACAAATCCATACTCGACGACCTCATCGACCATAATCGCGATCGAGATGGCGAACATCCGCTTTTGATGAATAAAATTGAGCGTCCCGTCGATCGGATCGACAAACCAAACCGTCCCTGTCAACTTGTCAGGCTGTGTCGAGATGCCTTCTTCTCCGACGATCTGATGCTCCGGATACGCCGCTCGGATGCGGTCGACGATTAGTTGTTCGACCGCTCGATCGATTTCAGTGACCAAGTCCCCTTTGCCCGTCTTCCGCTCGATCCGATAACTTTCATCAATTTGAAGGCGGATATATTCCCCTGCTTGTTTGATTAGATCAATCGCAAACCATTCCAACATATTTATCACCTCTCTATGTATTATAGCAAACAAAAACCAGTATTCGCGTGGAATACTGGTTGAATGAGCGGTTGTGGGTCAGGCTTCGAGACGCAAAAGTTCTTGGCGGTATTTCTCTAACCGATGCTTGCTAGCCTGGACAGTGGCATCGTCTTGTGACGCCATTGCATCGAAGAGTGTTGCCAATTCATAATCAATCTCTAGGCGCAGCACCGGAATCCGTTTTTCTGCGTCTTTTCTTTTGAATGCCTCAATCACTTGTTTCATGAGATGCCACACTCCTTTTGTTGGGCTACAAGTTACGGTTTAGTAAGTTGAATTGAGTATATCAGATGAGATTCAAAAAAGAAAGAGAATTGTCTGACTATTTTGAATTTTTTATCTTAGTGGATATATTCCCACTTCAACCGGTCCTAAACCTTAAATAACCGTTAGTGATATGTACCCTATTTCTTAAGGTATTAACTAAAAAAAGCAGCAACCGACAGATTCGTCGGTTCCTGCAATTCATTTGTTACAACCTGATAATCTTAGTATTTGATTTCAAGGCCGCTTGGACCGTACGATAGGTAGAGTATCCGGTCTGCTCATCGTGGACAGCGCTCAGTTGCTTCTCTTCTGATTTTGATGTCACGATTTGTTTGAACGACCGATACGTTGCTAAAAATTCTTCCCGATCGACGCCGCCTTCGTTGGCGAGTGCGACTTGATTATAGAACTCGACGACTTCGATCAGTTCTTCCGTCGTCCAGTCCGGATTGATTGGATAGTTGATTTGCATATTCTTCACCTCGACAACCATTGTATCAACAAAAAAAACTATTGCAAGTTGACTTGGAAATCTCTATAGTTTTTTTGTTGCATCGTTTTTCTGCATAGCAGACCAATCATTCACCGGGTAAAGAAACTTAGTATACGTAAACGACCGATCCCATACAAACGCTGATTTCAAGGAGGGCTTACTATTGAAAATTAAAGGGTCTACACAGCTCGACACGCCGCTATTTGAGACGTTGCTCAAACACGTCAATACAAATCCGATTGCGTTCCATATTCCCGGTCATAAAGGCGGAAAAGGAATGGATCCCGAATTTCGTGACTTCATCGGCGAAAATGCTTTAAAAATCGATTTGATCAACATCGCTCCACTTGATGACTTGCATCATCCGAAAGCTTCGATTGCTGAAGCCGAGCGTCTCGCTGCTGAAGCGTTCCGTGCTGATGAGACATTTTTCTCGGTCCAAGGTACATCGAGCGCCATCATGGCAATGATCATGGGCGTCGTCGGGCCGAACGAAAAAATTATCGTCCCGCGTAACGTGCATAAATCCGTCATGTCAGCGCTCGTCTTGACCGGAGCCCATCCTGTATTCATTCATCCTGAATATGATGAGACGTACGGGATCGCCCACGGCATCACGGCAAGCGCTGTCGAGCGCGCGCTCGAGCTGCATCCTGACACGAAAGCCGTCCTCGTCATCAACCCGACGTACTTCGGTGTCGCTGGTGACCTCGAACGCATCGTCGCCGTTGCTCACGCTCAGGACGTCCCTGTACTCGTTGACGAAGCGCACGGTGTCCACTTGCCATTCCACGACGAGCTCCCTCTGTCGGCGATGCAAGCGGGCGCAGACGTCGCTGCGACGAGCGTGCATAAGCTCGGTGGCTCGATGACAGGTAGCTCGATTTTGAACGTACGCCGCGGTCTTGTCTCTCCAGAGCGGATCCACGCGATGCTCTCGATGATTACGACGACGTCGACGTCCTACCTACTTCTCGCCTCGCTCGACGCAGCCCGGCGCCAATTGGCGACAAAAGGTGAGGCCATGAACGAACGCGCCCTCACGCTCTCACGAATGGCACGCGTCGCCATCAACAACATGCCGCATTTATCGGTCTACGGCCACTCTGAGCTCCATTCTGAGTCGACGTACGCCTTAGATGAGACGAAAGTACTCGTATCGGTTCGTGAGCTTGGAATTACCGGATTTGAAATCGAGAAATATTTGCGCGAACATCACCGCATCGAAGTCGAGATGTCCGATTTGTTGAACGTCCTCTTCATCGTGACGAGTGCCGACGATGAGTCGACGATTCAAGCACTTATCGATGCGATGCACGATGTCGTATCGGTGTATAAGCAGTCTGGGAACGATTCTTTATCGATCATGCTCCCGGAGATCCCACCACTCGCGCTCAGCCCACGAGACGCGTTCTACGAAGAGACGGAAACGATTCCCCTCGAGAACGCCGTCGGACGAATTTCGGCTGAGTTCATCATGGTGTATCCACCAGGGATTCCTATCATCATTCCTGGAGAATTGATCACGGCATCGACACTCGAATACATCACGGCCAATATCGAAGCTGGTTTACCGGTTCAAGGTCTTGAAGACGAGTCGCTTCAAATGATTAAAGTCATCCAACAAACGAAAGCAATCCGCTAAACGAAAGCGAGCCGGTCAATTTGACCGGCTCGCTTTGTGTCATCAGAAGAAAAGATGCTTATGATGATCGAATTGCTTCCCCTACTACCCATTATAAGAAAACGCTTACATTTTTTCAAGAGGTGATTCTGAAGTTTTTTCATCTTTCGTCCCTTCCTCGAGACAAAGACGCAAAAATTCAGCAACATGATCGGTGTCATACAGATTGATTCCAAGCATCGGATAAAGCTGTCTCGGTTCTTCGAGCGCATGCATATCGAGAAGGGCTGACTGTCCGGTCTGCATGCAGACGACGAGTACTTTCCCCATGAACTGGTGCGTATAGACAAATCCGAAATCATAACGAGACGTCTCGGTTTCGATGCCGGTAAACCGAACGCGGCTCGTCTCGGAAACGGTATATAATAGCTCCTCATCAAACGCCATGATCATTCCCTCCTTTCTGACTTCATATGTTATTTTCCTTTATACTGAACTTGTGAAACCTAGGGAGGATGACTCATGAACATTCGAAAAGCAAGCGCGCGCGACGAAGCCGCACTATTGACGCTCATGCAAGCGCTCTGGCCCGACGCCCCGTTGATCGAGTTGACGGCCGAGCTTCGTCTCGGATTGCGTTCCGGCAAGATGCATTATTTTTTGGCGACCGACAACACGGCAGTCGGGTTTTGCCAGCTCAGTTTCAGACATGACTATGTTCCCGGCGCCGTCTCTTCTCCGACTGCGTTCTTAGAAGGGATATACGTTGACGAATCCGTACGCGGGCAGGATGTGGCGACTCGGCTCGTCGAAGCTGCCGCATCATACGCTCGGTCGAAAGGCTGTGACGAACTCGCTTCAGATACGGAGCTTGACAATGAGGGGAGCCAACGTTTTCATGCTCGAATCGGTTTCGATGAAATCGAACGGACCGTCCACTACATCAAAAAACTCTCCCGCGAGTAGCGAGAGAGTTTTTGTATTACTTAACGACGTGGATTGGCATACCCATTGCGATTTCTGCCGCTTCCATTGCCATCTCACCGAGTGATGGGTGAGCGTGGATTGTGAGCGCGATGTCTTCAGCTGTCATGCCTGCTTCGATGGCGAGACCAAGCTCGGCAATCATATCAGAAGCGCCTGTACCCGCGATTTGAGCACCGATCAAAAGACCGTCCTCTTTACGCGTGATGAGCTTCATGAAGCCGTCTGGCTCGTCGAGAGCGAGGGCACGACCGTTCGCTGCGAATGGGAATTTCGATACTGTGAAATCGAGTCCTTCTTCTTTAGCGAGCGGTTCTGTGTAACCGACTGTCGCAAGTTCAGGGTCAGTGAAGACGACCGCTGGGATTGCTGAGTAGTCGAGGTAAGCCGGCTTACCTGCAGCTGCCTCCGCTGCAACTTTTGCTTCGTAAGAAGCTTTGTGTGCGAGCGGTGGTCCTGGTACGATGTCGCCGATTGCATAAATGTTTTCGTTCGACGTCTTGCACTGGTCGTCGATCTCGATGATGCCGCGGTCGCTGATTTTAACTTCAGCATTCTCGAGGCCGATGTCGCCAGTGTTCGGACGGCGTCCGACTGTGACGAGGACGTAGTCCGCTTCAACAGTCTGTTCTTCGCCGTTCACTTCAAACTTCACGATAACGCCGTCTTCCGTTTCCTCGACACCTTTTGCAAGAGCGTTCGTGTGGATCGTGACGTTGCCTTTTTGTTTGAGTTTCTTTTTGACGATTTGCGTCATTTGTGGCTCGAAGCCAGACAAGATGTCGCTTGCGCCTTCAACGACTACGACTTCAGTATCGAAGTTCGCATACGCTGTCCCAAGTTCCATTCCGATGTAGCCGCCACCGATGACGACGAGCTTTTTCGGAACTTCTGGAAGAGCCAATGCGCCAGTTGAAGAAAGAACGCGTTTTGACCATTTGAACGATGGAATCTCGATTGGTGTCGAACCAGTCGCGATGATCGCTTTCTTGAACTTGTAAGGAGTTGAGCTATCTTCTGTGATGACACGAACTGTGTCTTCAGCTGCGAAGAACGCTTCACCTTGAACGATCTCGATCTTGTTGCCTTTCAAAAGACCTTTGACGCCGCCAGTCAATTTGTTGACGACCGACTGTTTCCAGTCTTGGACTTTCGTGAAGTCAACTGACACGTTGTCAGATGTGATTCCCATTGACGAGTGACCTTTAGCGTGCTGGAAGTTATGTCCAGCCGTAATCAAAGCTTTAGATGGGATACAACCGACGTTCAAGCAGACACCGCCAAAGTTGCCTTTTTCAACGATTGTAACTTTGAGTCCAAGTTGTGCGCCGCGGATTGCTGCGACGTATCCACCAGGACCGGCGCCGATGACAAGTAAATCAGTTTCTTGTGCGAATTCTCCTACTACCATGTTATTATCCCTCCATCATTAGAAGTGCTGGATCTTGAAGCAAACGTTTGACCATGTTGAGCGCGTTTTGAGCAGTCGCACCATCGATGAGACGGTGGTCAAAGCTGAATGAAAGTGCGAGCACTGGTGCTGCGACAATCTCGCCGTCTTTGACGACAGCTTTTTCAGCAATGCGGCCAATACCGAGAATTGCAACTTCCGGGTGGTTGATGACAGGTGTGAACCATTGTCCACCAGCTGAACCGATGTTCGTGATTGTGATCGATCCGCCTTTCATGTCGTCCCCAGCAAGTTTGCCTTCACGGGCTTTGCCAGCAAGCTCATTGATGTTGTTTGCAAGTGCGTAGACTGATTTACGGTCCGCATCTTTGACGACAGGAACGACGAGGCCGTTATCCGTGTCAGCTGCGATACCGATGTTGTAGTAGTTTTTGTAGACGATTTCTTCGTTTACATCGTCGATTGACGCGTTGATCGTTGGGTAAGCTTTCGCTGCCGCTGTCAATGCTTTGACGACGAATGGCAAGTACGTGAGTTTCACGCCTTGGTCAGCCGCGACTTGTTTGAACTCTTTACGGAGTGCGACAAGTTTCGTGACATCGACTTCGTCCATGAGTGTTACGTGCGGAGCCGTATGTTTCGAGTTGACCATCGCTTTCGAGATCGCTTTACGGATACCACGGATTTTCTCGCGCGTTTCGAGTTCAGGTGTAGCTGACTCGTAAGGCTTGATTTCCGTCTTCGCAGCCGAGGCCGTCGCTACAGATTCTGTTTTCTCTGTTGTAGCTTCCGCTGTCGGTGCTTCACCGTTTGCGAACGCGTCGATGTCTTCTTTAAGAACGCGACCGTTGTCGCCAGTTCCTTTGACTTCACGGATGTCGACGCCTTTTTCACGAGCGTACTTGCGAATCGAAGGCATGGCGATGACACGCTCAGACTTGTGAAGTTGAACTTCACGTGGACCGTCTTCTTTCACGTCTTCTTGAATCTCTTCTGTCTTCTCTTCAGCTTTTGGCTGTTCAGGAGCTGCCTCTTCTTCACCGGCTGGTGCGTCACCTTCGATATCGAACGTGATGAGGACGTCGCCGACGATGGCAACTGTTCCTTCAGAGACTTTAACTTCCTTGACTGTTCCGTCGACCGGAGCAGGAATCTCAACGACGGCTTTGTCGTTTTGAACTTCGAGGAGGATGTCATCCTCTTTCACTGTATCCCCTGCTTTGACGAACCACTTGACGATCTCACCTTCGTGAATTCCTTCACCGATGTCTGGTAATTTAAATTCAAATACTGCCACTGGTTTTTCCTCCTATCGAATAATCATGTAAACACGACAAGGGAGACAATTCTCCCTTATCGTTAAATGAACACGATCAGAAGTTGATAACTTCTTTAACTTTTGCAACGACATCTTTATGGTCAGGTAACCATGCATCTTCACCTTGTGCGAAAGCGAAGACCGTGTCTGGTGCAGTTACACGAAGCACTGGTGCTTCGAGGTGAAGAATCGCGCGTTCTTGAATTTCAGTTACGACGTTCGCCGCAATCCCTGCTTGACGCTGTGCCTCTTGAACGACGATCGCGCGGCCAGTCTTTTTAACTGACTCGACGATTGTGTCGATATCAAGCGGGCTGATTGTCATGAGGTCGATTACTTCGACGTTGATGTTTTCTTTTTCGAGTTCTTCAGCTGCTTTGAGTGAAGTATGAACCATCGCACCGTATGTGATGATCGAAACGTCAGTACCTTCGCGTTTCACGTCTGCTTTTCCAAGCTCGATCGTGTAGTCGCCTTCTGGTACTTCGCCACGGAACGAACGGTAAAGTTTCATGTGCTCGAGGAATACGACTGGGTCGTTGTCACGGATTGACGCGATCAAAAGACCTTTTGCATCATACGGTGTTGACGGGATGACGACTTTAAGACCAGGTGTCTGAGCCATCAATCCTTCAAGGCTGTCCGCATGAAGTTCTGGTGTTTTAACGCCGCCACCGAAAGGTGAACGGATTGTAACCGGCTGGCTGTAAGCGCCGCCTGAACGGTAACGCATACGTGCCATTTGGGCAGCAACTGAGTCAAATACTTCGAATACGAATCCGAAGAATTGAACTTCCATGATTGGACGGAAGCCTGTGAGTGCAAGACCGATCGCGAGACCACCGATACCAGACTCAGCGAGTGGCGTATCGAAGACGCGGTCTTCGCCTAACTCGTCTTGGAGACCTTCCGTTGCACGGAAGACCCCACCGTTTTTACCAACGTCTTCTCCGAAAAGAAGTACTTTCTCGTCGCGCTTCATTTCAACGCGCATCGCATCAGTAATCGCTTGGATCATTGTCATTTGAGCCATAACTTACTTCGACTCCTTTGCTGTATATTCTTCAAGCTGCTCTTTCAAGTTTGAAGGGAGTGTTTCGAACATGTTGTTGATGAAGTCCGAAACTTTTTGTTTTGGTTCTTTGTCCGCGAGGCTGATCGCTTCTTTCACGTCTGCTTTCGCTTGTTCGATCACTTCGTTCTCCATGTCTTCGCTCCAAAGCTTTTTGCCTTCGAGGAAAAGACGGAAACGTACGAGTGGATCTTTTTCTTGGTACTCTGAATCGAGTTCTTTCGTACGGTAACGTGTTGGGTCATCCCCAGCGAGCGTATGTGGTCCGTAACGGTATGTGAGTGCTTCGATGAGCGTCGGTGTCCCATCAAGTGCGTCTTTACGCGCTTGTTGTGTTGCGGCGAAGACAGCAAGTACGTCCATACCGTCAACTTGGATTCCGTTGATGCCCGCTGCTACAGCTTTTTGCGCGATCGTTTTAGCTGCCGTCTGCTTCTCAACAGGTGTCGAGATTGCGAAGCGGTTGTTTTGAACGACGAAGATAGCTGGTGATTTGAATGCACCTGCGAAGTTCATACCTTCGTAGAAGTCACCTTGTGACGATCCGCCGTCACCCGTGTAAGTAATGGCGACGTTCGTGTTGCCGTTGCGTTTGAGACCCATGGCCACACCCGCTGTTTGAATGATTTGTGCACCGATAATGATTTGTGGCATTAAGACGTTAACGTCTTCTGGGATGCGGTTTCCTGCCACGTGACCACGTGAGAACAAGAACGCTTGATAAAGCGGAAGTCCGTGGAATACGAGTTGCGGGATATCGCGGTAACCCGGAAGAATCCAGTCTTGCTTGTCGAGCGCGTATTGCGTCCCGATCATCGTTGCTTCTTGCCCTGCCACTGGCGCGTAGAAACCTAGGCGTCCTTGACGGTTAAGCGAGATGGCACGCTGATCCCAAATTCGAGTATAGACCATGCGGCGCATAAGCTCCTGAAGTTGCTCGTCCGTTACATCTGGCATTGCGTCTTGGTTGACGACCTCGCCCTTCTCGTCGAGAATACGGAACGTTTGGAAGTTTTCTTCCACGTTTTGAAGTACCTGAACGTTGTTCATTCGTTTCACCTCATCCTTTCAACTATGAGACAATTGTCTTTTTTTGTGATCAAACACTACCTCAAATCTTAAGTGTATCTGTCCAAAAAAGCAATCTGTATTAACGTGATTCAGGAAAGTATGACTTCTCCTGCCGTTTCCTTGTCAGTATAAAACGGGTTGTTACAATAACGCAAAAAATATGCTCACTCCATAAAAACGCTTACATGAACACATTTTTCGAATGTTTTACGCTCTGTATCATTTTCATTTCACCTTCTGTACCATCTGAGCGATTCGCTCATTAAATATGATATAATTGGACATATCGCAATTGGAAAGGAAGTTTACCCATGTTAACAATGAAAGACGTGATTCGTGAAGGAGATGAGCGGCTCCGTAACCGTTCAAGTGAAGTCTCGCTTCCACCTACGGCAGAAGACCTCGCCCTGCTCGACAAGATGGAAACGTTCCTCGTCAACAGCCAAGACCCTGAGATCAGTGAGAAATATGAGCTTCGCGGCGGTGTCGGAATTGCTGCACCACAACTCGGTGTCAATCGCCGGTTCTTCACCGTCCTACTAAAAGAGGAAGAAGAGACGTTCAAGCTGTCGATCTTCAATCCGAAAATCACGAGTCACTCGCTCGAACAGACGTATTTGAACGGCGGTGAAGGCTGCTTATCTGTCGATCGCATCGTCAAAGGCAACGTACCCCGTCACCGTCGCATCACCCTCGAAGGATTTGACCGTGACGGCAATCCGATCAAGTTACGTCTTCGCGGGATGCGAGCCATCGTCTGCCAACACGAACTCGACCACTTGGACGGCGTCCTGTTTTATGACCGCATTAATACGACCAATCCGCTAGAAACATACGGTGAACCGATCTGAGGTGACGAGCGTGAAAAAAAAGACACTGTTGTTCCTATTCCCATTCTTGTTTCTTTTAATCGGTGGATGCGTCCGGATCGAATATGACGCCACCGTCCACTACGATCAGTCTGTCACGCTCGAGACGACGTATGCGTTCCGCGATCACCCGGTCATGAAGCTATTAAACTTACGGCTCGACTGGAAAACGTGGAAACAACAAGCGAACGATAACGGCTATGCGACTCGAGACTATTCGAGCGAAGACGATTACGAAGGTATGGTGTTAAAGAAGACGTTCAAAAACGTCGATGAGCTGCAAAACATTAAACAGGAATGGAAGACCGGACCGGCCGGTGTCCTCGTTCCCCCCGACGTGGAATTTGACGTTCAAAAGGAAGACGGCATTTGGTTCGATTCATACGTATTGAAGACGAACTTGGATTTACGTCTCGATCGCGTCGACTTGCCTGGTGTCAACTTGAGCGGTTCCCCGAAAGAACTCGCCGAGCGTTACATCCGCCAAGCCGACATCCGTTTCAATTTGACGGTACCGACCGGTGTGTTCGTCGAGGACGGGACCGGCCTTGACCCTCGTTCGATGAAACAAGTCGAGTGGCAAGTGTACGGCGGACGCCAAAACAATATGATGCTTGTCGCGCACGTACCGAACGTCAAAGCGTGGATCATCACGATCGTCGTTGCCCTCATTGCTAGTGTGACTGCTTTCTTCGTTTGGCGGAGATCTAGGAAAAATGTCGGAAACCCCGACCGGACATCAATCCGTTCGCGCGTGCTCGGTATGTTGATCATCCTGTTAGCGTTAGCCATCATTATCGTGACCGTACGTGAAGAACTGACGAACGATCGAAAAGTCGAAGCCATCCGTCAAGCCGCCCAAACCGATGAGTTCATCCCGACGTTCGCCGTCCACGGCCTGCTCGGGACCGACCGGACGTTCCTCCGCTTCTCCCAATACATGGAGCAGCGCGGACTTGCCAAAGACGGTGCGCTTTGTACGGTGACAGCGAAAGGAGCGGTCGACTGCGTCATCAATGATTACAGTTCGAACCGACCGATCGTCCGGATTGAATATGAGGATGCTGAAGCGTCCTTGAACAACCAGACGAAATGGTTGAACCTCGCCATCGAAAAGTACAAAGCGGAACGAAACCGTTCATTCGACCGCATGTATGTAATTGGTCACAGTATGGGCGGTGTCGCCGCAGCCAACTACATTTTGAACCAAGACGAGTATATCGTCGATAAGCTCGTTACGTTTGATAGCCCGTTCGCCGGGACGCGCCTCGCCAACTTCGGTTTATCCGCCAGCAACTTCGGTGTGAACACGGGCAGTCCGGCCATCCGCGACTTGTCGCCGAGTTCTGATGGGCTCAAGTCGTTCCAGGCCAAGCTTGAGACGTGGCCCCGCTCCGTCCAAGTGTATTCGTTCTCAGGACGAGGCGGCGAGTTCAACTTGATCGAACCGTCGAGCTCGCTCTTGCTCGAGGAATACACGAATAATATCGGTACCGAGACCGTCCCATACGATCACTTCTCACTTCATCGGAAGACGGACGTGCTCCGTGAGACGGGCGAGTTCTTATACGAGTATTCAAATGAGTTCAATCCAGTCGAAACGCAATAAAACAAGCCCGTCCTCTGATGAGGACGGGCTTAGGCTGTTGACGAACCAATTCGCTTTTTTATGTTCGATGACCTCGAGTCACTCTGCCCGGCACAAGATTGAAAAAATGGTATGTATACGGTCTCTCCAGGCCAATAAACTAGTCAGCTTCTTCATGTTTTGTGCGGTGACCGCCGCCAGATGGGACCGTGTGCGTTGCTCGTCCGATGGCGCCGCGACTCCTGCAGGATAGCAATCCAACGGAGACCCAGCAGCGACGCGAGTCGCGATGCGGCTCCGGGATTGCCTGCGGAAAGCGTGGGCGCCGAAAGGACGAGCCATAGCAATCATGTTAGTCAACAAGCTGAAGCCCGCCCTCTGATGAGGACGGGCTTGTTTTTAGGTCAGTAGGTCATCGTCCACGTCAACTTCTGTAACCAGTAGAGCAAGTACTTGCCGATCGGCAAGTCGGTCTGAATCTCATCATAAGCGACGGTGTACGTCCCGTCCTCGTTGTTCCAAAGCCGTTTGAAATAGCTATCGACTTCGCGCATGAACTCAGTCTCGGTCGCAGTCGTCACTTCAACGTCCGCCTCGAGGTTATAGTCGTTCATATTCCGGGTCGTATAGTTGCCTGACCCCATCACAACGACACGCTGCTCGCCTTCGACGTAGAGCATCTTCGGATGATATTGTTCTTTCCCGACTTCGTACCAACGGACCTCGATCTGTTCCGGATTGACTTCGACGAGCTCAGCCGTGACCGGCAAGTTCGGGAGACCCGACTTATCACGCCCGAACGCGTTCGTGTTCGGGTCAAGGATGAGCTTGACGAACACGCCGCGCTCGGCGGCATCGTGGATTGCTTGGATGATGTTCCGATCGGCCAAATAGAACATGCCGATCCAAATCGTCTCGCCCGCTTCCGCCTCGTCCATCGCTTTCACGACGGCTTCTTGAATTTTCGACTCGGTGACGTAACGAACCTGCATCGGTCCGTCCGAATCCTCGTCACGTAAGGCGGCGAGCTTTTCTTCACTCGGGAAACGGCTCGCGTCCCCTTTCGAGAACCGGGCGATCGCCTCTTCCCCTTCAAGAATGTCAGCTAGGATCGGACCGTCGAGTCGGACGCCGACATTTGAATGGTAACCGGACGCGTCATGCGGATTCGCCGAGAGGACGAACCCGTCGTTCTCCGTCACCATGACTTTGCGATGGTTCGCTTTCACGTTCAGTAACCGTAAATAAGAACGAATCGTGATGTCCGGTGCCGATTTCGCCATCGGGTTCGGGAGCCAACCGTTTTGGCTGTCCCCGAACCATTGGAATCCGATGCGATACAACGTCGAGTACAAGATATTCGGGTCACGTAACGCGTCGAGGTTCGTGTAGACGATCTCCGCGCCCGCTTCCTTGAGCACGTCTAAATGGTCAGACGCGTGACCGTTATACGTCGTGTTGATCTCGTCTGTGATCAAGACGACGTTCAAGTCCGGATAGAGCTCCATCTGTTCTATGAGTGCTGACGACAGGCGGGCCGTGATGTCCGGATACGGTCGATCTTCATTTGAATATGGATTGAATAAGAAAAAGTCCATGACGATATACTCCCGGGCGTCGCGGATCGATCGCTCGACATCTTGGAAGATCTCTTGCTCATTGACTTCGGTGTCTTCTCCTTGGTATGTCAAATCAGACAAAAAATCGATTTGGTCATCCGAGATGTTTACCGGTTCGGATGCTCGAGACACCCCTTCTGGCAGCGGTTTTACTTGATGATAAATCATCGTGACTAAAAATAAGATCGCAAATGCGGCAAGTCCCCACTTGAGCCAACCTGTCTTACGCTTCTTCCGTTCCATACGCACCGCCCCTTTTTTCATTCTCTAAAAAACGGGCTGTAGTCACCTACAGCCCGTTCGTTTATACTTCCATAATGATCGGAAGAACCATTGGGTGTCTTCGTGTTTTTTGAGCCAAGTATGGCGTGAGTGTATCCGAGACAAGTTGCTTCATCTCTGACCATTTCATCTGCTTGTTCGATAAGCCTTGTTCGACCGTCTTCTTGAGCAAGCGCTCACCGTCACGAATTAGGCTGCCCGATTCACGCATGTACACGAATCCGCGCGAGATGATATCGGGTCCGGAGACGAGTTTTCGCGTCTTGCCGTCGATGCTGATGACGACGACGACAAGTCCATCTTCTGACAAGATCCGGCGATCGCGTAAGACGATATTGCCGATGTCACCGATGCCGTTTCCGTCAACATAGACGGCGTTCGCCGAAATTTTTCCTGTAATGGCAGCCGAATCGGCATCGACGGCGAGCACTTCGCCGTTGTCCATTACGAACGTGTTCTCTTTCGGGATCCCGACCGATTGCGCGAGCTCGGCATGTTTCACTAACATGCGGTACTCTCCGTGAATCGGCATGAAGAATTTCGGGTTGAGCAAGCGGATCATGAGCAGCTGCTCTTGTTGCGATCCGTGACCTGACGTATGGATGTTCGTGAGTTTACCGTAGACGACGTCAGCGCCCGCTTTGTACAGTTGGTTGATCGTTTTACCGACCGACACGGCGTTACCAGGAATCGGTGACGATGAGAAGATGACCGTGTCGCCAGGGATGATCGAAACTTGACGGTGTGTCCCGTTCGCAATCCGGCTGAGCGCAGCCATCGGTTCACCTTGTGATCCGGTACAGAGAATCGCCACTTCATGTGGTTGGAAGTTGCGCATCTGGTTCGTCTCGATAATCATTCCTTTTGGTACGTTGATAAAGCCGAGATCTTGTCCGATCGTCATGACTTTTTCCATCGAGCGACCGAAGATGAGCAAGTGGCGGCCCGTCTCAGCACAAGAGTCGATGACTTGTTGCAGACGATAGATGTTCGAGGCGAACGTCGCGAAGATGATGCGCCCTTCCGCTTTACGGAACGTCTCACTGATCGTCCCGCCGACGACTTTTTCACTCATCGTGAACCCTTCGATTTCTGCGTTCGTCGAGTCTGACAAGAGACAAAGGACGCCTTCTTTCCCGATTTCAGCCATTTTGGCGATATCAGCCGGCTCGCCGACCGGTGTGAAGTCGAACTTGAAGTCGCCGGTATGGACGATGTTGCCTTGTGGCGTCTTGACGACGACACCGAGCGAGTTCGGAATCGAGTGGGTCGTCCGGAAGAACGAGATACTCGTCTTTCTGAACTTGACGATCGTATCCTCATCGATTTCATGCAATTCGGCCTCGCGAAGCAAGCCGTGCTCCTCAAGTTTCACTTTGATCAACCCGAGGGCGAGCTTTGTCGCATAGATCGGCAGTTTGACTTGTTTCAACAAGAACGGGATTCCACCGATATGGTCTTCGTGACCGTGGGTGATGAACACCCCTTTTACTTTTTCTTTGTTTTTGATCAAGTATGAGTAATCTGGAATGACGTAGTCGATCCCAAGCAAGTCATCCTCTGGGAACATAATCCCGGCGTCGATGACAATGATCTCATCTTGAAATTGAGCGACATACGTATTCTTCCCGATTTCTCCGAGTCCGCCTAATGCGAACACAGCGGTTTGATGGTTCTTTACAAACTTCATTTAATCTCTCCTTACTTCTAGTTAGTTGATTTTCATCTATGTGATACATAAGTGATTCTCGTGATAAAGTTATGTCTCCGTAAGATTCTTTCTTCATTATAGCTCATATTGTGACAAAATTTCACTAATGACGTCAGATTGAGGGCGGTTTCTTGATTTCGTGGTATGCTTTTCTGTATAGAAATACCCTAAACAAGACAGAGAAAGCATGGTGATTCGAATGGAAGATAAAAAAGTAGTCTTTTTTGATATTGACGGCACGCTTCTCCACGAAGGGACGTATATTCCGCCTTCGACGATTGCGGCGATCGAACAACTTCGTGCGAACGGAGTCGAGACGTTCATCGCGACGGGACGAGGCCCGGCGATGCTCTCAGACATCCCGCAGCAACTTGGAATCGAGAGCATGGTGTGCTACAACGGCCAAATCGTCGTCCACCGTGGGGAAATCGTCTATCGGAACACGCTACCGACTCATGCGCTCAGCCGTTTGACGGACCATGCGGGAACGTTTGACCACACACTCGTCTATCTCGGACAAGACCATGGCGGCGCGACGAAGCCGAACGACCACGTCGTCGAACAGTCGCTCGGTGAACTCGATATGCCGATCCCGACGTACGCGCCAAACTTCCACATTGAACAGGACGTCTATCAGACGTTGCTCTACTGCACGCCTGAAGAAGAGCATCATTATCTCGACGCTTATAGCGAATTCGATTTTATCCGGTGGCACCCGCATGCGATGGACGTCATCAATCGCGGGGCGAGCAAGGCGGACGGCATTCGCCACTTCATCGAGACGAACGGCTATCGCCTCGAGAACACATACGCCTTCGGTGACGCGTTGAACGACTTGGCGATGCTCCGATACGTCGGTACAGGCATCGCGATGGGCAACGGACGAGCCGAGGCAAAAGAAGCGGCCGACTTTGTGACGAAATCGATTCTTGAAGACGGGATCGAGTACGGACTAAAAACTATGAAGCTAATCTAAAAACAACGAGAGGCGCGCGCCTCTCGTTTTTATCTTGACCGAAGCGAGCGTTCGAGCCGGTCGAGGTCAGTATCTTTTCCGATGATGATCAAGATATCTTCCGGCAGGATCATCTCGTCGGCTTGAGGGGAAATCAAGACGTCGTCACCACGACGGATGGCGACGATGTTGACTCCGTATTTGGCACGAAGGTCCAAATCGATCAGTGATTTATTCGATAGTTTATCAGAAGCCTTGATCTCGACGATCGAATGTTCATTTGAAAGTTCGAGGTAGTCCAAGATACTTTGGCTCATCAATCCGTTGGCGATCCGGACGCCCATATCGCGTTCCGGGTGGACGATGTTATCCGCACCGATTCGACGCAGGACTTTTTCGTGGTAGTCGTTCGTCGCTTTCACCGTGATGATTTGGACACCGAGCTCTTTCAAAATCAACGTCGTCAAAATCGAGGCTTGAATGTTTTCTCCGATTGCCACGATCACATGTTCGAAGTTACGAATCCCAAGACTCTTTAAGACGTTCTCATCGGTCGTGTCGGCGATGACCGCGTGCGTGGCTAGGCCCATGAACTCATTGACGCGTTCTTCATCCACGTCGATGGCGAGCACGTCATATCCGTTCGACGACAACTCCCGCACGATCGACCCACCAAACCGACCTAACCCGATGACTGCAAATTCACCTGTCATATTCAAAACATCCCTTTCCCTACAGCGGTTTCTGTTCCCGATTCTTCGTACAGTGTAACCGATTCGCCCTAAAAAAACTATACAAAAAAGACCGGGAAATCCCGGTCTTATGCTTTACCGCTTGAACGTTTTCCACGCACATAGTCATTGTCGAACAAGAACAGACGAAGCAATAAATACAACGCTGGTACGAGTAAGAGCAATCCTAGAATGAACACGATGACGAGCGCGATCGCCATCGACTCGTTGACGACGCTTCCGTTAATGTCGATATACGGATAGAGGATATACGGCAAATGCGTATAGCCATATCCGAACCACGCCATGAAGAACTGACCCATGACCATTAAGAAAGCGAGTCCGTAGTTGCGTTTCAAGTAGACGAACGATACGGCGATGATGAAGAAGACGAAACTCGCGGCGAACCACCACCAGTTACCCGCCAAAATGTTTTCATAGTGCCATGCCGCCTGTGACTTTAAGCCGAAGAAGACGAGGCCCGAAGCGAGGATCGTCGGAACACTCCAGAAGAGCGCCCATTTGCGCACGAGGCCGACTGCTTCGACATCACGTGCCTTGTCCGCATAGAACAAGAGGAACATCGCACTAATATAGAGCACCGACACGATCGCAAGGATAACGACTGTCCACGAGTAGAAGTTTGTGAACAACTTCAATCCGTCAAAGAACACACCCGACTCTGTCTCGTTAATGAATCCGCCTTGGCTGACCGTGAGCACGGTCGACATCGCCGCCGGAATCAATAAACCTGTCGCCCCGTACAAGAACACGTAAAACGTACTCTCTTTCGAACCGTAGTTCGCGAACGCATAAAAACTTCCGCGAATCGCGAGCAAGATCAACACGACAGAGGCCGGTACTAACAAGGCCGTTCCATAATAGTAAGCCGTATCCGGGAAGAACCCGACGATTCCGACGAAGAAGAAGACGAAGAAGACGTTCGTCACTTCCCATGTCGGTGACAAATACCGTTGAATCAGGCGATTGATTTTTTGGTCTCGCTTCGTGTACTTACTATAGAAAGCGAAGAAGCCGGCACCGAAATCAATCGATGCAACGATGAGATAGCCGTATAAAAACGTCCATAATACGGCAATCCCTAATTCTTGAATTTGCATGTCATATCCTCCGATCACACTTCATCCGCAAACATCGCTTCGCCGCGATGTTCCGATTGTTTTAGTTCTTTCCCGACTGGGTTGTCCTTGAACAGACGTGTCAAGACGAGCACTGTGACCACGCCAAGAACCGCATATAGGATCGCGAAGGCGATGAGCATCCAACCTACGTTAGCCGACGTCGTCGCTGCCTCACTCGTGCGCATCAAATCATAGAGCGCCCATGGCTGACGGCCAAACTCGGCGAAGAACCACCCGAACTCGATTGCCATCATGGCGAGAGGGCCTCCCGCCGCAATCGCAATCAGCATCGGTTTGCTGAATTGAGGCAATCGCTTAATGTAGCGTCCGAGGACGAACAGGAATGAAATGAGCGCAAGAAGCATCCCGATTCCGACCATCGCATCAAACAGATAGTGGATGAACAGTGGCGGTTGGTCCTCTTTCGCAAATTCATTAAGACCCGTCACCTCATAGTTTGGGACACCGCCCGCTAAGATTGACAACGCATAAGGGATTTTAATGGCCCCGCGTACTTCGTAACCACCTTCACCATCGTCTTCGAGCCATCCGCCCAAGATGAGTTCGGCTTCGGAGGAGGTGTCAAAATGCCACTCTGCCGCCGCCAACTTATCTGGCTGATACTTCGCCAAGTATTTACCTGAGAAGTCTCCGACGAGCGCAGTCGCAATCGCAAAGATGAGCGCGACGGTCATCGTTAAACGAAGACCTTTTTTGTGATATTCGATAGACAATTTGTCGAGCTGGTTACGGCGTTGGCGCAATAACTGCACGGCCGCAATCGCCGCTAAGATGAACGCCGATGTCAAAATGGCAGACGTTAATACGTGCGCCATCTTTGTCGGCATCGCCGGGCTGAACATCGCCTCGAGCGGACTCACGTTCGCAAGTTTCCCATCGACGATATCAAATCCGACAGGCTGGTTCATAAAGCTGTTGACTGTCGTAATGAAGAAGCCTGAGAACAGTGCACCAACGGCGACTGGAATCCCGATCAGCATATGGTGCCACGGGTTTTTAAACCGATCCCACGTGTACAAATAAATGCCGAGGAAGATCGCTTCAAAGAAGAACGCGAACGTTTCCATGAACAACGGCAGCGCGATCGTCTGACCGGCGACGCGCATCAAGTTTGGCCAAAGCAGTGATAACTGCAGCCCGATGGCTGTACCGGTGACGACACCGACCGCGACGGTCACGACATAGCCCCGCGACCACCGACGAGCCATCAAGGTGTATTTCGGATCTTTCTTTTTAATACCTAAAAACTCTGCCAATAAAATTAAAAGTGGAACCCCGACGCCGATTGTGGCAAAAATCACATGAAAACCTAACGTGAGTGCCGTTAGCGCCCGACTCATCAGGACCGGATCTTGAAACATCTATTGATTACCTCCTATCTCTCTCTAGCGCTTCACACCGATGCGTGAAACGAAACATCATAGATAATTTCCTTTGGATACCCCTATCATAATGATTTTATATAGCGCTGTAATGTCTCAATGCTTGAGTTCGCAAAATGTTCACATTTGAACAAGCTTAACAATATTGACGCTTTACAATCATAATAATTTCCCTTTTTCCTCACATCGGAAGCACAATTCAACACATTTCAACAAAAAAAGCGGACAGCAACGTGTCCGCTTCGTTCACTTCACAATGACCGTTCTAAAGAAATGGTCGAACAGTTCGACCGCGACATCGATCGCCCGCTCATCTGGATTGAGCGTCGCTTGATGAAGACCTGAACCCATGTCGTTCACCCCGAGCCACACCATGAATCCCGGCACTTGTTTCAACATATAGCCGAAATCCTCACCGGTCATGGCCGGAACGCACGTCTTATACGAATAGCCGACGTCTTCGACCGCTTCCTCGAACTGGAACAAATACCGTTCGTCGTTCACTACTTCATGGTACCGGTTGCCGAACTCGAGGTCGATATGGACGTTATACGTCATCTCGACACCGGCGATGACTTGACGGATCCGGCGCTCAAGGACGACCATTTCTTTATCCGACAGGGCCCGGATCGTCCCATCGAGCTTGGCCGTCTCGGCGATGATGTTCTCTTTCGTGCCGGCGGCGACTTTACCGATACTGATCACGGCGCTCCCCATCGGATCGATGTTGCGAGAGATGATCGTCTGCAGCTGCATGATCAATGCCGCCTGAACGATGACAGCGTCAATCCCGGCATGCGGGAAAGCGCCGTGCCCACCCTTGCCGTGAATCGTGAGGTGGAGCTCACGCGCACTCGCGAACAAGACGCCCGGTCGTGAGGCAATCGTGCCGACCGGATATTCCGGCGCCACGTGGAGACCGAACATCGCGTCAGGACGGAAATGATAGAACAACTCCGACATCGCCATCGGTTCCGCACCGCCCGGCCCTTCTTCGGCCGGTTGGAAAAAGACGACGAGATGATGATCGAGCGGCTCTTCGATCGCGCGTTTGATCAAGCCGAGCGCGATCGCCATATGGACGTCATGTCCACAGGCATGCATCATGCCTTCATGGACCGAGGCGAACTCCAGTCCTGTCTCTTCCGTGATCGGCAATCCGTCCATATCGGCCCGATACCCGATCGTCTTGTCGCCGACAAGACCGTCTACACGTACGAACAGTCCGGTGCGCCAATGCGAGATGTGGACCCGTGACGAGTTAAACGAACGAATCAACTCCTCAAGCGTCGCTTGTGTTTTAAACTCTTTGTAACCCGGTTCTGGAATCAAATGTAACTGTCTTCTAGCTTCTATGGCCCAACTCATTCCACACTCTCCTTTGTCACTTCTTCAACGATTTCCCAAAACGCTTTCACTTGCGCGAGCTCGAGCATCGAGTCGGTCGACAACATCCACGTGTCACGCACGAGCGGTGTCCCGTTCGACGACGTGAGCGGGATCTTATTGATCGCCTCGACATCGCGAATCGTCGACTCCGGCAAGATGGCAAAACCAATCCCATGCAGCGCCATCTGTTTGCACGTCTCGATCTGATCGACGACGAGTGTCGTGAGCGGCGGACTCGAGAACCGCTCTTGCCACCATTCAAGGATTTCTTGATAATAGGTCGAGTCACTCTTAAACTGAATGAACGAGCGCTCGTTATTTTTCAACTGCTTTAAATCGGTCATCCGCATATCAACGAGGTGAAGCGAATCTGAGAACAGTTTCATCTTTTCTCCGCGCCAGTCCGGATTACCGCGAATGATCCCGATATGGAAACTCTCTTCGAGCATATAGCGCATCATCTCGCTCGACCAGCCCGTCACGAGTTTGACTCGGACGGACGGATACCGTTCCATGAATCGTTTCAAGACGCGGGGCAACCAATACTGTCCCATGATCGAGGCGACCGCGATTTTGAGCGTCCCGTACACTTCGCCTTGCTTGGCCGTCAACTCTCCCCGAAGTTCTTGCTCTTCGCTATACATCTTTTTCGCGAAGTCGATGATTTTCTCACCGTCCGGGGTGAGGGCGAGGCCTCGCGTCGAGCGGACGAAAATCTTTTTGCCCCACTGATGCTCGATTGTGACGAGGCGTTGGCTTAAAGCCGGTTGGGAGACGAACAACCGCTCGGCGGCTTTTCTCATATTCAACTCTTCGGCGAGGACGATCAACACTTCCACTTCTGATACTTGCATGACGTCACCTATTTCTATATCGTTTCTAAGACTGTATACTAAATTCATTGTTGCTAACCTGTATCATATCATGTTCATTCGCAATTTTTGAGTCGTCAGGAGGAAATCGTATGCAACGTCATCATTTTGCCTTTATTGTCGCGACCGTCGCGACGCTTGGAAGTTTGTACTTCTCCGAAGTCATGCTTTATCTGCCCTGCAAGCTGTGCTGGTTTCAGCGCATATTCATGTACCCGCTCGCGATTTATTACTTGACTATCATGTTAACGAACCGTGAAGTCAACCGTCTCTTCATCGGACTGATGGCCGGTGCCGGCTGGCTGATCAGCCTATACCACGTCGTGCTCGAACGGATTCCGAACGGGGATGCGTTTTGCAGCAACGACTGTCTCATCCGTTGGGTGAACTACTTCGGGTTCGTCACGATCCCGCTCTTGAGCTTCATCGCGTTCACGCTGATTTTAGCTATTCAATTCGTTCCAAAACGTACTGTTCGTTGAATGGAAAGAGGAGACACGGTCGAAATTGACCGCGTCTCCTCTTTATTTAGCTTATTGCCACCACTCGTCATAGAGCGACGCCGGCATATGGTGCTTATGGCGCGACCGTTTAAAGATCGTCTCGATCCGCTCGGCGATAGCCGGGTCGACGGCTTTCCCTTCTAAATAATCGTCGAGTTGGTCATACGTCATCCCCAGTGCGACTTCATCGGGAAGACCCGGTTTGTCGTCCTCGAGGTCAGCCGTCGGCACTTTATAAATCAGACTCTCGTGCGCTTCGAGCTCATGGAGCAACGCTTTTCCTTGGCGCTTGCTCAGTCCCGTGAGTGGCGTCAAATCGGCTGCCCCGTCCCCGTGCTTCGTATAAAATCCAGTCACATACTCTGCCGCATGGTCAGTCCCGACGACAAGCGCCCCGAACGTCGCCGCGATGTCATATTGGACTTTCATCCGTTCACGCGCTTTCGTGTTCCCTTTATGGAAATCGCCGAGTTCGAGCGTCGTTGCTTGTTTGAACGCCTCGACCGAAGCATCGACGGCCGGCTTGATGTTGACGGTGAACGTCTTGTCAGGCCGGATGAAATCAAGCGCCCGCTTGGCGTCGTCTTCGTCATGTTGTTCGCCGTATGGGAGGCGCACCGCATAAAACGTATAGTCGCCGCCGGTCTCAGCCCGCAACTCTTCCATCGCGTGTTGGCATAACTTGCCCGCGAGTGTCGAGTCTTGTCCACCTGAAATACCGAGGACGAGTCCTTTCGCCCCCACACGTTTGACGTACGTTTTTAAAAAGTCGATTCGTCGACGGACTTCTTGAACTGGATCGATGTGCGATTTCACATGAGTCGATTCGATGATGTGTTGTTGCATCTTTCGTTTCCTCCTTGTTTGTAAGTCGGTTTGCCTTATTGTCTGACAATCTGGTTTTGTCGTCAATACGTTTGGATTCCAAAAAAAAGACGGAAACGTGAGTTTCCGTCTAACGGTTATTGAACGCGGAACGATGCGACGTCTCCGCCGATCGGTGTCATCTCTAGGAAGAGCGACTGTCCTGATGTCGGTTCCTCATCTAATAACACGCCGAACGTGAAGCCGCCGGCCGTCGGTTGCGACGCCCCTTGCGCAAACACGTTATGCCCGTCCGAGACGCTCCATTCGAACTCCTCGACGTTCGTGTACCCAGCCACTTCAATCAAATTCCCGTTTCTCTTAATCGAGACATCGCTGAACGCACCGTCCGTTTGGGCCGGCTGCTCGCTCGGCTCATCCGTTGGCTCTTCAGAAGGCTCTTCAGAAGGCTCTTCTGCCGGTTCTTCCGCAGGCGGCGCCTCTACCGCTTCAACTGATAACGTTTTTTGATCGGTGGCTGCCATCTCTGGTGCGCCTTCGACTTGAGCGAGACTGACGAAATCAACCGTATACTCTCCGCTCTCGAGTGTGAGCGGGAACACTTCGTCAAACACTTTCGTCTCACCCGGTTCCCACGTCTCTTCGATAATTGATTCAGTGAACATATATTCGCTGCCGTAATCAAAAACGGTCGTTTCTCCGTTCATGACCGTCAACTGAAAACGTTGCGATGAATTGAAGGTCACCTTGACCGGTCCTTCATTCGGGTTCGTCATCGAAACCGTCGCCGATAATTGTTTTGTGTCGGCATTGTAGCTCGCGTCCGTCTCAAGCGTCAATAAAGCTGGAGCTGCCGACGAGTTCCCGTCCACATCGCTCGGAGTTGCTTCTTCTTTACCACACGCCGCTACCACGAGCATCATCGCAGCGACCACGACTAGCAACCAAGTTTTTTTCACGTATTCCACTCTCCTCAACAAAATAAAAAAACGTCTATAGCACTAGTGTATACGTTCGTGCAGACGTTTGTAATGGATTTCCCTATATTATTTACCTTTTTTAAGAAACTTGTAGGTTTTCCACGTATTGCTGCCAACCGGTCACGAACAACGAGTCAGCGACGTCGATGTCAGAACGAACTTGTGCAGAGATTGAGAACGTCTCACTATGAATCGTCTCAAAAATGACGGTGATCATGCCATCGACCACTTCTTTGTAAGCTACGAGTTCAGTTGTTTCTGCAAAAAGAATCATGAGTGTTGCTCCTTTGTCCAAATAAGATACTTTCAGTGTACCAACGTTATTCAAATAAAAACGTCCTATCGTTCGACAGTCCCGCTCCGAGCTCGACTTGTCTGTCGAATAACTGGCACCGATTGTTAACCGATTGGTTGAATTATGTAAGGACAAACGAAAAAGAGAGGCAATTCGCCAAGCGAACTCCTCTCACTTCCTATAATTGTAAATTTGAACAAACCTGACTTGTCGAATGGTTTATTTCGAACGGTTCGAGATTTGTTGCCATACCGTTCCGAGTGCCGTTTCTCCGCTCGTAATTCGCTCTTTGGCGAGACGTGCTTGGAGAGAAACCTCGAACTCACGGTCGTCCTCGGCGATTTTCAAAGCCGGTACGGCCTGCTCATCACCACAGTCGAACAAGAAGCGTGCAGCCCGCCAACGGACAAGCTTACTTTTATCTTTGAGCGCCTCGATCATCGATGGCTGAGATTTTGACAACGCCCAATCAGAGACGGTGTCCCCCGCGGTCCGTCTCACGATCGGTGACGGATCGACGAGTGCCTGCTCGATATAGGTGACGTAATCCTCCCGATTTTCTTCAAACATACCAATCATGACGACTGCTTGACGACGGATCGCCATCACCTTGTCCTCGAGTGCCCGGCGGAAGTAATTCATGTTCTCCGGTTCGATTTGCAGTTCATCCAAGAATGCCATCCGTGCTTTCCAGTCCTCCGACTGGAGTTGCGACACGTTGGCCTCGTAATCCGCCTCGCGCCCGAAAGCACGGGCGACAATCCGAGCGACGCGATCTTCTGGATAGGCCGCTTCAAGCTCTTCTTGAGCGACAGCACTCACGTCTTCGAGTTCCCCGTAACGCGGAGCTTGTTCGACCCAGCGGCGATCTTGAATGACGTTTTTCACTTGCTGCTGTACCTGCATCGCTGCGTCGACAAAGCGTTTAGACAAACCGACCCGTTTCTCCTCGTCGCCTTTGACGAGTTTCAACTGCATCGGGACGTCTAATACGAACTGGACCGATACGTGGACCGGCTCATAGTCTGCCGTCAACTGGCTCGCTTCTCCTTCAGCGACGTCTTCGCCGAACGCGCGACGAATGTCGTTCATGACGTCGTGCCAATCGTGTTTCGGATGCCGTTCGACCGCTAAAAAATCAGAGACGGCGTATACCGATTTGACGCCTCGTAACGCGATGATGTCTCGGATCGTCTCCGGGACGTCCTGACTCGCCTTGTCATATGTGATCCCGCGGCCAGAAAAAGCCGGTTCGACAATGATCTTTAAATTGTTCGGACTTGGTGTTGGTTCAATTGCTACAAGTTTCATCTTCATCACCTCACACCAATCGTGACGAAAACAACAAAAAAACGCAAGCGAGTCGCTTGCGTCGTGAACATCAAAATAGGGCGATGAACTGTTGGAGGGAATAGCGCTCTCCTTCGACGTCGAACGTGTCATCTCCAGCAATCGGTTCTAGGAAGAAGCGTTTCTCCCCGTCAGCTTTCACGTAACCGAAGATGTGGTTCGTCTGATAAAATAATTCCACAATCGTGACCCGGCCGAACGTCATCCCGTCATTGATGACTGCCTGGTCCCCTAACTCGCCGCCGTTGTACAGTTCGATATACGTTTCCATGTGTTGTCGCTCCCTTTGTGTTTGTTTTCACAATTCATTTCTATCAGACAAAGGTCGTGACTTCAAGTTATTTTTTTGCGTTACGCTTCCAAAAATCAATCCAATTGTAATACTCAGATAACACTCTATCAATTTGTTGGATTGATGGTTCATGTTCAAGTCCTTTAGCACCAATCTTCTCTTTGCAATGCGTGATAAAGATTTCGTTTCCTGGTAAAACGTTTGCCCGATTTGTGGCAAATACTTGTCGGAGGTGGACTTGGCACCTTACCGTCCCGAGCATGCCGGGTGAGGCGCCGGCAATCATGACCGGTTTATCACGAAGTGGCGTTCCCGGTTCGAGCGATAGCCAGTCGATCGCATTCTTTAAGACGCCGGGGATGCTGTGATTGTACTCCGGGGTAACGACGAGCAGACCGTCCGCTTCTCTGACCACTTGCTTGAACGCGACAACGACGTCCGGTTCATCCGGGTCAATCAAGTCGTCATTATAGAGCGGCAATTCGATTGATGCGACCTCCACGTCAAACCGATCACGACCGAGTTCGATGATCGAATGAAGTAGCGCCGTATTGAACGATGCTTTACGCAAACTGCCTGATACGGCGATCAGTTTGAACTTATGCACCGGGCGCACTTCCGCATCGAGCCAAGCGTTAATGAGTTGCGCTTCGGTTTCAGGCGCCTCCATCATCCCCATATGACTGGCTTGCACCGTCTGTTTTGTATGACGCTCCGCCCCCATGAAAGCTCGTTCCGCGTCCATGTTCGGGTCTTTCGAGCCGTAAATAAACAATCCGGGCAAGTTCGTCTCGCGCACCGTTCCTGTCTCATCATTCCGGTCCCGAATCGCTTCTTGAGCTGAGATGATTCCTTCTTTCGACATGTTGAAGCCGATTCGTTTAGCACGTTCGATGAGTGTGTGATCAGAATCCGGGGCGAACACGCCTGGGATCATCTCGTCGATGAACGGATGGACACCTTCTTCGATCACTTTCTCAATCGCGGCGTTTCGTTTCGCCTTCGCTTGATCCGAATCCGCGCCGGCCGTCGAATGAATCAACCCGAAGCCAGATAATTCATCCGGATAGCGTCGAACAAGGTTCGTCGTGATGTATCCGCCGAACGAATGTCCCAGTACGACCGGACGATCGAGCTCGCGCAAACGTATCTCTCTGATCACCCAATCCGCGAATTGATCGATCGTCTCGGGACCCGATTCGGTGTCATCATGTCCTGGAAGCGTCAACGCGTACACATCCGCTTCAAGCATCGGGACGAGCTCGTCAAAATAATCCGGTGACCCACATAGGCCGTGAAGCAATACAACTTGTCTCATCGTCATCTCCCTCTCTGTGGCCATTCGTCTTTTAGTAGACGGTACATCGTCAAGTCCATAAAACGGCCGTGACTGTAAGCGTAGTCGTGCAGCAAGCCTTCCTCGGTGAAGCCGAGCTTTCGCACTAACCGATTTGACCCATCGTTCTCTGGTGCGACGAGCGCCGAGATCCGGTGAAACTTGAACTCGTCGAACCCGTACCCGATGACGGCTGTCGCCGCTTCATAGGCGACACCTCTGCGCCAATGACTAGGCGCGACTTCAAATCCGATTTCAGCCCTGAAATATTGGGGCGTCCAGTTATGAAAGCCGATCGTCCCGACGAGCTCATCGGTCACACGGTCACATATCGCCCATCGAATTGCTTTCCCTTGTTGAAATTGATCTTTAAAATAGGCGATGACGTTCTTCGCCTCATACACGGCAAGCAACGGATCAGATCCGTAATAGCGCATGACTTCCTCGGTCGAGAGGATCACGTAGAGTGCCCGCGCGTCCCTAGGCTCGAGTTCTCTCAGGATAAAACGATCTGTAGCGAGCTCTGGAAAACTCTTCTTCAACCCCCACATGCTGAACCCGCCTTTCTTCTACCTTTTCTCTAATTATACCTAGTTTTCCTCAAAAACCATCATCTCAATCATCTCGACCGCTCCAACATGGCACACTAGAGACGGATTTGCTAAAATCAAATTGTAGTGACTTCGAACTGAGGGGATTAATATGTCAAAACAGTTGTTCTACATTAAACAAGACCGGGAACTACAACGTTTTACCCTTCATGGGGTGACACTGACGGATGTCGTCGAAGCGTTATCACTCGCCCGACCGATGATCATCTGTCGAACAGACATTAAAGGGATGAGACAATCATCCCGGACGAGGTTTCGCTATATCGAGGCACACGAACTCTCAACGTTCTCGACGAAATACTTGAACAACCAGACGAGTTTCACCGCCATCGACTTTCCAGACTATAATTTACTCGAATCATTATCAGACCATGAGATTGCGGAAATCTTGTTTTTGAGCCACATGGAACGAGGGCTGAAAGCGCCGTTCCTCAACTCGATCCAAAATGAGATCGCTTATTTCAACGAGTCGAACGATCGTCACAGTAGCCTCTACATAAAAGACTGGTCGACGATCAATCAGTTCCTGCAAAGCGTGCTTCAAAGTAAACTCGACCGTGACATCCGTAATATCAGCTTCGTCCCGATCCCACTGCCTGTCATCGATGAAATCTTGGCTTTATCCCCACAAGGGCTGATTATCGATTTCGACCATACGAAACGCAGTCTGTTCAATCGACAAGTCGCCATCTCGTTTTACGTCGCCGGACGATACGAGGACATGTCTGTGCTTGAAGAAGACTTTGACGCCAAGAAGGAATCGATCGCCTTAAAAGGGCAATTGACCTATCGCCGCCGAGCATGGGAAATCGAACGATTTTAAGTTCATACGTGTATGAAAGTCAAAAGAGCCTGGAAAATTCAGGCTCTTTTTTGCTATCGTGCTCGTCTTTATTTCGTTCCAAATCGCTTTGTCTAACGACTTTATCGTTATTTTTAAAAATTGATAACAAATTGTCTTAATTTTTCGTTAAATTAAGTCTTTTCTTTTAACGATAGGACGGTATACTAGGAATAACCTTCTGGAGGGACGGAAGGCAATATAGAGAAAGCGAGGTGAAAATCTATTCATCTGTCGATGGATAGATCTACGAAATGGAACAACTGAAAGTACAGGGAATTTCTTCGTTCACCAAGTTTGCGACGAATGGAAACATGCTGAAATTAAAAGACGCAATTGCCGGCGAGCAGCGGATTTCGCTTCAAGAAGCGACCGATATACAAGTCTCGATGCTCGACGAGGACCATTCGCGCTTCACTATATTCGGTCAGTCGCGCCCACTCGTGGAACTGACCCTTCCTCACCATTCTTGTGAAGTGTTATATGCATGGCTGCTTCACAAATTAAAACGACAAAAAATCAAATTGGCTTCAAACGCTTAATAAAAGCGCGTCCTCATGAGGGCGCGCTTTGTTCATTCCTCCGATAGATGGTGACGCCCCCATGTTTGGCGGCGCCCACGACTTGGAACAACCACTCTTTCTCGATCAACAGTGACCGTACTGTCAAAAAGTCGTCTTTCGGTACGAGCAACTCATCGATTGAGCCGTTGAGTAACGCTTGGACCTTTTGTTCCCACTCGTTCATTTTGCTTCATTCCTTTCCTTCTGTGCTTCGTTCGCCCAGGCAAATAAGTACGCACCCGTTTGAATCGCGTCGCCCGGTACGAACAGTTCCATCGGCACGTGTGCATGCGACGGAATCTCTCGATTGATTGCGAGCACGACCGGTTCGCCGAGTGCTGCTTCGATGTAGTCGGAAGCAAACGTGATCACTTCATCCGCAGACATTGTTCCCTCGTTCGCAAGAGCCGCTGCATAGGCCGCGTCCACCTCATTACCTTTCAAAAGAACACGTCCGTGCTCGAGCAGCGCGAACGGTGGCTTCGCGTCGACATGAAACACCTCGTAGGCGCGATAGCCCGTTTCATCACATGATAGGAGCGGAACGAAGCGGCGTTGTCCCGTCCATTTCTTCAATTGAAACAACGTCCGCATCGACGCAAATGACTTCGCGCCAGTCGCATCTTTTTCGACCAATATCGTCGGCGAACTCGCCGCGTCCGCTTGATTCCTTCCCATAAACAACCAACTTTCAACTTCAGACACGAGTATCAACGATTCTTCCTCCCTATAATCCATTCTGATCCGGCAATCACCGTGAACGCGACGAGCCATCCGCCCACGACGTCACTGAAATAGTGAACGTTCAAAATGACCCGGCTGAACGAGACGGCTACGAGCAGCACGACGAGCACCGCGACCCAAACGGGCGAGTACTTTCGCCGGTATAAACTAAAAGCGAGCAAACCGTACAAGGCGAGCGAACCCGAGGCGTGCCCGCTCGGAAAACTATACGTCGTCGCATCGAGAGCGGCATCGATGAGCGGCCGGTCGATCCCGTACACGCGCTTCAATAGTTGAGTCAAAACTAACGTCCCGATGACGACGAGCGGTAATCGAAACGCTTCAAGTTTGTCCCCGCGCCATAACCAATAAAGCATGCCGACAAAGGAGAGGGCAATCAATACCTTCACACTGCCGAGTTCCGTCACATAGACGAACAGCGGGCCAGACAACGGCGCGACAATCCGATAGACGAACCCGTCGAGCGAAACCGCCCCACCTAAAATGACAATCACCGAGACGATGGCGAAGCCAAGCGTCCCGGCGATTGTCAGTGTTTTTGCGCGATGCATCAATATAATCCTTTGCGTTCACGCATCTCGTCTTCACCGAAATCGTTCATGTCGCGCAACCGGTGCGCGAGACGGCCCGATGCGTTAGCCGCGATCGCACCGACAAGGTCGTCCATGAACGTATGAACTTGACCATCGTCCATCTTCGTATCGAGCTGCTTGATGATCCCGATCTTCGCTTTATCTAAGTAACCGAACGTCGTGACGGCAATCGATCCGTACGTGTTGACGGCCCCGATCGCAATCGTCTCATCGACTCCGAATAGGCCTTCATCTGAAGCGACGATTGAAAGGAGCGGTTCTGACAACTGCCCTTTTTCGGCTAACATATCGAGCTCTGAGCCGACGAGAATCGCGTGTTGGAGTTCGCGTTTCTCAAGGACGGCCTCAACCGACTCGATGCAGTCTTTTAATGATAAGTGCGGTGAATAAGGCGCCTGCATTTGGTAGACGATCTCTGCGATCGATTCGATCGATACGCCCCGTTCAATCAAACGGGCCCGTGCAGCCTCTGTTACGTCTCGTGAGTGTGGTACTTGTTTCATAATTGTTGCGGGCAATTACCCGCGTCACATCCCTTCATCTCGAGAACAGCATGTCTCGAAGTACTCATTCTCTATTATACTGAAAACTTAAAAAAAAACACTAAGCCCACTTTGACTTCATTCGATAAATCGGTCATCATAAACTAGTAGACCATTCATAAAGGGGGAACTGGAATGAAGATTGGGGTAGTCTTATTTCCATCAAAACAAGTTCAAGACTTCGCCAACTCGTATCGAAAACGGTACGATACGAAGTACGCTTTGATTTCGCCACACGTGACGATCAAAGAACGTACCGAAGTCGACGAAGCCGAGTTACCAAAAGTGCTCGAGTATTTACAACAAATCGCTGAAACGACGAAGCCGATTCAGTTGAAGATCGACGGTGCCCGCTCGTTCGCGCCGACGAACAACGTCCTTTACTTAAAAGTGTTGCCGACGCGCGAACTCGCTGCGCTACAAACTCGCTTACACGAAGGTGCACTCGATCAGCCTCCGAAGTACGAGTTCCTCCCGCACATCACGATCGGACAAGATCTGACCGACGCCGAGCTGTTCGATGTGCTCGAACGGATGCGGATGGAACAAGTCCATTTTGAAGAGACGATCAACCGTATGGCCGTCATGTATGAGCTCGAAAACGAAACATGGAACGTCTATGAGACGTTCCGGTTCCGAGGTTAATATTATACGCTCCGGTCGACGAAACGACCGGGGCTTTTTTCTTGTTCAGCTTCTAACCATTCTTCTTGACGCGGAATAATCCGCTGGACCCGCTGGATGCGAGTGACCGGTTCGATGTTCGCCCGTTCTGTCGGTTGGACCTGGCGATTCCCATATTGGACGACCGTAAAATCAATCTGATAAGGACCCATGATCTTCCCTCCCTCACAAGTCCTTACCCCAAACGGTTACGCTATAATACAAAAAGAGCGCATTTACGCGCCCTTTCCCAAACTTATAAAATATGGTAGCCGCTGTCGACGTGGATGACTTCTCCCGTGATGCCGCTCCCCATGCCCGATAACAAGAATAGACCGGTCGAGGCCACTTCTTCAGCCGAGACGTTCCGGCGCAGTGGTGCCTTTTGCTCGAGTTCAGACAAGATGCTGTTAAAGTCGCCGACGCCTTTCGCCGACAACGTCCGAATCGGTCCAGCCGAAATTGCGTTGACTTGCACGCCTTGCGGGCCGTATTCGTTCGCTAAATATTTGACGCTCGAATCGAGCGCGGCCTTAGCGACACCCATCAAGTTATAGTTCGGTACGACCCGTTCCCCTCCGAGATACGTGAGCGTGATGACCGAAGCGTTCTCTGCGAAGTAAGGTTTTGCCGCCTTGACGACCGCCGTCAAACTGTACGCCGAAATATCGAGCGCTTGTGCGAACTGACCGCGCGTCATCTCCGAGAATTCACCGCGCAACGCTTCTTTATCCGCGAAAGCGATTGAATGCGCAATCCCTTGAATCAGGCCGACTTGCTCATGGATCGAACGGAACGTCGTGTCGATCGCTTCATCGTTCGTCACATCACACTCAAGCAACAGTGCTTCTTGGCTCAATTCAGCAGCGAGTGATTCGAGACCTGACTTGAAACGTTCAGACGCATAAGTGAGCACGAGCTTCGCTCCTGCCGCGTCGAGCGTTTTCGCGATCGCCCAAGCGATCGAGCGTTTATTGGCAATCCCCATGACGACGTACGTCTTGTTCGTTAACGTTGGATAAATTGACATTGTGAACTCCCCTTTTTAGTACCTGGTTATAACATCTGTTATCAGATTACAGAATGGTGTCTGTTTTGTCAACCGCCTCGTAACGTATTGCGATTTTTTATAGTTACGGTAAGATAAACTACGTATAGAAAGGGTGAGACGACTTCATCATGAACCGCATTCAATCTTATTTAAAAAGTTTAGACACGACACTTCTGACAATCGTCTTCTTCTTGATGGTCATTAGCCTAGGCGCCATTTACACGGCACAACCGATGTTGCCAACACGATTACAACATATTAACTTCGCCTTCGATCAAGGAATCCGTTACATCATTGGATTCGTCGCCATGTTTGCCATCATGACAATCGAATACGAGCAGTTGCGAAAAATTCATTGGTATCTCTACTCCTTTGGTTTATTGCTTTTAGTTGGCTTAATTCCGCTCCGGGATACCACACTCGTTCCAAATATTAATGGGGCGTATGGATGGTATAATGTGCCTGGTTTCAGTTTTCAACCAGCTGAATTTATGAAGTTGTTTTTACTTATTTCCATGGCCACAATCGTCTACGACCACAATAAACGTTACGGTTCGTCTCAACAGGATGCGTGGCTGTTAATGAAACTAGTATTACTCGCTATCCCGCCTCTTGGGCTGATTGTCACGCAACCAGACTTAGGGACCGGGCTTGTTTTAATCACGATGCTCGGTGCCATCATCATCGTGTCAGGAATCGGTTGGAAGTGGTTGCTCGGTCTATTTAGCGCTGCCGCCGTGACGATCGGTGGGTTCATGTACTTGTTTTTCTCGCATTTCGAGGTGCTTCAAAGCTTCGTTCCGGGCCACGCCTTGAATCGCTTTCAAGCATGGATTTACCCATATGAGTACTCTGACGATTTAGCGTTCCAGTTGATCAAATCGCTTCAAGCCATCGGTTCTGGTCAAATGTTCGGAACTGGCTATGGTCAAGGTTTAGTCTATCTACCAGAGTCGCAGACCGATTTTATTTTCGCCGTCATCGCTGAGCATTATGGTTTTATCGGTGCAGCAATCGTGATTATCGTCTTCTTCTTGTTCTTGTACCGGATGATTCATATCGCGCTCGAAGCGAGCAGTCCGTTCGGAAGTTACATCGTGACCGCCGTCATCGCCATGTTCACGTTCCAGATCTTCCAAAACATCGGTATGACAATCGGTGTCCTCCCGATCACCGGTTTGACCTTGCCGTTCATCAGTTACGGGGGTACCGGGATTATCATGAACATGATTGCCATCGGGCTCGTCATGAACGTCGCCTCAAAATCAAAAACGTATATGTTTGACGACGATTAAACATAGCCCCGCACTCATTTGAGCGCGGGGCTATGTTTTGTTCACTCGTGTTCGAGTTGAAAGTCGACGGGGTAAGCCGCTTCGATTACGATACTCTCCCCTGTCAACGGATGATCGAACGCGGCAGACGAGCTGTGAAGCGCGTGACGGGCGAGCACGGGACGTCCGCCATACATCGTATCCCCGAGTAACGGATGACCAATGTGGCGCATGTGGACGCGTATCTGATGGGTCCGTCCGGTCTCGAGTTGGATCGTCAACGCCGCATAGTCACCGTGCGACTCGACGTGACGGACGTGTGTGACGGCTCGTTGCCCGTCGTCTGTGACGACACGTTCCATGATCGAGTGTTCGGCCCGACCGATCGGCGCATCAATCGTCTGTCGTTCGACCAGTCCTTCGACGAGGGCGATATACGTCCGGGACAAACCACCTCGCTTTTGAAGTTCGCTGAAACGATGGTGCACGTACGCATATTTAGCGAACAAGACGACACCAGACGTATCCCGGTCGAGCCGATTGATCACATGAATCGCCGAGTGCAATCCAATTCGTTCATAGTAACCGAGCACAGCGTTCGCAAGCGTGTCGTCAGGATGAAGCCGAGACGGGATCGTCGCGATGCCTGCCGGCTTATCGACGGCGAGCAAATAGTCGTCCTCGTAGATGACCGTGAGCGGACGCCGTGAACGGACCATCGTTTCCGCTGGCTGCTCAAGCGGAAAATGAACCGTCACTTCATCGCCGCTCGACACATCAAAGCGAACAGTCCGCGGCTCCCCGTTCACTAAGATGAGGCCACCGTGTTTGACTTGCGTCAACATCTTGCGTGAGATGCCACAATCCCCCATCAAAAAATCGCGCAGCGGGACGTTCGTCTCCGCGACACGACGTAATGTAAAACCGTACATATGTTACTTCCCTTCCTCGATGAACGATTCGCGCACCCGACGCCAAAACGGGAACGGGCGGAACCGGGCGAACGTCACTTTTTCTCTCGCGACCGCGCAACGGATCGACTGGACGTTCGACCACGACAGTGCTTCCTGATGGTCGAACGCGAGCTCAAACTCCGTTTTCGTATGCGGTTTGATTTTGACTTGGTGGTGCTTCGGCAACAACAGTGGTGAGCCGATCGTCCGGTAGACGAGATTATTGATCGACGCCATCTCGGTCACTTGGATCGCCTCGATCGATGGATGGACGATCGCACCGCCGAGCGCTTTATTATAGGCGGTCGAGCCGGAAGGTGTCGAGATGCAAAGCCCGTCTCCGCGGAACGTTTCAAAGTAATCATCACGGATCGACAAGTCACACACGAGCGTGCGCTTGTAATTTTTAATCGTACACTCGTTCATCGCCAACTGCCGCTCCGTCGTCCCGTCCTCATAGTCGATCAACACTTCGACGAGCGGATAAGATACCGGTTCAAACGACTCGCTCGTGATCATCTCTGTCAATTCATCGAGCTCGTCCGGTTGCCAGTCGGCGTAAAAACCGAGATGGCCCGTATGGATGCCGACGAGAAGGGTGTCGTCTAACCGATCGACATATTCATGGAACGCCTGTAGCATCGTCCCGTCCCCACCGACCGAAACGACGATCCGAGGTTGTTCTGAGACGGAATGTCCCGCCTCGGTCAACTTGTCTGTCAACTCACGCGCGATCTCCGCGGAACGCGCATCTCCCCTTGACACAATCGCAAACTGCATACACTCACCCCCCTAGTCTTGGTCCGTTTGGACGTTCATTTCTTTATCACGAAACACTTGCTGCGCATCTTGAATCTCGACGCGGAGCTGACTCATCTCAGCATCGAGCAGAAACGCCGCCTCCGCGGCCCGACGCAGCCGTTCTTGGACTTCTTGCGGCATGTCGCCATCGTATTTATAGTTTAACGAGTGCTCGATTGTCGCCCAAAAGTTCATCGCGAGCGTCCGAACTTGGACTTCGACGAGCGTCGGGAATTCCCCGTGGATCGTCTGGACCGGGTATTCGATGATGATGTGATACGACCGATAACCCGATTCTTTTTGATTCGTGATGTAGTTCCGTTCTTCTACGATTTTAAAGTCGGTCCGGTGGTGCAACAGCTCGAGGACCTGCACGATATCGTCCACAAATTGACACATGATTCGAAGCCCGGCGATGTCTTGCATCTCGGTCGACAAGTGATCATAGGCGATCTGTTTGCGTTTCGCTTTCTCGAGGATGCTACCGACCGGCTTGACCCTGCCGGTGACGAACTCGATCGGAGAATGGTCATTTTGCGAGTTGTATTGCTTACGGATCGCTTTAAACTTTACTTTCAGCTCATCGACCGCAATTTGATACGGCACTAAAAATTGATCCCAGTCCACTGATTGCATATGCTGTCACCACTTTCGTTCGTTTCGGAAAACCTTGCTTTTTTCCGTATGTATCCGATTGTATGGTATCATAAACCAACAATTGTTCATAGAATGGAGCGATGATGAATGACCCAAGAAGTGGAAATTGAGTTTAAATCGATGCTGACGAAAGATGAGTATGAGACGTTGCTCGAATCGTATCAGTTATCCGACCAAATTAAATGGCAAGCCAACGATTATTTCGATACGCCCACGTTTGAACTGCGCAGCCAAGGCGCGGCCTTGCGCATCCGCGAGAAGAAGACCGGTCAAGTTTTGACGCTCAAACAACCGCACGATGTCGGACTGCTTGAGACGCATGCACCAATCAATGAAGAAGCGGCGGAAAATTTGTTCAAGTACGGCATCGTCCACGACGAACAGATGAAACAAGCCCTCGCCACGTTCAATTTGACCGGACCGCTCGAACATTTGGGCCGCCTCGAGACGAAGCGTGCTGAAATCGAGACGGCAGACGGTCTGCTCGTGCTCGATGAAAGTCATTATTTGGAGATTTGTGATTATGAAATAGAATTCGAAGTGACGGACGAAGCGGCAGGCCGAATCGCGTTTGAAAAGCTGCTCTCGAGCCACAATATCCCGTTACGTCCGGCCAAAAATAAAATCGTCCGATTCATGGAAGAAAAGATGGGACGGAGTGAAGGTTGAGCAGATACGTTGCCAACCTTTTTTTTTCGTTGCTACAATGAGCATACGATATATTTGATTTTGTTTACGAGAGGAGGCGACACAATGGAACTTGAACAATGTAATGAGTCATCCTGTTCACTGGAAGAATCTTCTATCCAAGTAACATATAAGCCATTAGAGTTATTCTATTTCATGGACATCTCTGATCCCGACGGTTTTCACGTGATGACACTCATTAAAAAACTCGAGCTCGAATACGGGCACTTGATTCGTTTTCGGATGGTCTCGACGGTTCCTAGTTGTGTTGGCGGATGTCAGGAAGAGGTTCGCCTTCTCACGATGATCAAGGCTATGGAATTACAAGGGAAACGCCATGCGATGCGTTTTTTGCGTCACCTTCATATTAACGACGCCTTTACGAAGGACGCTTCTAACGATGCCGACCTGTGGGAGATCGCGCGCTCTTACGCTGGATACGGACTCGACATCGATGAGTTGGCGGCAGATATGCAGTCGAATCAACTCTTGAGCGCCCTCGCTGTCGACCATCAAATATTAAAAGACTGGGAAATCGAATCACTTCCCGCCATGACGTTCGTCACCCGTGACGAGGCGCTCAAAATCGAAGGCGTCTATCCTTACGACGTGTACCAAGCCGTTATGAGTGAACTGCTCGGATACGTACCGAATCGGCAAACCGGTTGGAACGTTGAAAAAGTGTTACGTCACTACGACGCCTCGACAATCACTGAGCTCGCATTCATCTTAGAGCTCGACAAGCCGATCATCGAGCGGGAACTGAAAAAACTGTCGCTCCAGCAACGTTGCCGCCCTGTTCCCGGCTGCAGCGGTCAAGCATGGGCCACACAAAAATAAACGGATACAAAAAGAAACCCACGGCCGGGGAGCCGTGGGTTTTTGACGTCTCAAGCGGGGACAAGAGACGCCGATCTTAACACCCGGGGAAGGTGTCAAGACGGGAGAAAGTTTACGGTCAATAAAGGGGTTTGTGATTGATTTCACACTTATAATATAACCATAGGCTCGCCTGTTGACAAGCACTTTGTTCATATTGTCACATAATGTTCACGCGCATGCACGCTTACGAAAACAGGAGTGATTCCATCTCATCGAGGACGGATTCAAACTGATCGAGCGCCGCTAACACAGGTGCTTTCGTCGTCATGTCAACGCCGGCCGCCTTCAACACCTCGATCGGGTAATCGCTCGACCCGGCTTTTAAGAACTTATCGATATAACGTTTAACGGCAGGTGCGCCTTCGTCCATGATTTGTTGCGACAACGCCGCTGACGCCGAAATTCCTGTCGCATACTGATATACATAGTAGTTGTAGTAGAAGTGCGGGATACGGGCCCACTCGAACGCGATCTCTTCGTCGATGACGATGTCGTCGCCGAAGTAACGCTTGTTCAACTCAAGATACGTCTCGTTCAAGTATTCTGGTGTGAGCGAGATGCCATCTTGGGCCGCTTGATGGATCTTATGTTCGAACTCGGCGAACATCGTCTGACGGAACAGCGTCCCCCGGAACGTCTCGAGTTGATTGTTGAGCAAGTAAAGACGCTCGGCTTTGTCCGTCCGTGTCTTCAACAAATAGTCGTTCAAGAGCGCCTCATTCGTCGTCGAGGCGACTTCTGCCACGAAAATCGAATAGTCCCCATACGGGTACGGTTGCGTGGCACGCGTGTAGTGACTGTGTACCGAATGACCGAACTCGTGGGCGAGTGTGAACAAGTTGTTCACGTTGTCTTGCCAGTTCATCAAGATGAACGGTTGCGTGTCGTACGCGCCAGACGAATAGGCACCGCTACGTTTGCCGCGAGTCTCCCGGACGTCGACCCAACGTGAGTCGAGACCGTCTTTGACGATTTGGACGTACTCGTCTCCGAGTGGAGCCAGACCTTGGACCATGAGCTCTTTCGCTTCTTCATAAGGCACTTTCATCTCGACGTCTTTGACGAGTGGCGTGTAAAGGTCATACATGTGCACCTCGTCTACACCGAGCGCTCGTTTACGAAGCGCGACATAACGGTGCAACAGATCGAGCCGTTCATTCACCGCTTCAACGAGTCCATCGTATACCGATTCAGGAATCGAGTTGTTGTGGAGTGCCGATTGACGCGCACTCTCAAACTTGCGCACCGTCGCATAAAAGTTGTCCTTCTTCACGCTCCCAGACAGAGTTGACGCGAACGTGTTCAAGTATTGTTTGTACGTCCCATACATCGCTTTGAAAGCCGTCTCACGCACGCTGCGGTCTGCCGACTCTAAAAACGTAATGTAACGTCCGTGCGTCAGTTCGACTTCTTCTCCTTGCTCATTCTTTACTTTAGGGAATTTCAAATCGGCGTTGTTGAGCATGCCGAACGTCGAGCTCGATTGCCCGAGCACGTCGCCGGCTTGGGCGAGGATCGCTTCTTCCGCTTCCGTCAAGACGTGGGGCCGCTCTTGCGCCAACTCATCGAACGCATGACGGTAGACGGTCAACCCTTCGTGGCCGCCCATGAACGCTGTGATCTCACTTTCGTCGATGGCGAGCAGTTCTGGTGTCATGAAGGCGAGTTGAGCCGAAATTTGAGCGGCGAGTGACCCGGCACGGTCGTTCAGCGCCTGATAATGGCTGTTGGCCGTATCTTCGTCATAGCGCATATGGGCGTATGTATACAGCTTATGCAGTTGACGCGAGATCTCGTCACGGAGCTGCAGCGCCGCGTAAAGTGTCTCGGCCGATTCCCCGAGTTTCCCTTTGAATTCAACGAGTTCAGGGATTCGGGCTTTGAGTGTCTCAAAGTCTTGCTCCCACGCTTTGTCGTCTGCATAGATGGTTTCTAAGTTCCACGTCTCCTCGACGGGTACTTGTTGTCGTGTTAGTACTTCTGACATATGTCCACTTCCTTTTCTCAGTTTATATACGATTTCGCCATGAATCGCTGAAACCCTTGAAACAAACGAATATCGTCACAAAGTGCTGCTTCGAGCGTGACCGGGACTTGCCAGTCGATGACATACTCTGACAAGCCGAATACGTTCAAGAGTTGTCTCCATTGTAACTGAAACGAAGAAACAAAGTCGCTTGTCGGGGTCGCGTTGAACTGGCGGCATGTCTTCTCGATGCTCCAAGCGAGCGAATCCTGAGGCGCTTCCCGTCGATTTAAATACAAGACCGTTTGAAATTCGAACGGATGAACATGAACACCCCACAGCGCCGGGAGCGGCAAATAACAGACCGTCGGCAACAGTGACGGTAACATGCCGAGCGGATAGAGACGATTCAAGATCAGCCGTCTGTAGAGCGGTGTCGGATAAGGCGGCGCCATACGCTTACGCCGCACGAGTTGAATCCATCGGTGCGCATCAAATCGATAAAAAGGTTCAAACGGCGAGACGTCAAAAGATGTCACGGGCACCCACGTGCCTTGTGCCCGTCTGAGCGAGATCGGACACCCGACGAACCGGTACAACGCGTTCTTGACCGGAACGATCAGCGTACGTCGCCGTGCAATCTCACACCTCATCCACGGTGAGAAGGACGGCACCGGTTCAAGACGCAATCCGCTCGCGATCCAGATGACGGCAAGACCGTTTCGCTCATAGTGTCTCGTCCGTTCTACGTAAGAATCGACTGCTAACGGTGAGGCCTGTATTTCGACGACGAACGACGCCTCCGCTTTTGACGCGACCAAGTCAGCCCGTCTCCCGTTCAGATCCACTTCTTGCTCGACATCATATCCGCCCGCCTGCAGCCATTGTCTGACGCCCCATTTATCGGTTCGGTGACCAGCCGACTCTCCGCGCCCACACGTTTGAACGTGGGAAAAATGGAGCCGTCGTTTCGCTCCCCGTTTTACAATGACCCGTTCTCCGCACTGTGGACATGAAAAAGGGGCAGCCGGTTCGATTTGCCTCCGACTCAACGTATGGGCATCGACGTACTCCCCTGTCTGATCGATTGCGAATCGCATCCCGCTTCCCCCTCATAATAATGGTGAAAACATTCGTGCCAAAGATTCAACGAGTTTGATGAAATAAGATCGTTCTGCGAACGCGCCCAACTCCAACTCATGAGACCCTTCAAAATCTTTGTAGATGTCTTGCTTGAGTTGATGAACCGAGTTCGTGTTGTACAGTAGTGCGTTCACTTCAAAATTGAGATGAAAACTGCGGAAGTCCATGTTCGCCGTCCCGATCGTCGCCAGGCCGTCATCGATGACGATGACTTTCGAGTGCATGAATCCTTCCTCGTACAAATAAATCTTGACGCCAGAGCTGAGCAACTCCTCATAATAAGATCGGCTCGCATAGAAGACGATTTTATGGTCCGGGAAGCTCGGTAAGACGATGCGGACGTCGATCCCCGACAAAGAAGCTGTCTTCAACGCACTCATAATATCCTCGTCAGGAATCAAGTACGGTGACGAGATGTACACCGATTTTTTGGCGGCGTTGATAAGTGCGAAATAAATCGACTTCATCGTCTCGTACGGCTCGTCCGGTCCGCTGGCGACGATTTGGACACCGCCGCTCGCGCTCCGCACCGTCTCGAGCGGCTCTAGGTAGAACGGCGTGAACAAGCGCTCACCCGTCATATAGTACCAGTCTTGTAGGAAGATCAGCTGCAGTTCCGATACCCCTTCCCCTCTGACGTAGAGATGCGTGTCACGCCAAAATCCGAACTTCGTATGCTCTCCTAAATACTCGTCCCCGACGTTCAAACCGCCTGTGAACGCTTCGGTCCCGTCGATGACGACGATTTTCCGGTGGTTCCGGTAGTTCGTCTTGCTCGAGACGAGCGGTAAGACGACGGGAAAGAACGCCTGGACGTGAACACCAGCTTGTCGCATCTCTTCGAAAAAAGAACTGCTCGTATGGATCGACCCGACTGCATCGTACAAAAACCGGACCTCGACCCCTGACCGCGCTTTTTCAATCAAAATACGTTGAATTTCCCGAGAAATACGATCTTCCCGGAAAATGTAATACTCGAGGTGAATGTGACGCGTCGCCCCGTTCAAGGCTGGCAATAGTTTCGAAAACTTTTCTTTTCCGTTCGTGAGGATTTGTGTATACGTGTTCGACGAGACGGGTAATTGATTCAATGAAGACGTTAAGTGGAGCAACTTCTCATAATCATCGTGCGGAAACATGAGCGATGGCGAGAGTGTCATCGCTTTTTGCCGATAAGCGAGATACGTTTCTTCATCCAACATCGCCTTCTCATTGAACATGCGTCTCCGCCGATAGTTTTGACCGAAGACGAAGTATGCGAATAAACCGACAACCGGAAATCCGAGCATGACGATTGCCCAGATGAGCGTTCGTTGCGGATTACGGTTCTCGAGCAAGATGACGAGCAGGATGCTAAACGTCGTCAGAAAGACGAGGATCGTGAACAGCCCAATCACTTGCGAGCTCCAGTAATAAGATAATACGGCAATGAGCCCTGCGAGCAAAAGAAGGGATAATAGTACTTGTATGCGTCGCAACATATTATAAGCTGACCCCGTTTCTGTCATGTATTATCATTAATTATACATCGGAACGATATCTTTTTGAGGGGAGTGGAGAAAATATGGGGACTTTTCTAGTGACGGGGGCGACGAGCGGCATCGGTCGTGCGGTCGCCTTACGGTTAACGGAAGAAGGACACGACGTCTTAGGCGTCGGACGTGATGAGACGAGAGGTGCGGCACTCGAACTCGAATCGGATAACACCATCACGTTCCTGAAATGTGATTTATCTCAAGCTGATGAGGTCGAGGCGCTCATGGATCGCCTCGTAGCCGATCAAGTCGTCCTGCACGGAGTATTCAATAACGCCGCGACGTTCGGTCGTCCCGGTACGCCTGAACGGTTGCCGGCCTCTGCTTTTGACGAAGTGTTCGAACTGAACGTGTTGGCGACAAACCGCCTCATTCAACGCGCGATCCCGCTCCTCGCGACCGGTTCAAGCGTAGTCAACAACGCAGCGATCGTCGGACACGTCAAGTTCCCGCCGATGCTTGGTCCATACGCCGCTTCGAAAGCGGCCGTCATCGCGTTGACGAAGACGTTCGCCCATCGGATGAAAGGAAAGATTCGTTTCAACGCCGTCTGTTTCGGACCGGTCGATACGCCGCTCAGCCATAAGCTGTACGGCGGCGAGGCGAAATTCAAAGACGCGATGAGCCATCATTTCCGCGGGAATGCCGCTTCACCGGAAGAAGTCGCACCGGTCGTCACGTTTTTATTGAGTGATGCGTCGAGCTATATTAACGGCCAAGCCATCACCATCGACGGTGGCTACAGCCTGTCTTGAACGCAAAAAGGGGTCGTCTACGAATTAGACGGCCCCTTTCGCTTTTGTGCGAACAGCTGTATATTATGCCTTGATCTTCCTCGCTTGCATCATCTGGGTCGTCAAGAACGCCTTTTCGCGCGGATGCAAGTCGTCCCAGTTGATCACGTCTTCAATGTAATCGACGAACTCTTCAAACGTGTCGTGATGCGTTGGATGAGCGCGCAGGCGTCCGATTCGGATCGCCTCGAAAATCGACGCCATCACGAAAATGTCATGGCTCGCGTACGTCTTGATCGGCGCCAGCGCCTCGAACAACGTCGCTTCCATCGCTTTCCGTTTGATGTGCCAATCACTCTTGCCGTTTGAGAAGACGAAATCCCCTTCCGGAAGTTCACTCAATTCCCGTAAGATGTCCCCGATATAGTGAATCGCATGAATCGCCGTATTCGGGTCATTAATTCCCGGTGACACTCCTTTAAGGGCGATCTCACTCAATTTTTCGATTACGAACGCCGGGTCTTGAATCGATGAACGGATCTCGCCGATTTGAAACACGTCTTTGTCGAGAGCGTCATCCCCTAGCCAATACCCGAGAATATCTCCTTCCGCCACAAAGTCGCCGACCGCGACGACCGATTCGAAACTGATGTCGTGATCTTCTTGTTTCTCGCTCGAGAACAGTTGAACATAGCCGGTCCGTGAGGCGTACACCGCCTGCCCTGCTTCGAACGTATGGACCGATCGCTTCAGCACGATGCTCACCTTCCCATCTTCGACCGCTTGTTTCTGTTTTTCGATGACGGATAATGCCTCTCGATGTAAGGACGATAACAGGCGTTCAGCTTGAATCGAGACGCTGATCGTCTGAATGAACTTGACGAACGCCCAGATCGAACTGACGACTAATACGACGCTGACACCTGAGGCGAGGACGGCGTCCTCTTCCGAAGTCCGAATGAGAAATAAATTCGTGATCCCGTACACGGTCGTCATGATGAAAATACCGAGCGTATGTTTCGAAGCCGAGTTTGTTAAAAAGTTGTTGATCGTACGGGGCGAGAATTGAGATGAATACGTCGTCAGCACGACTAAAATCGTCGAAAAACTGAACGTCATCATCGTCATGAGACTCGTGAACGACGACGAAAGGACGGAAGCCGCTGAATCCTGATCCAAATAAATGATTTCTGGCAACAGTTCGCGGAAAAAGCTACCGAAATACTGCGTCAGAAACGTTAATACGATACCACCTGTCCCATACAAAAACGGGACGAACCACGTACTGTCTGACAACGTCAATTGTAAACGCTTGAGCATCAAGTCACCTCTTCATATGTATAAATTAGTAAAAAAATCGCCTGTCCGCTTGAACAGGCGATTCGAGTTTAAAAATAGTGACGTACTTTCGAGAACACGTCTCCGTCGAGAATCGGTTTACCGTACTCCTCGAGCATAGCGAGGGTTTGCGTACTGAACGACAAGTATTCGGCTAAAAGACTGAGGACGTTCTCTTCTTCTTCCGGCTCCATCTCGTCCGGGAAGTCGATCCACAAGTAGTAACGGTTTTCATAATGGAATAACTTGAGGGTGACATTACTCAGCGTATCACCGGCCCGTTTGCTCAGAGCGATAATCGCCTCAAAGTCATCCGTATCCATTGCTAACGGAGCCCACGCCTCCGGTTCAGCTTCGACTTCATCGAGTTCACTCAACTGGTCGAGGACAGACTGTTGATCACGCGCTTCGTCGATTGCGTTGCGCAAGAGCGACCCGAGTTCTGCGTCGTCTTCTGTGTCGATCACATTTTTCGCGATCGTGACGGTCACTTCAAGTCCTTTTTCAAACGCTTGTACTTGTATCCATAGTGGACCATCGAACGAGATATCTTCCCGTTCGTGCGCTTCGTCCATCATCTGCCAGAACAGCTGCTCACCACGTTCTCGGTTGTACCAAATTTCATCCCGGGCGAATCCGCGTTTCTCGATATCGACATAAGTGATGAAAAACTTGACGGTATTGTCATTGATGCGCTCAATTTTCACGATTGTCCACTCCCTTCTGACCTCACTCCTACTTCTTAAGGAGGAGAGGGGAAATTGTCTTGTTATCATAGTACCCTTTTTTTGACCTGTCAATCTATTGATGATGGGGTGTGTACCACTATTTTATCGGAAAAACGAGATAATAAAAAGCACACTGCTTAGACAGTATGCTTCCTCACTCGTTGACGAGTCGTTGCGCTTCTTGAAGTTGGAACGTACGAACTTTGCGAGGCAAGAATCGACGAATCTCATCTTCGTTATATCCGACTTGAAGGCGTTTTTCATCAATCAAAATCGGACGGCGAAGGAGGCCCGGATATTCTTGAATCAAATCGTACAACTGCTGAAGCGAAAGTGCGTCGACCGATACATCGATTTTCGAGAAAACTTTTGAGCGGGTCGAGATGATCTCATCTGTGCCGTCTTCTGTCATGCGTAAAATCTGTTTAATCTCATTGAGTGAGAGTGGTTCTGAGAATATGTTTCGTTCTGTAAATGGGATATCATGCTCTTCGAGCCAAGCCCGTGCTTTTCGGCACGATGTACAGCTCGGAGACGTATAAAGTGTGACCATTTTCGTTCCTCCCTGATCAAATGTTCGTCCATTTTTTTAGTGACTCTTCTTGTATACCCAAAATCTCGTTCACGTAATTATAATAATTCTTATTTATTGAAACTTCAATGATATTCTTTCTCATCCGGGTAAGAAAAGAGGACGCATTCAGAAGAATGCGACCTTGATCGACCGTTCTACGAAGCTGGAATCCGAGAAACCGGTTGTGACACCGTTTCTTTCCCTGGCTTCACTTGCAAGTCTTTCAATTTCTTCTTGAGCACTTCTTTTAACAGTTTCTTTTTCTGTTGCAGTACTTTGTCACGCTCTTTCATGGTCTCTCACCCCCATGGACGAAAGGAAAAAACCAACCATTACTGTATCTGAAAATCTTAAAGTTGCACTAATCTATAGTTAAATTATAGCACATTCTATTGAAAAATGTTGAACAATCTCGTAAAAAATCATGATTTCACATGTTCCAAATTTGCATTTGCTTATCCATTCCCGTATAGTTAATAGAAATAATCTTTGAAATCACCAAGGAGGAGAGCACGAATGAGAATCACGTTAGAAACGATCATGCAGCATCACGTCACCCAGAAATACTTGACACGATCTGGATTAAAACATGCCGTTGACGTCTGTGAACGCGCTCTCGAATTGGCGACACGACGAGGGCTCGACACCGATCTAGCAACGAAGGCTGCACTGCTCCACGACATCGGTCATTACGAATGGTACACCGAAGGCAAGTGGAACTACGACTTGTATCGCCAAAACGATATCCACGCCATCAAAGGCGCGGAACGAGCCCATAAACTGTTGATCCGGCTCGGAGAAGATCCGGCTCGGGCCAAGGAAATTTCCGTCATGATCCTGCTTCATACGGATTCTTACCTTCCGCCTAACCGCATCCAACGGACCCCGCTCCAACAGCTCGTCCATGACGCCGATACGTTCGTCGAACAGCCGGGCGGCCTCCACCACTACGAGACGATGGAGATTGAAGACGCGCTCGCTCGCGTCCGTTTAATCGATGCCGTCGTCGAGCGTCTCTCGAACTTGCCGCGCATCTCAAACGCCTAACACCGTCCGGGTCTCCCACGGTGTTTTCGTTTGAGCAAAAAAGCCCCAAAAATCCAATTGGATTTTTGGGGCTTTTCGTATTAGACGAGCTGGGCTTTATACGCCTCATATTCTGCGTCTGTGAGCGAAACATAGTGACCTGGTTCGACTTCGCGAAGCGCAGGGATGCTCGAATCTTCATCCGACCGTCCGACAGCACCAAGTGAGCCAGATTCGTAGACGATCCGCTTACGTGTCCGTTCATGTTCTGGATCCGGAAGCGGGATTGCAGACAAGAGCGATTTCGTATAAGCGTGAATCGGGTTCTCGTACAGGCGCTCTGCCGGTGCAAGCTCGACGAGGTGACCTTGGTACATAACGCCGATCCGGTCCGAGATATACTTGACCATCGACAAATCGTGGGCGATGAACAAGTACGTGAGATCACGGTCACGTTGCAACTCTTTCATCAAGTTGACGACTTGAGCTTGGATCGACACGTCGAGTGCTGAGATCGGCTCATCGGCGATGATGAAGTCCGGTTCAACAGCGAGCGCACGGGCAATCCCGATCCGCTGACGCTGTCCGCCTGAGAATTCGTGCGGGTAACGGCTCGCATGCTCTTTCGTGAGGCCGACCGTCTCGAGAAGGTCGTACACACGGTTCATCCGGTCTTCTTTCGTCTTGGCAAGGCCGTGGATATCGATGCCTTCAGCGATGATATCAGCGACCGTCATCCGCGGGTTGAGCGACGCATACGGATCTTGGAAGATCATCTGCATAGCCCGGTTGAATTTTAACTTCTCAGCCTTATTCTTTTTCCCGTGGACGTTCTCACCTTTGAAAAGAACATCGCCGTCGGTTGCATCGTAAAGGCCGATGATCGTACGACCTGTCGTCGATTTACCGCAACCCGACTCTCCAACGAGACCGAGCACTTCACCTTTGTAAATATCGAACGAGATGCCGTCGACCGCTTTGACGACGCGGCCTCGGCCAATTTTAAAGTGCTGCTTCAGGTCTCGTACTTCTAATAATTTTTCACGTTCCATTATTCAGCACCACCTTTCAAAATCGATTTCGCGAACGCGCTGTCAGGACGATATTTGAGCGCGAGATCGCGGATCGCTCGCGGCGGCGTCACTTGCGGTGCTTGTGGGTGCAAGAGCCAGCTCGCTGCATAGTGTGTATCGCTAATTTGGAACATCGGCGGTTCTTTCTCGAAATCAATTTTCATCGCATACGGATTACGCGGTGCGAACGCGTCACCTTTCGGCGGGTCAAGCAAGTTAGGCGGCGTGCCCGGGATGGCCGGGAGCGCTTCGTTCGGATCATCGGTCGGACGCGGCATCGATCCGAGCAGTCCCCAAGCGTACGGGTGACGCGGCTCATAGAAGATCTCATCGACCGTTCCTCTTTCGACGATTTTACCGGCGTACATGACGGCGACACGGTCAGCCATGTTCGCGACGACACCGAGGTCGTGCGTGATGAAGATGATAGCCGTACCCGTTTTTTGCTGAATGTCTTTCAACAATTCTAAAATTTGGGCTTGGATCGTCACGTCGAGTGCCGTCGTCGGCTCATCGGCAATCAACACTTTCGGGTTACATGCGAGCGCGATCGCGATGACGATCCGTTGACGCATACCGCCTGAAAGTTGGTGCGGATATTGCTTAAGACGTGCCTCTGGGTTCGGAATCCCGACGAGTGTGAGCAATTCGAGCGTACGCTTCTTCGCATCTTCCCCCGTCAATCCTTGGTGTTGCTTCAATCCTTCGGCAATCTGTTTGAAGATTGTCATCGTCGGGTTGAGTGACGTCATTGGATCTTGGAAGATCATCGCGATGTCGCGCCCGCGGATTTTCAACATTTCTTTTTCTGACAACTTCGCCAAGTCTTTTCCTTCGAACAAAATTTCTCCGTTCGTGATCTCACCTGGCGGGTTCGGAATGAGACGCATGATCGCTTTCGATGTGACGGATTTACCAGAACCCGATTCACCAACGATTGCGAGCGTCTCGCCTTTTTTCAAATCAAACGATACGTTGCGGACGGCTTGTACCGTTCCGGCATACGTATGGAACGAGACCGCTAAGTCTCGGACAGATAAAATCGTTTCCATGCACGAGTCCCCCTCTGTTTAAATTATTTACGCATTTTCGGGTCGAACGCATCACGCAAGCCATCGGCGAGCAAGTTGAAGCTGACCATGAGCAAGACGATGATGATTGACGGAATGACGAGCAAGTACGGGAACGTCCGTAGCTCTTTGTATCCGTCGTTGATCAACGTACCAAGTGACGCTTGTGGCGGTTGAAGTCCGATCCCGATGAAGCTGAGGAACGCCTCGAAGAAGATGGCAGATGGAATCGTGAACATGAGTGTGATGATGATCGCACCGAGCGTGTTCGGGATCAAGTGTTTGAAAATCAAACGGTTACTTGAAGCACCGAGCGTACGGGCAGCCAACACAAACTCTTGGTTTTTCAGTTTCAAAATCTGACCGCGGACGAGTCGACTCATCCCGATCCAGCCGGTGATGGCCATCGCCAAGATAATGGTGAAGACACCTGGGTCAAAGATCAAGATGAACAAGATGATCAAGATCAAGTTAGGAACACCAGTCAAAATCTCGACGATCCGTTGCATGATGTTGTCAATGCGGCCACCAAAGTAAGCCGAGACGCCGCCGTAAGCGACACCGATGACCGTATCGATGATTGCGGCCATCAAACCGATGAAGAGCGAGATACGAGTCCCTTCCCAAACACGCGACCAAAGATCACGCCCGAGGTAATCGGTACCGAACCAGAAGTTCTCTTCGACGTTTTTCTGTTCATAGAAGTTGATGTCACGCCCACCGAGGTTGGCCATGCCGTCAAATCCGGCCCACTCAAGTCCTGTGACTTTAGGCGGTAGTTTCGCTTGTGAGATATTTTGTTCATAGGCGTCACGGGCTGAAAGCATCGGACCGAACAACGCGAGCAACACTAAAATTAAAATGATCGACAGCGAGAAGATGGCCGCTTTGTTTTTCTTAAGACGAAGCCATGCATCTTGCCAGAAGTTCAAACTTTTCCCGGCAATTCGTTCACCGAGCTGTTCGTTCATCTCGACACGTTGGAACATGTCTTGGTCGAACTGCTCGAAATCTTTTTTATTTTCAATCATCAGTTATCCCCCCCAAGACGAATACGTGGGTCAACGACTCCGTAGAGCAAGTCAACAAGTAAAATAATTACAATGAACAGAGCCGAGAAGAAGAGCGTCGTGCCCATGATGACCGAATAGTCATTCAACGTGATCGACGTTACAAACAATTCACCAAGTCCCGGAACAGCAAAGATTTTCTCGATAACGAACGTACCTGTGAGTAGCGCAGCCGTCATCGGTCCAAGGATTGTGATCGCTGGAATCATGGCGTTACGCACCATATGTTTCCACACGATTGCATTCCCGGTTAATCCTTTCGCTTTCGCGAGCGTGACATAGTCTTGTCCGGTCACTTCTAGCATCTCGGTCCGTACGAAACGGGCGATCGACGCGGTGACCCCGAGCGACAACGAGATGGTCGGAAGGATCGTATGCGCCGGCGAGTCCCAGAACGCGACAGGCAATACGCCCCATTTTACCCCAACGTAGTATTGAAGGAGGGCCGCAAAGACGAACGACGGGACAGAGATGCCGATTACCGACACGAACATTGAACCATAATCGATGTACGTGTTATGGCGAATCGCTGCAACAATCCCGAGCAATAGTCCTGTCAGCGTACCAAGCACTAGTGCCTGAATACCTAACTGGGCCGATGGTCCGATTCGTTCCATGATCAACTCCGTCACTGGCCGGTTGGCCGTACGGAACGATACGCCGAGGTCGCCTTGGACAAGGTTCCCTAAGTAAGTCGCATAACGAACTGGAAGCGGATCATTGAGTCCGTAACGATCGTTCAAGATCTGAATTTGCGTTTCCGTCAATTTTTCCTGGTTCTGATACGGTGAACCTGGAAGCAGGTCCATCAGGAAAAATGTGAACGTCGCAATCAAGAAGAACGTGATGAGGCCGTAAACCAGCCGCTGAAGAATATAACGTCCCATAATAAAAACCCCCTGTTTTTCTAATTGTGTCTATGCTTGCACCAACAGCGTCACTATGACATATTTCCCATTTCTTGAATTCACAAAATGAAAGGAATTTTCTGAAAGAATAGGTCAAACGTCATCTCAAGGCTCTTAGCACAGCATATGAAAATCAAAAAACCCTCAGTTTCTGAAGTATTCTGAATTTTCACTGTTACTCCATTATACTTTACCAACAAAACATTTGAATAGTATTTTCTCTCAATTCGATATTTTTTTTAGAAAAGTGGGGACATGCTTGCGCATGTCCCCTCTCCTATTTAGTTGATATCAACGTATTTGTACTGGTAATCAGCACCAAAAAGTTGACGGTTGAAGTTCTCAACGTTCGGACGGATCAAGTAAGCGACACCGGCCTGATAGATCGGCATGATCGCTTGGTCTTGTTCGATCAAGAGCGTTTCCGCTTCTTTGAATTTGTCGTAACGAGCATCGATTTCTGTTTCAGCCGAAGCTTCATCGATCAACTTGTCGTAAGCTGCCGACTTGTACTTGATATCGTTTTGACCGTTGTCTGACGTGAAGATGCCAAGGTTTGTGAGCGGGTCTTGATAGTCAGGTCCCCAAAGGGCGAATGACATCTGGTAGTCCCCGTTCGCTTCGCGTTCGAGCTTGTTGTTGAACGGTTGTTGCGAGATGTTGACCGTTACGTTCGGCAAGTTCGACTCGATTTGGCCTTTCATGTACTCTGAGATTTGTTTTGAAACTTCACTGTCGAATGAAAGCAATTCGATTGTGGTCGCTTCGCCACCAGTTGCTTCTTCCCAAAGCGTTGCTGCTTCGTCAGTGTTTGTCTCGAAGTGTTGGACGCCTTCTGTGTAATCCGTTCCGTCTTCATACTTGATGAATTCTTTCGGGATGAACGAAGTCGTTGCGATTGAACCGTTGTTCAACAGTTGGTCGATGATACCGGCCGGGTCAACGGCACGAGCGATTGCTTTACGTGCGTTCACATCAGCGAATACTTCATCTTCATGGTTGAACTTGAAGTAACCGATCGCTGAACGAAGTCCTGTGTTGTAGTCTTCGTCTTCTTGGAAAGCAGCGACTTGCTCAGACGCGAGGCCTGCGTAATCAACATCGCCTGCTTCATACAAGTTGACGACCGTTGACGTATCTTTGACAACACGAACGTCTACTTTGTTGAGAGCGACGTTGTCGGCATCCCAGTACGTATCGTTTTTCGTCAAGACATAGCCTTGTTCACGATCCCACTCTGACCATGTGAACGGACCGTTGTAGAGAAGGTTCTCTGTGTTTTTTGCGAAGTCCGCTCCTTGCTCAGTTGCGAACGCTTCATTGATCGGTGTGAACGTACCGAACGATGTGAGTGAGACGAACGATGGGTCCGGACGCTCGAGTGTAACTTCTAGCGTTTTCTCATCGATTGCTTTCACACCGAGTTCTTCTTTAGGAAGGTCACCCGTGTTGATCGCTTCGGCATTTTTTACAGTGTTCATGATATACGCATATTGCGAACCAGTTTCTGGGTCCACGGCACGTTGCCAAGCGTAAACGAAGTCATTCGCTGTGACCGGCTCACCGTTCGACCATTCGGCGTCACGAAGCGTGAACGTGTAGACGGTTTCGTCTTCGTTCAATTCCGGCTCTCCTTCAGCGATGGCTGGAACGGCTTGCCCTTCTTGATCAAGACGGTAAAGACCTTCCATTGTGTTGGCGATCAAGTTGAACGCGACTGCGTCCGTTGCGAGCGCCGGGTCGGCTGTAGTAATGTCAGACGTGTCCGTCAAACGAAGTACTTTGTCTCCGTTCGAAGACGAACCGCCGTCAGAGTCTCCGCCAGTCGAGCAAGCGGCGAGCACTGAACCGAGCGCTAAGATGAGTGTCATCATTAGCAAAATCGATTTTTTCTTCATTGCGATGTCCCCTTTCTAATCTCGTGAAGCTTAGCATTCCGTCGGACTAACATCTTACTCTTTTTCTTTAATTTTCTGAATATTACATAAAGTATCCGACGAAAGAACGTTAGGGCTATTGTAAAAAATTTTTAATCAAACTGTCAACTATGGAATAAACCGCTGTCATTTAAAAAAACTTCCTTCTCGCCATAATAGCGGGACTACGCGTATCATAGAACCATAAGCAAACGTGATAAATTGGCGTCATCACGTTGAAAGGAGTTTGTCACATTGAAAAATTTTAGAAGTATATTAATCGTTTGGGGAATTGTCACAATTGCCTATACGGTTTGGTCGTATGTGTCGTATTACCGCGCGGAATCGTTCGCGTTTCATTTGAGTGGCGGCTTGTTCGTCGCCGGCATGATCGTCTTCGCGTACGGGATGTTCTCACAGATGAGCGCTTCAGGATTGTTCGACGGGATCATGTACGGGTTTAAACGAAATCGCCGCGCCAAACTAAAGGAAATCGATTCCGATTATGAAGAAGACGAAAAAGACGACGACGAGATGAAAGAAGAACGTTCCGCCCGTAAACAGTCGGCTTGGCGTTGGGTATACGTCGGGATTGGCAGTGTGATCCTGTCATACGTCATCACCCTCGTTTGACCTTTTTGTTTTTCCACCAATATGCTAAACTAAATGCAGAACATAGGAAACACAAGGAAGAAGACAAGTACCTCGAACTCCCTCTCCCCCAGAGAGTCTACGTTGCTGCGAGTAGACGGAGAGCGTTCAAGCGAATGGACTTCAGAGTGGCTCACCTGAATGGTAGTACGGTGAGACGGTTACGCCCGTTAACGCGATCAAGTGGCATGATTTCATGCAAATTTGGGTGGCACCGCGGTTATTCGTCCCGATTTTTCGGGCGGAGAACTGCGGTTTTTTATATTTTATGGAGGTGTAGGCATGGCAACGATATTTTCAGGCATTAAACCGACCGGCGTTGTGACGCTCGGTAACTACTTAGGGGCGATGAAACAATTCGTCGATCTTCAAGAAGAACATGACGCGTACTATTGTATCGTCGATCTTCACTCGATCACGGTCCAACTTGACCGCGTCGAGCTGATGGACAACACCCGCAAGCTGGCGGCGCTCTATCTCGCCTGCGGACTTGACCCTGAGAAGGCAACGATCTTCGTCCAGTCAGAAGTAAAAGCGCACGCCCAACTCGGATGGATGTTGACGTGTATCGCTGGGATGGGCGAACTCGGTCGGATGACGCAGTACAAAGATAAATCGCAAGGTAGCGATAACGTCGGGGCCGGGCTGTTCATCTATCCGACACTCATGGCGGCGGATATTCTACTTTATGGGACAGAGCTCGTGCCGGTCGGTGACGATCAAAAACAACATATCGAACTGACGCGCGACTTGGCCGAACGGTTCAACAAACGCTATTATGAGACGTTCAAGATTCCTGAGCCGCTCATTCAAAAAGAAGGGGCTCGGATCATGAGTTTGACGAACCCCGAGAAGAAGATGTCGAAATCGGACGCGAACATTAAAGGCTTCATCTCGATGCTTGACGAACCGAACGTCATCCGTAAAAAAATCAAGAGCGCCGTCACGGACTCGAGCGGCGTCATCAGCTTCGACCGGGAGAATAAGCCGGGCATCTCGAACTTGCTCGAGATTTACTCGTTGTCGACGGGTACTTCGATAACAGATCTCGTGACTCAATACGCAGACTCGAACTACGGAACGTTCAAGCAAGACGTCGCCGAAGCGGTCGTCGCCATGCTCGAACCGATTCAAGCGCGCTATCACGAACTCGTCGACTCGTCAGAGCTTGATGCGATCCTTGATGTCGGCCGTGAGAAAGCCGAAGCAGTCGCGAACAAGAACCTCGCCAAGATCGAGAAAGCGATGGGCTTAAGCCGAAAACGTGCCAAAGTGAAAAAATAAGACAGAGCCGCCCAACGCATGCGTTGGGCGGCTTCTTTATGGAAGAACACAAAAAAAGAAAGAAACAGGCGTCCCTGTCTCTTTCTGGTGAATGTTGCTTATTGCTCTTTGCCTTCGATGAATGCCCACTTGTACGAGTAGTCAGCGCCGAACCCGTGTTCAACGATTCCTTTAACGTACGGCTTCGTGAGACGAGCTGATCCGCGTTGGTAAACTGGCGAGATCGCGTTCTCTTCAAGAACGATTTTCTCTGCATCTTGAAGCTCTTTCCAACGTGCTTCAGCATCTGTGTTCGCTTTCGCAGATTCGATGAGTGCATCGAATTCTTCGTTCGACCACTTACCACGGTTGTATGGTCCGTCAGTTACGAAGAGGTCAACAAACGTCATTGGATCCTGGTAGTCAGGTCCCCAGCCTGCGAATGTAAGCTCAAAGTCACCTTTGTTCTCGAGGTCGAGTTTGTTGTTGAACGGTTGTTGCTTGATCGTAAGCGTCATGCCTGGAAGGTTCTTCTCAAGTTCACCTTTGATGAACTCACCGATTTGCTTCGCAGACTCTGAGTCGTAGTTGAGGAGTTCGATTTCGACAGAATCTGTCCCGAGCTCTTCAAGTCCTGCTTCCCAAAGTTTTTGTGCTTCTTCAACGTTGTAACCACCGATGTCGCCGTTAGCGTCACGGAAGTCTGCACCGTCTGGGCCTGTTACGAAGTCTTTCGGCACGAGGTAGTTCGCAGGTACTGAACCGTTCGCGAGAAGCGTTTCAGAGATTGCTGCTTTATCGTAAGCACGGTCGATCGCGTTACGGATATTTTGGTTGTCGAACGCTTCAACTTCAGTGTTGAACTGGAGGTAGAAGAGTGTCGGTTCAACGACAGTCGAGAATTCTTCGCTGTCTTGGTATTGAGCAACGAGTTCAGAAGTCAAACCAGTGCGGTCAACGTCGCCGTTTTCGTACAAGTTGACGCCCGTTGAAACTTCTTTAACGACTTTAACGTCGATTTCGTCGAGTTTGACGGCTTCAGCATCCCAGTAGTCGTCGTTTTTGACCATTTTCCATCCTTGCTCGCGCTCCCAGCTTTCGAGTTTGAACGGTCCGTTGTAGAGCGTCGTCTCTGCAGACGTACCGAAGTTCTCGCCTTGTTCTGCGTCGAACGCTTCAAGTTTAGGCATAAATACGCCGAAGCTTGTGAGACCAAGGAAGTATTCAGCTGGTGCTGTCAATTTAACTTCAAGTGTCTGATCGTCAGTTGCTGTAACGCCGACCGCGTCACGCTCGCCTTCGCCAGTGTTGTAAGCTTCAGCGCCTTCGATGACAGACATGACGTAAGCATATTGTGATCCGTTGTCCGGATTAAGTACTTCTTTCCAAGCGTATTCGAAGTCGTTTGCCGTTACAGGCTCACCGTTAGACCAAGTTGCGCCTTCACGGATTTTGAACGTGTACGTTTTACCGTCTTCAGAAACTTCGTGTGACTCAGCCATCCCTGGTGTTGGGTTGTCTTCTTCGTCCATACGGTAGAGACCTTCGTTAACGTTGTTCAAGACGTTGAACGATACTGCGTCAGTCGCGAGAGTTGGGTTAAGTGAAGGAATGTCTGCACTGTCGAGCAAGTTGAGGACTTGCGCTTCATCTGCACTACCTTCTGAACCTCCGTCTCCGTTTGTTGTCGTTGTTTCTTCTTCCCCACCCGAGCAAGCTGCTAGGAACGCGCTAGATAGAAGCGTTACCGACGTTGCTAATGCAAAACCTTTTTTCTTATTCATTACGATGACCCCCTGATTATTTTCGTTTTAACGAAATGAACGATGGTAGAAAATTCTGAAAGTTAACTTTACAAAATTTGTTACCACAATCCCGTTGATGCAATAATACAATATTCTGATAATTTTGCAAAGTATTTATTTTGATTTTTCTAAAAAATTTTTACCATAGGCTAAAAGCCCGCCTAGGGAGACGGGCTTTTAGCTCATTTTTTATAAACTTTTGAAAAAGTTAGGACGTACGAAGGACCGATGACCGGAAATCCAATTTCCGCATAGGTGGAATCGACCGCGTAAGTTCTTCCAGCTTGGTAGATTGGAATAACGACTGCCTCTTCCAACAAGCGTTTTTCGGCTTGACGATACGCTTCGTTCCGCGCCTCGAGTACCTCAGTCGAGCGTGCCTCCTCCATCAGCCGATCGAACGTCTCGTCTTTATAACCACTCGAATTCAAATAATTTCCTGTTTCAAATTGAGTCAAATAAGCACTGAACGCCGGATAATCCGGTTGCCAACCAGACAGCGACAGCGCATAGTCACCTGCGACTTCTTTCCTAACTTTGTCACCGAGCGGCAGTTCCGTGATAGAAACAGACAGCCCCGGAAGTTTTTCAAGTTCGGTTTCAATCGTCTCGGCGATTTGTCTCGCTTCTTCATCGACAAAGCTGAGTAATTCGATGTCAATCGTTTCTTCTTCGTAGCGCTCTTTGACCGACTCGAACAAACTAGACGCATCTTCTTCAAACGAGACGTCTTGCGCACTGCCGTCTGTGACGAGCAACCGGTCCGTCGTTTGTTCGGCGCGGGCGAGTGTGTCTTTGAACGCCTCTCGATCGAGCGCAATCGCGAGCGACCGGCGGAAGTCAGGGTCATCGAACGGATATTCATCGACGTTCGATTTCAAATAGAAGACACCGCTCCGAGGTACATCGATGATTTCACTTTCAAGTGAGTCGATCACGCTTTCTTCCGTCCCATAAGGAAGCGGGTGAATGCCCGTTGCTTCCGTCCCGAGCGCTTCGTCCGCCCACATGATGATGCGCTCGAGCGTCACATTATCAGCGTCGTGATAAGATTCGTTTTTCGTCAGCGTCACTTGGGCCGCATCGATCGATTCGATTTGAAACGGTCCGTTCGCATCGAGTTCTGGCCAAGCCCCGATGGCTGTTTGCGGAAGAAACGCCGGCATTGCCAAAATCTCCTCGAACCCTTCCATCGGTCGTTCGAGCGTCAATTCGAGTGTCTGCGCATCGATCGCTTTGATACCAAGCGTCTCCGGCTCGGCTGTTCCGAGACTAATTTCTTTTCCATTTTTAACATCTTCAAGTAAGAAACTAAACGGTGAGTTCGTATCGTCATCCGCGAGTTTTCTGAAATGGTCGACGAACGTCTCGGCGGTCACCGCCTTACCGCCCACCGTCTGACTCGGTTTTAGCGAGAACGTGTACGTCGCACCGTCCTCTGACCGGGTCAATTTCTCGACGAGACCCGGTTCAATTTCACCGTCCGCCCCGAAGCGATACAATCCCTCATAGACGTGAGACAATATCGTCTGGGAACTCGGGTCGATGGCGAGTAACGTGTTCGGTTGCTCCGGTAACGTCTCCCCGTGGATCGTCACGACTTGTTCTTCTTGCGGTACTAGTTCACGTGCCTGCTCGCGTTGTCCGTTCCAAATGATCAAAAAAAGTATAAGGACTGAACCCAACAAGGCGGCACCGATGATAAAACGTTTCATTCGGCATTCTCCCTTCTGTTAGACCAACCCTTATACCCTACCCGTTTTTAACCTATTTTTCTACAATCAGTCTGTCACTTTTGCGAATGCGAGTGTCGCATTATGGCCCCCGAAGCCGAGTGAATTGCTCAGTGCGTACTGAATATCAAGTTCCCGCTTTCCTTCTCGAACATAATCAAGGTCACAGTTTTCTGCCGGTTCGTCACAGTTGATCGTCGGATGAATCCGACCCTCATGAATCGACAACGCCGTGATGACCGCTTCGACGCCGCCCGCAGCACCGAGCAAATGCCCGATCATCGATTTCGACGAGTTGACGGCGAGCTGATCAGCATGTTCCCCGAACACGTTGCGGATCGCTTTCGTTTCTAACATATCGTTTAGTGGTGTGCTCGTCCCGTGGGCGTTAATGTACTGGACGTCTTCCGGCGCGATTCCGGCGTCACGCATCGCTTCACTCATCGCTTTCGACCCGCCTTCCGCTTCCGGTGACGGTGCCGTGATATGGTAGGCGTCCGAGCTCATCCCGTATCCGACGACTTCGGCATACATTTTGGCACCGCGCGCTTTCGCGTGCTCATATTCTTCGAGAACGAGGACGCCTGCGCCTTCGCCCATGATGAACCCGTCACGATTTGCATCGAACGGACGGCATGCCGTCGCCGGATCTGGGTTCGTCGATAGCGCTTTATTGGCACAGAACCCTGAAAACGACAACGGAGTGATTGGTGCTTCGGCCCCGCCTGCGAACATCGCGAGCGCATCGCCGCGTTGAATGACCCGGAACGCTTCGCCGATCGAGTTCGTGCCCGAAGCACAAGCCGTCACCGAGCAGTTGCTCGGTCCTTTCGCCCCGAGGTAGATCGAGACTTGGCCGCTCGCCATGTTCGGGATCATCATCGGAATGAAGAACGGGCTGATTCGGCGTGGTCCGCGTTCATGCAAGATGCTCGCTTGTTTATCGATCGTCTCGACGCCGCCGATGCCGCTCCCGATCCACGTCCCGACTTTGTCCGCCATCGCTGTCACATCTAGACCGCTATCCCGATGTGCGGCGTCCGCTGCTAAAATTGAGTATTGGATGAACGAGTCCATCTTCCGAGCTTCTTTTGGCTCAACCAAATGCTCGATATTCCATTCTTTGACTTCAGCGCCGACTTTCGCCGGGTACTGGCTAATATCAATCTTCGTCAACGTATCGACCGCATTGTCCCCGTTCAATAGCCGACCCCACATTTCTGTGACATCATTGCCTAACGGTGATACGACACCTAACCCTGTAATGACTACTCGTTTCATGAACAAATCTCCTCCGTGATTTTAGCGTTATTCCATGTGAGACAGCTCGCTCCCCAAGTGAGCCCGGCACCAAAGCCGGCAATGACGACCGTTTGTCCGGCCGTGACCTTCCCGATTTTAACCGCTTCAGCAAGCGCGAGCGGAATCGAGGCGGCCGATGTGTTCGCATGGTCTTGAATCGTGACGACTACTTTGTCTTCAGCGAGCCCTAACCGCTCTATCGCCGCGTCAATGATGCGGCGGTTCGCTTGATGCGGGACTAAGACGTCCATGTCGGCAATGTCTTTACCGGCTTGATGAAGCGCCTCTAACACGATGTCCGGCATTTTCCGGACCGCGAACTTGAACACTTCGCGCCCGTTCATGACGATTTTACCATCTGCATTCTCATATAAGAACTTCCCACCCGTACCATCGCTCCCAAGAACGATCGAATCGATTGCCGCGACGTCATCTTCCCCCAATACGACAGCACCTGCGCCATCACCGAACAAGACGGCAGTCGAGCGGTCGTCCCAATCGATCAAATTGCCCATCTTTTCGGCTCCGATGACGAGTGTACGTTTAAAGCCTTTCGACTGCATCAAGCTCTTCGCCGTATCCATCGCGAAGATGAAGCCGCTACAGGCGGCGCTGACGTCAAATGCGACGGCGCGTTTCGCGCCTAAGTTCGCTTGGACGAGACAAGCTGTCGCCGGGAATGATGGTGCCGTCGCCGTCGCGCAGACGATCGCGTCGATGTCCTCGATCACAACCCCTGCGCTCGCAAGCGCCCGTTTAGCGGCCCGAGTCGCCATGTCCGCTACCGACATGTCCGCATCGGCCAAATGACGCGCCTCGATCCCGGTCCGGGTCCGAATCCATTCGTCGCTCGTATCCATACGTTTTTCCAAATCGACGTTCGTGACCCGGTTATCCGGAAGGAACGAACCGATGCCGATGATTCCAATGTTCATAGCTATAACCCCTATTCTTAGTATCTGGTACTAATATAAGGGAATGAAAAAGGGATGTCAACGCATCCCTCTCGAATTATTCACTTTGTCCGAGCCGTTTCGTGACCGCCATGACCATTTTCGCCGAGTTGATCGATGCCGTCTCTAAAAATTCATCGAACGACAAGTTCGCCTCTTCGTCGGCGCTGTCTGAGATTGAACGTGTGACGACGAACGGCACTCCGAACTGGTGGCACGTCTGGGCGATCGGGGCCGCTTCCATTTCAACGGCTGCGACACCATCAAAGTGTCCTAAAATTTCCGCGACTCGTTTTGAATCGTTGATGAACGAGTCCCCTGTGACGATCAGCCCGGTGTGGACGTTCACATCATGCAAGCTCTCAATGACTTCCTTACAGACGTCCACCAAGTGCGCGTCCGCTTTATACGCAGCAGGCATGCCCGGGACTTGGCCGTACTCATAGCCGAACGCTGTCACGTCGACATCGTGGTGGCGGACTTCCGTCGAGACGACGACGTCTCCGACTTTCATCCCTTTCTTGAAGCCCCCGGCAGAACCGGTGTTGATGACGACGTCTGGTTTGAACTTGTCGAGCAAGAGCGTCGTCCCGATGGCCGCGTTCACTTTTCCGATCCCTGACTTTAAAATGACGACCTTGACGTTGCCAAGGTATCCTTCATAGAAGTGATAGTTCGCAATCTCAGTATCCGTCCGTTCTGTCAATTCGTTACGAAGCAAGTTCACTTCTTCTTCCATCGCCCCGATGATTCCGATTTTCATGTGATAGCCTCCTCAGAAAGAGAGCGACCTCCAATTGGATGCCGCTCTTTTTGTCATTATTTGATTTCTTTAATTTCGACGACCATGTCGCCACCAGGTGTCTGCACGTTCACGACGTCTCCGACGGTACGACCGAGAAGCGCTTTCGCGATCGGTGATTCGTTCGAGATTTTCCCGGTGAACGGGTCAGCCTCGGCACTGCCGACGATTGTATATGTTTCGTCTTCATTGTCTGCTTGAATGAAGAACGTCACCGTTTTCCCGATTGCGACCATTGAATTGTCCGCACCGTCGTCTTTGATGATGACGGCGTTACGAAGCATCTCTTCAAGTTGTGCGATGCGTCCTTCGACCATAGCCTGCTCTTCTTTCGCTGCATCGTACTCAGCGTTCTCAGACAAGTCTCCGAAGTCACGGGCAATCTTAATACTTTCAACGACTTCTTTACGGCGCACTGTCTTCAGTTCATTCAATTCATGTTCAATCTTGTCTTGTCCTTCTAACGTCATGTAATGTTGCTTTTCAGCCATATCCGTCACTCCTTCATTGTCTCCTAGTATATTACAGCAAATCAGAATTGAAAACGATTTATTTTAGTAGGCCCGATTGCGTTCCGTGAGCACCCAGCGGATCTTCGTCACGAGCAGATCGATGGCGACAAAATTCTCGCCGCCTTCAGGGACGATGATGTCCGCGTAACGCTTCGTCGGCTCGCAAAATTGCAAGTGCATCGGACGGACGACGTTCGTATATTGGGCGACGACCGAATCGATCGAGCGTCCCCGCTCGTTAAGATCGCGTTGCATCCGGCGTAAAATCCGGACGTCGGCGTCTGTGTCGACGAACACTTTAATATCCATCAACTCACGAAGACGGTCGTCCTCGAGTGCTAAAATCCCTTCGACGATGACGACGTCGACCGGTTGGATCAAAATCGTCTCGTCCGAACGTGTATGGGCCGCATAATCGTAAACCGGCTTCTCGATCGCCTGATGATTTTGCAACTGCTTGATCTGTTCGATCAACAAATCGTTGTCGAATGCGAACGGGTGGTCATAGTTCGTCTTATATCGCTCTTCCATCGTCATTTCTGACTGGTCTTTATAGTAGGCATCTTGCTCGATCATGACGACCGATTGTCCTTTGAACGCATCCACGAGTGCACGGGCGACGGTCGTCTTTCCAGATCCAGTCCCACCGGCCACGCCGATAATGACGGGTTTATGTTGCATCAAAGTTAAATCCTCCTCATCGTAATTTACGACTGATTGCTAGGCCATCACCGAGAGGCAAAATCGCGGTGTGATAATCGGTCCGTGCCATCAATTGCTCAGTAAACTGTTTTACGAGACGGACGAGCCGGCGTCTCCGACGGTCAAGAACTGACACGTCTTCGAGCAGGACGTCTCCTCTCAAAAACAAATTATCGCTGTAAATAGTACCACCAATTGGTACTAAAGCGCCATACCCATCAAAGAATTTTTGATATTGGCCTTTGGCTGCATCGATGAAAACCGCATCAAACGGTCCTTCGATCGACCCAATCAGTTCGACCGCATCGCCGTGAATGACGGTGATCCGGTCCGAGACGTCCGACCGTCCGATAAAGCCGAGCGCTTCCTCGTAACGACGTGCGTTGCGTTCGATTGTGACGATCTCGGCCTCTGGCAACAGCTCAGCCATGCGGATCGCACTGTATCCGATCGCCGTCCCGACTTCAAGTATACGCTGCGGCCGTTGCATCGCGAGTAACGATAATAACACCTCTGAGCCGGTCAAGTCCATGATCGGCACGTGATGAACGCGCGCAAACTCTTCCATCTCCGCTAAGAGCGGTGACCGGTTTAAAATCAAGTCCTCCACGTATCCTTCATAGGATGAATGTTCCACGTCTTACACCTCTTACTCTCTATTCATTCAAACGACCGGAAGCCAAGGCCTCCGGTCGCATATCTATCAGTTGTTCGCTTCTTCGAACGCTTCCCATTCGGGGCGATATTTGTTGACGTTCTGTTGATGTGCCTCATATGTCACTTCAAACAGAACTTCTCCGCTAGGGAAACCTTCGCGAGGCGGCCGTGCGTAGAAATAAACGTTGTCTGTATCGTTCGGGTTGAGCGTCGCTACGAACGCATCACGACTGACCGAGGCAATCGGACCAATCGGGATCCCTGCGTAACGGTATGTGTTATACAGTGAATCGTTTTGCAAATCATTGAACGACGTGAAAATTGACGTCTCACCCGTTCCGTACCAAACGGTCGGGTCGGACTGCAACTTCATCCCGTCCGCAAGCCGGTTCTCAAACACGCCGGCAATCTCTTGACGGTCTTCTGTCGATACCGCTTCTTTTTCGATGACGGAAGCGAGGGCGAGCGTCTCGTGGAACGTACGTCCTGACGCCTCGACAGTATCAGCATACTCGAGATAAAGCTGTTCGGTCGGCTTAAGCATCTCATCGATGATTTGTGTGAGCGTGACACCTTTGTCGAACTCATACGTGGCCGGGAACAAGTAGCCTTCGAGCGGATGATAAATCCCCTCTGCTAACACTTCTTCGGTCAACATCTCGTGTTCGGCAACGAGTGAACGGATATATTCCTGATCGCTCAGCTGTGCCGAAATCTCTTCTTTTGGAATTTCAGCCACGTTGGCGAGCCGCGCGATGACTTGATCGATTGTGAATCCTTCTGGAATGACGAGTTTGATGTCAGGTACGACGATCACTTTACCCGTCTTCAGCGTGGCGATCAACTCGTCAAGTGACTGTGACGGCGACAGCGTATACGTCCCCGCTTGGAACGATGACTCATTTTTAAACCGTGTGTATAAACGGAAAATCGTGCTATTCCTCACAAGTCCATTCTCTTCGAGTAGTTCGCCAATATAACCTGAGCCTGCACCGAGCGGAACCTCGACTTCGACCGTTTCGGACGAAGCGGGATCGATCGGCTCAAGTGACCGCTTTACGAATGCATACGAGACAGCGGCGCCCGTGGCGATGACAAGAAGAAAGACAGCAAGGATAATAACCGTGATGCGTCGAACGATCCGGCTACGCGCACGCTTCTCATCAGGCATCGATGGATGGTTCATGCGTGTTCTCCCCTGTTCTTCTGTATGAAGATGGGCGACGAGGGTTTACCCTAGCCGCCCGTCCATTTATTAGTCTAATCCGACTTCGTCGTTGACGATGTCGAACGCTTCCATCACTTCTTCAAAGTCGTCATCATCTTCGACGAGTTTCAAGATGAACTCACCATCTTCAAGTTCTTCGATTTCAAACGCGTAAACTTCGATTGTATCTTCATCTTCTGTTTCCGGGTTACCGACTGGTTCGAGGACAACAAACGTCTTTTTCGAACGGTCGCTCGTCATACGGAAAATTTCTGCAAATAAATGCTCGTCTCCATTTTCATCTGGAATACGGTACATTTCTTCTTCACGACGGATTTCTGCCATGCGTAGTTCCTCCTTATTTCCCTGGACGATCCAGGTAATTTTGTAAAATCATGACGGCTGCCATCTTATCGATGACGGCCTTTCTCTTTTTACGGCTGACGTCTGCTGAAATGAGCATCCGCTCCGCTTGCATCGTCGTTAAACGTTCGTCGACAAGAACCGTCGGCAAACCGGTCGCCTCGGTGAGGGCGGCGGCAAACGCCTGTGACGCCTCACCCCGAGGACCGATCGTTGCGTTCATGTTCTTCGGAAGACCAACGACGACTTCTTTCACATCGTACTGCTCGATAATCGGTCGAAGCAAACGAACAGCCTGTTCAAAGTCGGGTTCCGTCCAATAGACCGTCTCCACACCTTGCGCCGTCCAACCCATGAGATCGCTCACTGCGACCCCAATCGTCTTCGAACCGACATCAAGCCCCATAACTCGCTTCATATTAGTCCTCTTTCCGATCGTTCAAATACGATTTGACCAACTCTTCGAGCAGTTCATCTCGCTCAATTTTGCGAATCAAGTTTCGCGCATCGTTGTGACGCGGAATGTAGGCAGGGTCACCTGACAACAAGTATCCGACGATTTGATTGATCGGTTGGTAGCCTTTTTCCTCGAGTGCTTGATACACCGTGATCAGTGTCTCTCGAGTATTGGCTCGATTATCATCTTCTGGAAAATTGAATTGCATCGTGCGATCCATTTGGCTCACAAGAATCCACCTCTTTCCGTTTGCACTTCACATTCTATTATGCCAGTGATTGAACGTAATGTGAAGCAAACTTCAATGCTTCGTCCAGTTTTGTCGCATCACGACCTCCGGCTTGCGCCATATCAGGACGGCCGCCGCCGCCTCCACCGCAACGAGTCGCGACTTCTTTAATCAATTTCCCGGCGTGGAAACCGCGGTCGTTCAAGTCTTTCGTCACACCTGCGACGAGGTTGACCTTGTCACCGTTCGCTGATCCGAGAATGATGACGGCTGATCCAAGTTTTCCTTTCAACTCGTCGACCATGCCCCGGAGCGCATCCATATCCTGTCCGTCGACACGTTTGGCGATCAATTGGACGTCGCCGTACGTCTCGATCGAATCCGTGAGCGTTGACGCCTCGATGTTCGCAAGTTTGGCTTTCAACGACTCGGTCGCGCGTTCCGTCTCTTTCATTTCAACTTGAAGCGCTTGGACGCGAGTAGGCACTTCGAACGGTTTCGTCTTCAACAGTTTCGCAGCCGCTTCAAGCGTCTCGATATGTTGGTTCATGACTTCATACGCGCCAGCGCCTGTGACTGCCTCGATCCGGCGAGTCCCGGCCCCGATACCTGACTCAGACAAAATTTTGAACAAACCGATTTCAGCCGTGTTGGCGACGTGGCAACCTCCGCATAGCTCGACCGAGTAATCACCGGCCGCGACGACGCGGACGACGTCCCCGTACTTCTCTCCGAACAGCGCCATCGCTCCCTTCGCTTTCGCGTCGGCGATGTTCATCTCTTCGATATCGACACCGATTGATGCCCAAATCTTCTCGTTCACTTGACGTTCGATCGACTGGAGTTCTTCCGCTGTCACTTGACCGAAGTGCGAGAAGTCGAAGCGGAGACGGTCCGGTGTCACGAGGGATCCGGCTTGATTGACGTGCTCACCGAGCGTATCTTTCAAAGCGCGGTGCAACAAGTGCGTCGCCGTATGGTTCTTGATGATCGCTTGGCGCTCGTCTTTATCGACCGTAGCCGTCACCGCGACCTCAGCCTTGGCGATCCCTGAATCGACGACGACCGTATGCAAGTTTTGACCGTTCGGTGCTTTCGATACACCCGTGACGCGCAAGACGAAGTCCGTTCCGACGATTCGGCCTTTGTCGCCGACCTGACCGCCACTCTCGGCGTAGAACGGCGTGTGGTCAAGGATGACTTGCGCCTCCTCTCCTGCCGCGACAACGTCCGCAAGCTCGCCGTTATGAATCAAGCTGACGATTTTCGCTTCAGACTCAAGGTTCGTGTACCCGACGAATGATGACGGGAGCGTGATGTCAGCGAGGACACCGGATTGAATTTGCATCGACTCGACGTCAGCACGTGCCGTACGGGCCCGTTCACGTTGTGCGTTCATCGCTTGCTTGAATCCATCCTCATCGACCGTCAACTTGTGGTCTTCTGCGTATTCGATCGTCAACTCGAGCGGGAAACCGTACGTGTCATATAGACGGAACGCGTCTTCTCCGCTGATCACGTTCGATCCAGTTGCTTTTTGTGCTTTCGCGACTTCGTTCAAGATCGCAAGGCCGTCGTGAAGCGTCTCGTGGAAGCGCTCCTCTTCGTTCTTGATGACTTTTTTGATGAAGTCCTTTTTCTCACTCACTTCTGGATAGAAGTCGACCATGATGTCGCCGACGACGTCGACGAGTTCAAACATGAACGGGCGCTCGATCCCAAGCATCTTCGCGTAACGGACGGCACGACGGAGCAGACGGCGCAACACGTAGCCGCGGCCTTCGTTTGACGGGAGTGCCCCGTCCCCGATCGCGAACGATACGGTCCGGATGTGGTCGGCGATGACTTTGAACGCAACGTCTTTACTGTTGTTAGCCCGATACGTCTCACCGCTGATTTTTTCTGTCTCGCGAATGATCGGCATGAACAAGTCGGTGTCGAAGTTCGTCGGCACGTCTTGAAGCACACTCGCCATTCGCTCGAGTCCCATCCCTGTATCAATGTTTTTACGCGGGAGCTCGGTGTAGTTGCCGTGACCGTCATGGTTGAACTGGCTGAAGACGATGTTCCAAATTTCAAGGTAACGCTCGTTTTCGCCGCCTGGATAAAGTTCCGGGTCGGTCGGGTCGTCACCGAACGCCGGGCCGCGATCGAAGAAGATCTCCGTATTCGGGCCAGACGGGCCTTCGCCGATCTCCCAGAAGTTTTCTTTGAGCGGGATGATCCGGTCAGCAGGAACACCTAACTCGAGCCAAATTTGTTTCGCTTCCTCGTCGTCCGGGTGAATCGTTACCGACAAAAAGTCCGGGTCAAGCCCGTACCAGTCGTCGCTCGTGAGTAATTCCCAACCCCATTTGATGGCGTCTTCGCGGAAATATTCACCGACCGAGAAGTTCCCGAGCATCTCGAAGAACGTATGGTGACGCGCTGTCTTCCCGACGTTCTCGATATCGTTCGTCCGAATCGACTTCTGGGCGTTGACGATACGCGGGTTTGCCGGAATGACGCGGCCGTCAAAATATTTTTTAAGCGTCGCGACGCCTGAGTTGATCCAAAGAAGTGTCGGGTCCTCGACCGGTACGAGTGAGGCACTCGGCTCGACCGCGTGTCCTTTTGACTTAAAGAAATCTAAATACATTTGGCGAATCTCGGCGCCGGTTAATGGTTTGAGCGGTTTCATCAACAATTCCTCCTTATTCTGAACGAAACGAAAAAAAAGCGATGCCCGTCCCTGTGGAAAGGGACGAAAGCATCGCTTCGTGGTACCACCCTCGTTCGCACGGATTTACCGTGCCTCGAAACATCCGATAACGCGGATGAGACGCCCAGGGTGAGTGGGGACTCCAGACTAGCTTCGGTCGACCGACCCCCATCTTCTCACAGCCTAGGAAGATGTCTCTGGTGAGGCGGTTACGACGTACTCATTTCCTTCATCGTCTTTAATCGTTTCAGTTTTCTATTGGTCATTATCACATGTCAGAAACCAGACGTCAAGACTTGCCGCCAAGCCGTTCGACGAGTTTTGTCCGCCGCACCGGCTCTTCTTCCCGCGTCGCCGCCTCGAGCGCCCGGACGTCGCCGAACAAGAGCAAACTCTTTTTCGCCCGCGTGACGGCCGTATAGATCAAGTTGCGCGACGAGCGGAAGCCGCCGTTGAAGAAGACGGGCATGAGTACGATCGGAAACTCGGAGCCTTGCGACTTATGGATCGTGATCGCATAGGCGTGGGTGAACTGGTCCCATTCGCTGCGGTTGTATTCGACCTCGGTCTGGTCGAAGCGGATGTAGATCTTATCGACTTTGTCGACGTTTTCTTTGGCGAAGAAGATGTTCGTGATCTCGCCGATATCACCGTTATAGACGTTCTCTTCGGCGTTGTTGACGAGTTGGAGCACTTTGTCGCCGCTCCGGTACGTCCGATTGCCGTGTTTTACTTCCCTTGCTGCCGACTTCGGATTGAACACGTTTTGGAGCGCCTCGTTCAACCCATCGATGCCGCATACCCCGCGATACGTCGGGGCGAGCACTTGGATGTCGAACGGCGAATAGCCTTTTCGCAGTGCGGCGCCGGCCATCTGACAGATCGCCTGCAGCGCCGTCTCTTGGTTCGCCGTATAAAACCGGCGGTCCGGCAACGCCGCGAGCAAGTCGTCTGGCATTTGTTTCGCGTTGAGCGCGTGCGCCAAACGCAGGATGCTCGACTCGGACGCCTGCCGGTGGACGACGTCGAGCCGGACGACAGGGATGCCGCCGGTCGCCATCAAGTCGGCGAGCACTTGGCCCGGTCCGACCGACGGGAGTTGATCACGGTCACCGACGAACAAGATCTTCATCCCGTTCGGCACGGCCCGCAGCAGGCTGCGGAACAAGAAGATATCGATCATCGAGGCCTCGTCAACGATTAACACTTTGCCGACGAGCGGGTTCGTGTCATCGACTTGGAACGAGCTGCCGTCGAACTTGAGCAACCGGTGAATCGTCGAGGCCGGTAGCCCGGTCGATTCACTGAGCCGCTTGGCGGCGCGGCCGGTCGGTGCGGCGAGGACGAACGGGAACGGTTGGTTCGGTACCGGCTCGAGTTTCCAATCGAACACGTCGCTGAGGGCGTGGATGATGCCGCGGACGACAGTCGTCTTCCCTGTTCCCGGTCCGCCGGTGAGCACCATGAGCGGGGACTTCAAAGCGAGCTCGATCGCTTCGCGCTGTTGTTTGGCGTACTCGATCGAGAACATCTCCTCGACCCGGCCGACCGCGTCGAAGATCGTCGTCATATCGACGTCTTCCGTCGTCGATGTCGACATGATCCGGGCCAGTTCTTCGGCTGCTTTTCGTTCAGCCCGGTAGATGCGTGGATGATAGACGACACCGTCCTCGACGATGATCCGTTCATCCTTGACGAGCGTCTCGAGCGCGCCGTTGAGTGCCTCGCCCGGGTCGCCGCCGATGATGCGCGGCATCTCGCTCGCGAGTTGATCGGCCGTGACGAACAAGTGTCCGTTCCCTTGCTCGAGTTCGAGCACATACAATACCGCCGCCGCGATCCGCTCCGGATGGATGCCTTGAATCCCGAAGTGAGCGGCGATGGCGTCGGCCGTCTTGAAGCCGATACCTTGCACGTCATACATGAGCGCGTATGGATTCTTTTCAATCGTCTCCATGGCGCGGCCTTCATACTCTTTATGAATCTTCGAGGCGAGTCGCGGGGTCACGTCGAACGGGGCTAAAAACAGCAACAGCTGGTCGACCCCGTATAAGACGTTCAACCGCTCGGTGATGACGCGGGCTTGTTTTTCTTTCAACCCATCGATTTTCGATAAGACATCGGGATGCTTGACGATCTGGTCGATACAATCGTCACCGAGCGTGTCCGCGATTTTTTGTGCCGTCTTTTGGCCGATCCCTGGGAACGATCCGTTCGTCAAAAAACGGACAGCGGCCCGCTTCGTCATCGGGACAACGCGACGGATCCAATCCGCTTTCATCTGTTTGCCAAACCGTGGATGGTCGACGAGACGGCCGTGCGCTTTGTACGTCTCGCCTTTCTCAATGCCGACACCGACGCCGGCGATGACCATTTCGGTCTCGTCTGTCTCAAAATTTTTCTCTTTTATACGTACGAGCGCAATGGTATGCGCTTCTTCTTCCGATTGAAACAGGACGCGGATGACTTTTCCTGTCAACTCGTAAGGTGCTGCTATCATTCGAGCCACCTCCAGCTAGTTTTCCATTCCCCATTATAGCCCGAGTTCGAACGGTAGAACAAATGGACTAACTGAATAGATTCAAGATTTGCTCGAGTTGATCGAGGTTAAGCCGCTCGAGCAGCCGAATCAATTGGTCGATATCGACCCGATTTAAGATGCGTTCGAGTTGTTCCAAGTCGACGGTCTCTAGCAACCGCTCGAACCGTTCGAGTTCACCTGAGTTGACGTATCCTTCGAGCCGATCAAATAGCTCGGTCCGCTCGATGCGGAACAGCTGCTCGAGTGACGGTCGTTGAATGAAGAAGACGAGCCCGACGGCCGCTACGTGGACACCCCAGTTGAGAACGACGTGACCGAGCCGTACCGTCTGTCCGACGAACGGGATGAGCGGGATGAACGAGAGCTGCAAGACGATGATGACGAGTTGAACGTACGGGTTCGGGATGAACCAAGCGGTGAGCGCGAGCAGTGCTGGGACGACCCACGCCACCCCGACCGTCCCGAGCGTCTTGGTCCACGACCGGTTTGACGACAATAGCCAATGCATGAGGATCCCGACGACGAGGAACGTCACAAACAATAACAAAAGCGTCGATGTCGCCCGCTCGGACTCGATGACGACCCGGTACAGCACGTTGTTCGTCCACTCCCCGCTGGCAAGCCGGTCATCGACCGCTGTAAATAAACGTCCGAGCATGAACCATTCGACAATGAAGAATACGACGACACTGAATAGACTAAGTATGCGCATGATGTCTCCCCTTTCTAGCGTTCCCCTTCTTTTCCCCGAACCTGAAACAAGCTATGCACGTTTTTCGTTGAATCAAAGCGGGAACTGTCGAAGTGAAACCATGAAGGAGGAAACAATGATGACGAAACGGCTACCAATCAGTGGACTATGTGAACTCGTCTTAGAAGTGACCGACATGACCGAGGCCGTCGATTTTTGGCACGGCAAGCTCGGTCTGCCGGTCGTCGAGCAATGGGTCGGCGATGACGCCGAACCGAGCGCGTCGCAAGAAGGGGCGAACGAACCATGGGCGACATGGCTGTACGTCGGCGGCAATACGCGGCTCGGTCTATGGCTGAAGCGTGATTTTACGACAGACGAGGAAGAAAATCGCCAGCAACAAGTGACCGAATGGGACACGCTGTATGACGAAGGCGGCGCCCACGTCCATTGCGCCTTTTTCGTGCCGATGAAATCGTTCGATCAAGCGCTCGAGGTGCTCGAGGCGTCAGCGATCCCGACGAAGCTGCGGACGTGGGACGAGGATGAGACGGTCAACGGCAAAGAGCGCTCGGCCTACTTTAAAGACCCGAGTAAGAACGTCATCGAACTGTATACGAAAAATATGGACGAGGCGTACGGCGAGTTTGCCGGCGAGCCGGTGAAGATCACGACGAAACAGCTATGACGGCTGTTTTCGACTGTTCTCTCTTCATGATAAGATGAGAGAAAATGGAAAAGGTTGTGCCAGATGCGATTCTTCCCTCTTCTGCTCATGATTGGTCTCGGAATGCTCACGTTTGTATTGTATTTCATGATTGATGCTTTTCCGACGCTCGATCGCCCGACTTCTTTTGCCGCATTAACATTCGTCTCATTCGGTGTGACCTTCCTCATTTTGACGGATGGTATACGCCGGGCTAAATCAGGGAAACGCGTCGTGTGGAGCTACATTGTGCTCGCCTGCACACTTTTGTTGACGACGTTGAACTTGTTCGTCTGGTTCGCCGGAGAACTTGTGAACTGACAACAGGACGAAAAGCGCCTCTCGCAAAAATAGCGAGAGGCGCTTTTCGTAATCAGTTTCCGAGCAATTCATCCATTTTCGCTTTCGCGTCACGCGCGAGCTCATGGTCCGGTTGTAGTTCGAGTACGCGCTCGAGTTCGGCGTACGTCTTGTCCTGCTCACCGAGGAACGCATAGGCGATGGCCAAGTTGTAGCGGGCGTCCGTATGCGACGCATCCAAGTCGAGCGTGTCCTCGAGTGCGTCGACCGCCAAGTCGAGCTGCTCGTTTTGCGCGAGCGCGAGCCCGTATTGGAACGTGATCTCGACGTCTTCCGGCGCTTGCGTTTTCGCTTCCCGAAGTCGCGGCAACGCGCGGACGAAGTCGCCCATCGCCTTGTACGTCAAACCGAGCATAAAGTGCAAGTCTGCATCATTCATGCCGGAAAGAAGCGCTTGTCGAAGCGACGCCTCGGCCAAGTCGACTTGTTCGAGCTCATAGGCGAGCGCGCCTTTCGCGTAATGGGCCGCACCGAACGCATTGTCGAGTTCGAGCGCCTTGTCGTAAAAGACGACCGCCCGTTCATGGTCACCGATCGCTTGAAGCAGTGTGCCCATGTTGACGTAACCGGTCGGGTCCGTCGGGTTCGCCTCGATGGCGTCGTTGAAATGTTTGGCCGCTTGTTCAAATTCACCTTGCTGCATCGCTTGGATGCCTTGTTCGTTTGCGTTCACTGTCATCACCTCATCCGATATAGTCGAGTTGTTTCCCGTTAATATACGCTTTGTCGATCGTCGCCCCGCCTAGACAGATATCGCCGTCATAAAAGACAACGGCTTGTCCTGGCGTGATGGCACGTTGTGGCTCATCAAATTTGACGAGTACTTCGCCACCATCGAGCGGCGCGATCGTTACCGGCACGTCTTGTTGACGATAGCGGAACTTCGCCGTCGCCCGGAACTCAGCCTCAGGAGCCGAGCCGGTCCACGACAATTGTGACGCAAAGAGCGCGTCTGAATAGAGCGCGTCGTGATTGAAGCCTTGGCCGACGTAGAGGATGTTCTTTTCGACGTCTTTCCCGACGACGAACCACGGCTCTCCGTCTCCGCCGATGCCTAGACCGTGCCGCTGACCGAGCGTGTAATACATGAGCCCGTCGTGGCGTCCTTTCACAATCCCGTCAAGCGTCTGCATCTCACCTGGTTGTGACGGCAAGTATTGACCGAGGAACTCTTTGAAGTTCCGCTCTCCGATGAAGCAAATGCCAGTCGAATCTTTCTTCTTCGCCGTCGCGAGTCCAGCTTCTTCAGCGATGACACGGACGTCTTTTTTGTCCATGTGCCCGATCGGGAACATCGTCCGCGCGAGTTGGTCTTGCGACAATTGGTTCAAGAAGTACGTTTGATCCTTGTTGTCATCTTTCCCACGCAACAGGCGGTGCTCGCCGTCGACGAACTCGACGCGGGCGTAATGCCCTGTCGCGACGAAGTCGGCCCCGAGGCGGAGTGCATGATCAAGGAACGCCTTGAACTTGATCTCTTTGTTACACATGACGTCCGGGTTCGGCGTCCGCCCGAGGCGATACTCGGCCAAGAAATATTCAAAGACGCGGTCCCAATATTCTTTCTCGAAGTTGACCGCGTAGTACGGGATCCCGATTTGGTTGGCGACCGCGATGACGTCCTCATAGTCTTCTGTCGCCGTGCAGAATCCAGACTCATCCGTATCGTCCCAGTTTTTCATAAAGATCCCGATGACGTTATACCCTTGCTCTTTTAACAGATGGGCCGTCACCGAAGAATCGACGCCGCCTGACATCCCGACGACGACCGTCGTGTCTTCAGGGGCTTTTGTTCGTAAGTTCATCTATCTCACTCCGTTCATAAATGTCGAGACGACTTCATGTAGTCGTTCGGCGAGCCGTGTCACGTCATCGACCGTGTTGCCCAGTCCAAAACTGATGCGGACCGATTGTTTCGTCCGGTCAGATTGACCGTACATGGCCGTCAGCACGTGCGACGGCTCAATCGTTCCAGCCGTGCAGGCACTGCCGCTCGAAATGGCATAACCACGCATGTCCATCATGATCAGGAACGGCTCAAGCTCGATGCCCGGCAGGTACAAGTTGACGATGTGCGGCAAGCGGTTCGCCCCGTTCACTTCGTACTCGACGCCAAGTTCATCAAGCGTGTCTAGCAACGTGTCAGCCATCTCTCGGTAAGCTGTCACCCGCTCGTTCCGTTCGGCTATGACCAGTTCGGCCGCTCGGCTAAATCCGACGGCACCCGGAACGTTTTCCGTGCCGGCTCGACGTTTCCGTTCTTGTTGTCCTCCAAAAGAACGCGTCGCTAATTTTACACCTGTTTTTATAAAAAGAAAACCGATACCTTTCGGACCGTTCACTTTATGCGCCGACGCCGACAACAAGTCGACGCCGAGCGCGTGCACGTCGATTGCTTCTGTGCCGAGCACCTGGACCGCGTCCGTATGGAACAACGTATCCCGGCCGGCTAGCAACATCCCGATGTCAGCAATCGGTTGGAGCGTGCCGACCTCGTTGTTGCCGTACATGACCGAGACGAGGATCGTATCGTCACGGAGCGCGTCTTTAAGCGCAGCGACCGATACGGCACCGGACTCGTCGACGTCTAAGTACGTCACGTCGAACCCTTCACGCTCGAGTTGCCCCATCGCATGCAAGACGGCGTGGTGCTCGACTTTCGTCGTGATCACATGCTTCCCTTTATGTCGGTTCGCATAAGCCGCGCCGAACAAGGCGTAATTGTCTGACTCGGTCCCGCCCGACGTGAAGACGATCTCGTTTGGCGTCGCACCGATCCATGTCGCGAGCGTCCGTCGTGACGCGTCGAGTGCTGCCCGTGCTTTCCGGCCGACACCATGTATGCTCGACGGATTGCCGTACTGCTCTAAAAAATAGGGAGTCATCGCCTCGAGCACCTCGGGACGCATCGGCGTCGTGGCCGCGTGGTCAAAATAGTTCATATCCGTTCACCTCATCGTTAAATATAGAACATGTAGCCTTCTGAATCTTCTTCCGCGAGATCGGCGAGTGTCGTTTCTTCTAACACCGTCTCGATCGCCGCTTTGATCTTGTCCCAAAGTTTTCGCTTCACGGCGTCGTCCGTCTCCGAGTCTTCGACGATCGTCAGCGGACCTTCGAGCAATCGAATGATCTCACCGGCCGTGATGTCGCGCGGGGATTTGACGAGCTGATAACCGCCGTAGGCACCGCGGACACTTTTGACGAGACCGCCGTTACGGAGCGGGCCGATCAATTGTTCCAAGTAATGTTCTGGCAGTTCATGGCGCGCCGCGATTTTCTTCAAACTGAGCGGTTTGTTGTCCGTCTCACGGGCAAGCGCGATCATAATCGTTAAACCATAACGGCCTTTAGTAGATATTTTCATATTGGTTTCTCCTTCTGTTATACTGTTCGAACAAACGTTTGTCGAAAGGAACGTGTACGTATGAGTGATTTATTTCAACAATCGAATAGCGGGCCGCTCGCCAACCGGATGCGCCCGGAGACGTTAGACGAAGTCATCGGTCAACGCCACATCATCGGTGAAGGCAAGCTGTTGCGCCGCGCCATCGAAGCCGACCGGCTCGGCACCATTATTCTTTATGGTCCGCCCGGCACTGGCAAGACGACGCTCGCTCGCGTCATTTCAAACTATACGAAAGCGACGTTTGTTCAATTGAACGCCGTCACGGCAAAACTAGATGAGCTTCGGAGCGTCATCCGTGCAGCCGAATCTCGGTTTGATTTCGAGCAAGAGCGGACGATTTTATTTTTAGACGAGATCCATCGTTTCAATAAACTGCAACAAGATGCGTTGCTCCCGGCGCTAGAGGCCGGCAAGCTCGTCTTGATCGGGGCGACGACCGAAAATCCAAGTTTCGAGGTCAATGCGGCGCTATTGTCGCGCGCGACCGTGTTTCGGCTCGAGCCGCCTGGACAAGACGAGCTCCGGGTCGTGCTTGAGCGTGCGCTCGCCGACAAGAAAGGGCTCGGCAACTACCCGGTTGAAATCGAAGACGCGGCTGTTGACCATTATATCAAAATGGCGGACGGTGACTACCGTGTCTTATTGAACGCGCTCGAACTGGCCGTCTTGACGACGCCGGAAGTCGACGGCAAGATTCAAATCACGCTCGACGTCGCCGAAGAGTCGATCCAACAAAAAGCCATCAAATACGATAAGACGGGCGACCGACACTATGACGTCATCTCGGCGTTCATCAAGTCGATCCGCGGCTCGGACCCGGACGCCGCCCTGTACTGGCTCGCCGTCATGATCGAGGCGGGCGAATCGCCGCGCTTTATCATGCGCCGGCTGTACGTTCACGCGGCCGAAGATATCGGTCTGAGTGACCCGAACGCGCTCGTCATCGTCGACGCAGCCGCACGGGCGAGCGAACATATCGGGTTCCCGGAAGCGCGCATCCCGATGGCCGAGGCCGTCCTCTATCTCGCGACGGCACCGAAGTCGAACGCCGTCATCACCGCGATCGACAAGGCGATCCATCACGTCCGGACGGTCGAAGGTGGTCCCGTCCCGGTCCATCTCCGCGACGCGCATAGCCCTGGGGCACGCGAGCTCGGTAATGGCGCCGGCTACAAATATCCACACGACGAGAAAGACGGGTACGTCCCGCAAAACTACTGGCCGGAAAATTTGGCCCGGAAACGTCCTAAATATTATACACCGACGAGCCGTGGCTTCGAGCAACAACTCCAAAAACGGCTCGACTATTGGGAAAAACGACGCTGACTCTTCCAGAGTCGGCGTCGTTTTCTTAGTTCTGGATGCGATTGATCTCGACACCAGCCGTCTCGAGCATTTGATTGACGACGTACCCGGCGGCGACGAGTCCTGCGACCGACGGCACGAACGCGTTCGAGCTCGGTGGCATCTTCGCTTTACGGATCGGGGCGTCTTTCTTACCGACGACCTCGTTCACGTCCTCGCGCGTCACGATCGGTGACTCGTCCGAGAACACGACCGGCACGCCTTTATAGATGTTATGTTTACGCAAACGCGTCCGCACCATCTTCGCGATCGGATCGTATGACGTGTCTTTAATGTCGATGACTTGAATCCGGGTCGGGTCCATCTTGTTGGCCATCCCCATGCTTGAAATGACCGGGATACCACGACGTTTACACTCGACGATCAAATGGATTTTATAGATGATCGTATCTGACGCGTCGATGACGAAATCGATGTTTTGAGCGAAAAACTCTTCAAACGTCTCTTCGGTATAAAACATCTTCAACTGGACGAGTTCGACGTCCGGGTTGATGTCGAGCAGACGTGCCCCCATCGCCTCGACTTTCGGTTGTCCGACTGTCGACAAGAGCGCGTGGATTTGACGATTGACGTTCGTGATGTCGATATCGTCCTTATCGACGAGCACGATCCGACCGACACCGCTTCGGGCAAGTGCTTCGGCTGCGAACGAGCCGACACCGCCGACACCAAGAATGGCGACCGTCTTCCCTTTCAACGTTTCAATACCTTCTTGACCGATGGCCAACTCATTACGTGAAAACTGGTGTAACATAATCTTCCTCCAAATTAATACTATTTTTTCACACTATTTTACTCGGAATTATAATCAAAAAAAAGACGTCTAGCGACGTTTTTACAATAAAATCGATGGGGCCCGGAGTGCCGTGACGATGCCCTGCTTTTGAACCTGCTTAAGCAGGTGGGTGATCTAGCGTCCCCTTCACAAGTCCTCCTGCACGTGATGAGGCAGTTGATCCGGCTAGCAGTTCGATCTCCCGTATTCAAAGTGTTGGCTCAAAATAACGAAGGCGGCTCTCGAACACCTCAGGTATCCCATCTGATGCCCTTACTATAGCATCCCATGTAAAAAGAAGTCAATCAGAAACCTCGATTTCCGGTGACGGTTTCGTCACATCCACGTGTCACGAAACGCACGCGTCGGGTCATACGTATCTTGTTGGCGTGAGACGTTGAAACGCCGGTCGCGTGAATCGTTGCCGACACCGGCCTGATACGCCCAATTGCCATAATTGCTGGCGACGTCGTAGTCGATGAGCATCGCTTCGAAGTAGGCCGCACCGTAGCGCCAATCTTGTCCGAGCTCTTTGGCGAAATAGCTCGCGACGATTTGCCGGCCCCGGTTCGACATCCATCCCGTCGCGTTCAACTCGTGCATGAACGCATCGACGAACGCGACGCCCGTCTCGCCTTGCTGCCACCGATGAATCACATCCTCGTCCACTTTCCACGCCTTGTCCTTCGAACGTATCCCTTGGCGACGGAACAACCGCTTCCCTTGCTCGAGCGCGACCCATTGGAAAAACTCGCGCCACAACAGTTCAAAATAGAGCCAATATGTCGACTCGTTCGCCCCGTGCTGTCGTTCATGAAGCTCTAGTTCATGGAGCACACGCCGCGGCGAGAGCGACCCGTTGGCAAGAAAAGCCGACAACTTGGATGAGTCGTCGACCCCAAAGCCGTTCCGCGTCTCTTTATACGTGCGGACGGGGCCTGCCAAATACTCGCTCAGACGTTTCCGCCCCGACGTCTCGCCGCCTTGAAACGGAAAAGCGGACCGGGCGTCAAGCGTCGGACGCTCGAACGGGACAGGAAACGGGAGCGGACGCGACTGACCTGAGCTCGTCCGCTCGATCAGCTGTTCAGGACGGGCATCGTCCTCGACCGCTTTTCGGAACTCGGTGAACAAAAACGGCATTTTTTTAAACGGGATTTCGGTGCGTGGGTACAGCGTGAATCCGTCGAACGATTGCCACTCCCCTTGCCAACGTGCGATGACGTCTTTTTCAAGCAAGCGTTCGTTCAATCCGATCGAGCGTTGAAACAACAGCCGGTCTGTCGGGTCGAGGATGTCAAGCGGGTGACCGACATGCACGTAGAGCGGAATCCCGAGCGCATCGAGCGATCCGGCCAAGTCTTCTAGCGACTCTTTTAAAAATTGAAGCCGTCTGTCCCCGAGCGGGATGACGCCGAACTGATTTTCGTTCAGCTCGTCTTCCCTTATAAAGTAATGCCCCTCGATCGCTTCATCATGTTTCTGCGCCTCTTCGAGCGGCCGATGGTCATCGATCCGTAAATCGTTCTGATACCAAATAATCGTCTTCATATCCTTCGCCTCCTGGCTCTATTATGCGTGATGCATGTGCCATCAATCGTGTCGAACCTGTTCGAAATATGTTTTCATTTCCGCAACGTGTGGAATATAACTCTTTAGAGAAGAGAAAGGGGTGCAACAACATGGCTAGAAAAGGAAAATTTGGTACACTCATCAAAGTCGCGACGGCGGTCGCTCCGTTCGTCTACAATTATTATAAAAAGAACAAAGCAAAAAAAGCAGAAACACCTAAAAAATAATCAATGACGTCTCAGCCAAGCTGAGGCGTTTTTTTCTTGCCTTGAAACCAATTATGATATGATGATGGAACATTTCAGGGAATCGAGGCGACCAGTATGCAGGCGGTATGGATACAGTCTTTACGAATCAGTTTGAAGTGGGCGTTGTTCATGGGCGGTTTGTTCCTGCTCGCCCTCGGGTCGTCGATGATGATCACGGCCGACCTCGGCGTCTCGACGTGGGACGTGCTCCATCTCGGGCTCGCCCGGCACACGCCGATCTCGGTCGGGACGATCATTCTCCTCGTCGGCCTGTTGCTCGTCTTATGCAAATACATATTGGACCGCATCCGACCCCAGTTCGGGACGCTCGTCAACGCCGTCTTCGTCGGTGTGTTCATGAACTTGATCCTTGACCACCACTTGTTGCCGACGCTCGACGGAACCGCACTCAATATCGCCTGGCTCGTTCTCGGCATCTTCGTCATTGGCATGGGCGCCGGGCTGTATGTCGCCATCGGTTACGGCGCCGGCCCGCGTGACGGACTGACGCTCGCCTTGGCCGACCGTTTCAATACATCGGTCCGCATGATGCGGACGTGGATGGAGCTTTCGGCTTGCTTGATCGGCTGGGTGCTCGGCGGTCCCGTCTTTTTCGGGACGGTGCTGTCGATTTTCTTGATTGGTCCGTTCTTCCAGTTTTGGCTCGAACAGTTCCGCCGGCTCGTCTCGGTCATCGACCGGGCAAAAGCCGATATCGCCTGAATTTAAGAGAGGAAATCGGACTCAAGGGTCTGATTTCCTCTTTTTGCTGTTACGGGACGAGGACGATCTTACCGACCTTGCCTTGCTGTTTGAAATACGTTTGCGCCGCCCGGGCCTCTTCTAACGGGAATGTGCGGTCGACGACCGGCTTGATTTGACCGCTCGAAATCGCTTGGAGCATCGCTTTGAATTCCGCTCGTGTCCCGAGCACCGATCCATACATCGTAATGTGCTTCAAATAGAGCGTACGGAAATCGAGATCGGTCCGTTGTCCCCCGGCCGATCCGGATATGCAAAACTTACCGCCGTTCTTCAATACATCGAGCGACGTTGCGAACAACGCATCCCCGACGACGTCGAGCACGGCATCGACCGGTCCACCGTTCGCTGCTAAAATCTCGTCCGCGAGCGTCTTCGACCGATAGGAAACGACGTGGCTCGCCCCGAGCGCTTTCAGTTTCGGTGCGTCTTTCAAATCGCCGATGATGGCGATGACGTTCGCTCCGAACACGTGCGCTGCAATCTGCACGTTCAACGAGCCGACACCGCCGCTCGCACCGGTGACGACGACCGTCTCACCAGGACGGATTTGAATTTGCTCGTTCATGTGCCAAGCCGTCAACCCGCTCACCGAGAAGACGGCGCTGTCGACGAAACTGTCGAGCGGCATGTCATAACAAAGCTCGGCCGGCCAGACGACATATTCCGCATAACCGCCGTCATATTCCGAGCCGATGAACGACATGTCGGGAGCGATATGCTCCGCACCGTCAGCCCCACTCGACGTGAACGGAAACAAGACGACACGCCGGCCGATCACCCCTTCATCCACTTGATTCCCGACCCCGACAATTTCTCCGGTAATATCTGATCCTGGAATCCGGGGAAACTGGACTCCCTCCGGACGCCAGCCCGACTCTTGATCCGTCCCGTACGCCCCTTCTCGCATCCATATCTCCGTATTGTTGATGCCGCACGCCTGTACGCGAACGAGCACCTCGTCGTCTTTTGGTGTCGGGACCGGGACGTCGACGACCTGTAATTGATCGACGTCACCGTATCCGATAACTTGAACTGCTTTCATCAATTCATTTCCTCCTCACACACACACTGATGCTTGTTTATACCCATTTTACGCAAAACAGCCACCAAGACTTGAATCACTGGTGGCTGTCCGACTAGTTATAGCTGCTGCCGTCTGAGCAGCCCGGCGAAGACGCCGCCTTTGGCACTCAACTCGTCGTGTGTCCCGTCCTCGACGATGCCGTCGGCGGTGACGACGAGGATGCGGTCGGCATTCTTCACGGTCGCAAGACGGTGAGCGATGATGAGCGTCGTCCGGTCGGCCGCGAGTTCCGTAAGCGACTCTTGGATAATCGCTTCCGTCTCGGTGTCGAGGGCGGACGTCGCTTCATCTAATATTAAGATCGGCGGGTTCTTTAAGAACATGCGGGCGATGGCGATCCGTTGTTTCTGTCCGCCCGACAGTTTCAGTCCCCGCTCTCCGATCTGTGTGTCGAGCCCGTGCTCGAGTTCGTCGACGAGCGAGTTCAAATGTGCCTTCTCGACCGCGTGCATGACTTCCGCGTCGCTCGCCTCGAGCTTACCGTAGGCGATGTTCTCGCGGAGCGTCCCGGCGAACAAGAACACGTCCTGCTGCACGATCCCGATCTGGCGACGCAGACTCTCTTTCGTCATGTCACGGATGTCGATCCCGTCGATCGTGATGGCCCCACCCGTCACGTCATAAAAGCGTGGGATGAGCGAACAGATCGTCGTCTTGCCGGCACCGCTCGTCCCGACGAGGGCGACCGTCGACCCGGTCGTGATGTCGAGGTCGATATGCGTCAACACTTCTCGGTAGTCCGAGTAGCCGAACGAGACATCGTGGAAAGCGATGTTCCCTTTCAGTGAACTGACCTCGACCGCGTCCGGACGGTTCTCGATGTCCGGTGCCTCATCGATCAGTTCTGTGAACCGTTTGAAGCCGGCCATCCCTTTCGGATACATCTCGAGGAGCGCCGTGATCTTCTCGACCGGTTTGATGAGCAAGTTCATATACAAGATGAAACCGACGAGCTCACCGTATGTCAATTCGTTTTCATACGTCAAGTACGCCCCGTAGACGAGGACGAGCAATGTCATGAGCCGTGTCGTGATATAGATCCCGGCGAGCGACTTACTCATGACCCGATACGCTTCGATCTTCGAACCGCGATAGAAGTTGTTGTCTTGTTGGAACCGGTTGATCTCGAACGTCTCGTTCGTGAACGACTGGACGACACGCGCGCCAGAGACGCTATCTTCGACGCGGGCGTTCACTTCACTGATGTTGCCGTACATCTTTTGCCACGCCTTGTTCATGTTTTTATTGGCGTACGTGATCATGATGACGAGGAACGGAACGGCGATGACCGTCACGAGCGCAAGTTGCGGATTGATCGAGAACATGATCCCGAACGCGCCGAGCAACGTCATGATGGCGATGAAGAAGTCTTCCGGGCCGTGGTGTGCCACTTCGCCGATGTCGAACAAGTCGTTCGTGACCCGGCTCATCAAGTGACCGGTCTTATGGTTGTCGAAGAAGCGGAACGATTGCTTATGGATGTGCGTGAACAGTTCTTCGCGCATGTCGGTCTCGATATTGATCCCGAGCTTGTGCCCCCAATAGTTGACGACGTACTGCATCATCATGGCGAGTATGTACAGAATAAGCAGGCCGATACTGATGATAATAATCCAATTCCACTCGCCGCCTGGTAACAGAACGTCGATGAACCATTTCACAGCGAGCGGGAAGCCGAGCTCGAGCAGGCCGACAAGGATGGCGAACGTGAAATCAAGGATGAATAACTTCTTATGTGGACGGTAATAACTAAAAAAACGTGAGATCATTTCCTTTCCCCCTTCTAAACAAATAGTTTACGCTTTTTTGCAGGAAGTGGAAAATGGGAAGCACGTCTTTTTCAATCTTTTTTCAGACGATGTATAATGGACGTAAGGAGTGATAACAATGAACGTACAGATTACAGACCGCGCGAGAGAGCGCATTAACGCCTTAAAAGGCGACCGTGACGGACAGATGCATTTGTTTTATGAGACGGAAGGCTGCGGTTGCGGCAATAGCGGCATCTTCGAGATCCGCTACGTGACCGAGACGACGCCAGAAGACGTCGAGATCGACTCGAACGTCGGGCCAATCCTCATCAAGAACTGGACGAAAGTCTTCCTAGATGAAGACATGATCATCGACTACCGCGACGATAAACGGTCGCTCGTCTTGAAGAGCAACGGTCAAGTGTTCAACTCGAACCTGCTCGTGACCGACGGGACCGGTTGCCAGCTGAACGTGCCGAGCGCATGAAACAAGCGCTCCAGGAGCACCCGAAGTTGATGCTTTGGTTCCTCCTCAGCTTCGGCCTCGGTTTGTTCGGCATCTATCTCGCTTTCACGGACTCCGTCTATACGATGACGGCCGTGATCGCATCGCTGTTCGCGTTCGGGTTCGCGCTTCAACGGACCGCAAAGAAGATGGAACAGCAGAATGACTAAAAAGGAGGTTCGCCGCGGCGAACCTCCTTTCGTTTATCCTTGTTTCTTCTCTTTCACCGCTGTCCGGATTGACAACTCTTCGAGTTGCGCGTCCGCGACCGGGCTTGGTGCTTGCGTCAACAGACAGCTCGCCGACGCCGTTTTCGGGAAGGCGATCGTGTCACGAAGGTTCGAACGACCCGCGAGGATCATGACGAGACGGTCGAGACCGAGCGCGATACCCGCGTGCGGCGGTGTGCCGTATTCGAAGGCCTCAAGCAAGAAGCCGAACTGGGCAACCGACTCTTCGACCGTGAAGCCGAGCAGTTTGAACATGCGCTCTTGAATGTCACGCTCATAAATACGCTGCGATCCGCCACCGAGCTCATAGCCGTTCAAGACGAGGTCATACGCGAGCGCGCGCACGCTTGCTGGGTCCGTCTCGAGAAGATGGAGGTCGTCACGGTTTGGCATCGTGAACGGGTGGTGGTTGGCGTAGAAGCGGCCGTCTTCTTCTTCGAACGTGACGAGCGGGAAGTCCGTCACCCAAAGGAAGTTGAACTTCGACTCGTCGATGAGTCCGAGCTCATGACCGAGCTTGACACGAAGGGCGCCGAGGCTGTCGGCGACGACAGTTGGTTTTGCCGCCACGAACAAGAGAAGATCGCCCGCTTCCGCGTTCGTCGCTTCAATCAACTTCTGTGCGTACGTCTCGTCGAAGAACTTCGCGATCGGTCCGTTCAAGCCTTCAGCCGTCACTTTAAGCCAAGCGAGGCCTTTCGCGCCGTAGACGGCCGTGAACTCTTGAAGTTTGTCGATGTCTTTACGCGAGAACTTGTCGGCCTCGCCTTTGACGTTGATCGCTTTGACGTGTCCGTTCGACTCGAGCGCCATATCGAACACTTTGAAGCCTGCGCCTGTGACGGCGTCGGCGACGTCGATGAGTTCGAGACCGAAACGTGTGTCCGGCTTATCCGAACCGAAGCGACGCATCGCTTCCTCGTGCGTCATCCGCTCGAACTTGGACGGTGTGTCTGTGCGACCGAGCGTCGCTTCCATCACTTGCCCCATCATCGCTTCCATCATCGCCATCAAGTCTTCGACGTCCATGAAGCTCGTCTCGATGTCGACTTGTGTGAATTCCGGTTGACGGTCGGCCCGGAGGTCTTCGTCACGGAAACAGCGGGCGATTTGGAAGTAACGGTCGAACCCAGCGACCATGAGCAACTGTTTGAACAGCTGCGGTGATTGTGGGAGCGCGTAGAACTCGCCACCGTGGACACGGCTCGGGACGAGATAGTCACGGGCGCCTTCCGGTGTCGACTTCGTCAAGATCGGCGTCTCGACTTCGAGGAACTCTTCTTCTGTCAAGAAGTTACGGATCGTGTTCGACGCCTTCGAGCGGAGACGGAACGTCTCTTGGAGTGCCGGACGACGCAGGTCGAGGTAACGGTATTTGAGGCGAAGGTCTTCTGAGACATTTTCCGCTTCGTCGCCGATTGGGATCGGTGTCATCTTCGCCGCGTTCAAGATGTTGATCTCTGAAGCGATGACTTCGATGTTCCCTGTCGGCATGTTCGGGTTTTTGTTTTCACGTTCGAGGACGGTCCCTTTGATGTCTAAGACGTACTCGCTACGGATTGATTCCGCGAGCTTGTGCACCGCTTCGTTCTCAGGGCGCACGACGACTTGGACGATGCCTGTGCGGTCACGAAGGTCGATGAAGATGAGGCCTCCGAGGTCGCGTCGTTTTTGAACCCAACCTTTCAATTGTACTTCTTGGCCGATCAGTGACTCTGTCACGCGGCCGTTCATATGTGTGCGTCCGATCATTGTCCTGCTCCTTTCGATAGTTCACGAATTTTGTCTGCGACGGCCGAGAGTGGCACGTCGACTTGTTCTCCAGTTGCCATGACTTTGAGCGAGGCCGAGCCGCGTTCGACTTCATCGTCTCCGAGGATGACGGTGAATGCCGCATTTAAGCGGTCGGCTTGTTTGAATTGACCTTTGAACTTACGTCCGAGGTAATCGCGGTCGGCTTTGAACCCTTCCATGCGGAGGAGTTGCAACAGGCGCGTCGCCGTCGTCTCGACGTCTTTTCCGCCTTGGGCGACGACAAAGACATCAAGCCCGGTCGAAAGCTCAGGGAGCACGTTCTCGTTCTCGAGCGCGAGGATGAGCCGTTCAAGCCCGATTCCGAAGCCGATACCTGGCATATCCGGTCCACCGATATCTTGGACGAGGCCGTTATAGCGTCCACCGCCGCAAAGCGTCGTGATCGCGCCGAAACCTTCTGCTTCCGACATGATCTCAAACGCCGTGTGCGTGTAGTAATCGAGGCCACGGACGAGTGTCGGGTCGACAACGTATGCGACACCGAGCGCGTCCAAGTGCTCGAGCACTTTGTCGAAATACGCTTTCGACTCTTCGTTCAAAAAGTCGAGGATCGACGGTGCCGACTTCATCGCCGGGTGGTCGCGATCGACTTTACAATCGAGGACGCGGAGCGGGTTTTGGTGCAAGCGCGTCTGACAGTCCTGGCACAATTCGTGTGCGACCGGCTCGAAGTGACGGATAAGCGCTTCGCGGTGGGCGTTGCGGCTTTCCGCGTCACCGAGCGAGTTGACGACGACTTTGATTTTTTGTAGACCGAACGATTTGTAGATCGTGTAGGCGAGGCTGATCACTTCGGCGTCGACGGCCGGGTCACTGCTGCCGATCGCCTCGACACCGTACTGGTGCAACTGGCGGAAACGGCCTTTTTGCGGACGCTCGTAACGGAACATCGGTCCCATATAGTACAGCTTTGTCGGTTGATCGGGACTGCCGAACAGTTTGTTCGTGACGAAAGCGCGAACGACCGAGGCCGTTCCTTCCGGACGGAGCGTGTACTCGTCCTTGCCTTTTTTGACGAGCGTGAACATCTCTTTTTGGACGATGTCCGTCGTTTCGCCGACGCTGCGTGTGAACAGGTCCGTCGTTTCAAAAATCGGTGTGCGAATCTCTTTATAGTTGTAGCGGGCACTAATGTCGCGTAACTTGTCTTCGACATACTGCCACGTCTCGACCGTGCCCGGGAGCAGGTCTTGTGTACCGCGTGGTGCTTTCATCAAAATTCCCTCCTTAGAATACAAAAAGGCCCTCGTCCGCAAAGGGACGAGAGCCTGTTAAAGTTTCCCGTGGTACCACCCTCGTTGCAGAGCCAAAATCGATACTCTGCCACTCGAAATCGGTTAACGCCCGATGAAACGGCTTCCCCTACTAAACGTTCAAGGAAGCACCTCCAAAGTGTCGTTCGGGTCATCATCCAGTCGATGCTTTCAGCCTCGGCATCGCTCTCTTTGCTGGTGGGGTGACCGTACTTCTCTTTATCGTAGGTGTTAGGTTATATGGTTCATGATGCCGAATTTTGGCGCCTTCTGTCAAGCGTTTTTTTCAAGCATGAGCGTGACCGGACCGTCATTTACGAGCCCGACGTCCATCATCGCCCCGAACTTTCCGGTCTCGACGACGAGTCCATGCGTCCGCAAACGGTCGTTGAACTGTTCGTAAAGACGTTCGGCGATGTCGGGTTTCGCAGCCTGCGTGAACGCGGGACGGCGGCCTTTCGACGTATCGCCATACAGCGTGAACTGCGACACTGACAACACTTTGCCGGCGACGTCTTGAATCGACAAGTTCATCTTCTCTTCCGCGTCTTCGAACACACGGAGCCCCGCCACTTTATCGGCGAGCCAGTTCACTTCCTGCTCGGTATCCTCATGGGTCACCCCGACGAGGAGCAGATAGCCGGCGTCGATTTGTCCGACCGTCTGTTCATCGACTTTGACAGATGCTTCCTTCACTCGTTGCAACAATACACGCACTTAAAATCTTCCTTTCGTTACGTCATCATGACTCGGCTGACCGAGTATACGTCCGAGATCTGTTTGATCCGGTCGACGACTTTTTGCAAATGGTTCACGTTCGGAATCGAGATCGTCATCGAGATGCGGGCTTGTTTGTTTTGGTCCCCACGTCCGCTGACGGCGATGATGTTCGTGTTCGTCGCTGAGACGGCTTGTAGCACGTCGTTCAACAGTCCCGACCGGTCATAACCGGTGATCTCGATATCGACGTTGTAGTTCTTCTCTTTCGCCTGGCCCGCTTCCCACTCGACGGTCAAGAGGCGTTCCGGGTGTTGCTCGTTGATGATGTTCAAGCAGTCTTTCCGGTGGATCGAGACGCCGCGACCGCGAGTGATATATCCGACGATTTCGTCGCCCGGCACCGGGTTACAGCACCTGCTCATCCGGATGAGCATATTGTCAATCCCTTTGACCGAGACGCCGGCCTCGGCCGTCTTCTTCTTCGGTGACTGGCTAACTTTTAGTTCGTTGATCGCGTCAGACAGTTCGAGTTTCGGCTCTTTCCGTTGCTTCTCCGTCAACTTGTGCGCGACTTGGGCCGCGGTGATACCGTGATAGCCGACGGCGGCGTACATCTCTTCTTCGTTCCCGAAGTTGAACTTCTCGACGACGATGCTGATCGACTGGTCATCGATGACTTCTTTCGGTTCGAAGCCGAGCTTCTTGATCTCGACGTCGACGAGTTCTTTGCCTTTCTCGACGTTCTCTTCACGTTGTTGGCGCTTGAACCATTGGCGGATCTTATTCTTCGCCTGACTCGAGACGGCGAGTTTGAGCCAGTCCTTGCTCGGTCCATAACTATGTTTCGACGTGATGATCTCAATGATGTCACCCGTCTCAAGTTTATGGTCGAGCGGCACCATGCGTCCGTTCACTTTCGCACCGGTCATCCGATGACCGATCTCGGTATGGATGCGGTACGCATAGTCGATTGGGACCGAGCCTTTCGGCAACTCGAACACGTCACCTTTTGGCGTGAAGACGTACAACATGTCGCTGAAGAAGTCGACTTTGAGCGACTCCATGAACTCTTCGGCGTCGGTCGTATCTTTTTGCAACTCTAAAATTTCACGAAGATGGGCAATCTTTTCATCGAACCCGTTCGTCGCGACATTTTTGCCTTCTTTATAAGCCCAGTGCGCGGCAATCCCGAACTCGGCGATGAAGTGCATGTCCTTCGTCCGGATCTGCACCTCGAGCGGCTCACCCTTCGGTCCGATCACCGTCGTGTGAAGCGATTGATACATGTTCGGTTTCGGCATGGCGATATAGTCCTTGAAACGACCCGGCATCGGCTTGTACTGCGTATGAATGATCCCGAGGACAGCGTAGCAATCACGGATCGAATCAACGATGATCCGGACCGCCATCAAGTCGTAAATTTCATTGAACTCTTTATTATGCTTCACGATCTTATTGTAAATCGAGTATATATGTTTCGGTCGACCGTTGACATCGGCTTCGATACTCACTTCATCGAGCACGGCGTTCACTTCGGTGATGACCGATGAGACGAGCGCTTCACGCTCTGTCCGTTTCTGTTTCATCATCGAGACGATCTTATAGTATTGCTGCGGGTTGATATAGCGTAACGAAATATCTTCAAGCTCCCACTTGATCGTCGAGATCCCCATCCGGTGCGCGAGCGGCGCAAAGATTTCAAGCGTCTCCTCGGCTTTTTGGACTTGCTTCTCTTTCGGCATATGCTGCAACGTCCGCATGTTGTGCAAGCGGTCGGCGAGTTTGATCAAGATGACGCGCACGTCTTCAGCCATCGCGATGATCATCTTACGGTGATTCTCCGCGAGTTCTTCTTTCTTCGACTTATACTTGATCTTCCCAAGCTTCGTCACACCATCGACAAGCATGGCGACTTCAACCCCAAATTCGTCAGTTAGTTCTTTGAGCGTGACATCCGTGTCCTCGACAACGTCGTGCAACAAGGCACCGACAATCGTCGTCGCATCTAAGCCGATGTCGACGAGAATACCGGCCACTTGCACCGGGTGCAGGATGTAGGGTTCACCTGAACGTCTGAACTGACCGGTATGATGAAGTTTTGCGTATTCGTAAGCGCGTTTCACTTCGGCAACATCATGCTCATCCATATACTTCCCGAGCGCGTCGAGAAGATCCTCAATACTTACGATTTGTTTTTTGGTCATAACATTCGACACCCTTTTTCTTACCGCTCCCAACGTCTCGGATTCGTCGCAGCATGGTAGTAGTTTGCGTACAAGTTGTTCTATTTTTTATTACCATTATCAAAAAAATCTGACGAACTGTCAAAGGTTGTAGGTTGTTTTCCTCAAAAACTATTCAAAAAACGGGAAGCATGAGCTTCCCGTTTCCTCAGTCTTCGTAGCGGATGAGTGAGAACACGTCGTATCCTTCGAGACGTTCGCGTCCACCGAGGCCGTCGAGTTCAATCAAGAACCCGATTCCAGCAACGACACCACCGAGTTGTTCGATCATTTTGATCGTCGCTTCGATTGTGCCACCCGTCGCCAGTAAATCGTCGAGGATGACGACTTGCTGACCTGGCTTGATTGAATCTTTGTGCATCGTCAAAATGTCCGTGCCGTATTCAAGACCGTACGATACGCGAACCGTTTCGCGCGGTAACTTGCCTTCTTTACGTACCGGGACGAAGCCGAGTTCGAGGGCGTAAGCCGCCGGGCATCCGACGACGAATCCGCGTGCTTCTGGTCCGGCGATGAGTTCAGCGCCACGTTCCTGCGCGTAGACGATCAATTCGTCGACCGCTTTCTTATAGGCAGGTCCGTCTTGCATGAGCGACGTGATGTCTTTAAAGCTGATCCCTTCTTTCGGGTAATCCGCTACTTCTTTAATATGCTGTTTGAAATCCATTTTATGTGTAAGCCTCCTGCATCTTGTTCGATCGCAATGATTGTAACCGCTCTTTCAGCTCTGCCAACGACGCATAGACGAAACGTTCTTCGAGTTGTTCTCGTCCGACGCGACGTTTGTAACAAGGCGCTTCGGTCAAATCACGTTTCGGTGCTTCTGGATTCACTCCAGGCAGTCCGTCTTCCATTGTAACAAGAAATTCGAGTTCAGAGAATACTTGATGCATAAATTGAATCGTATTTTTTGTCCATTTTCGTTCAATTGACAAACGAATCAAGTTTTCACGCAGGTGTTTCCGTTCGCACGTGGCCATATGGACGTAATACGTTCGGAAATCTTCCCGGCTCGGCAATTTCTCGAAAAACGAATTTCCCGCTTGGCCGAACGCGCAATAGACGCGCTCGACGTCTTCGTTGAGCAGGTCGGACAGCGCCGTCTCGTCGTCCGGTAAATCGAGCAAGACGACGAACCGTTTGACCGGCGTTTTAAAATCGTGGAGTGAAAACTCGTTCGACTCGCCTCTGAACGACACGTACGATGTCGCGTCACTCGGAAGCTGTCTCAATTCATCAATCGAGTTTTTCTTGCCTCGATAATCGAACACTTGGAACCCATCGACACGGATGTCTTGAATCATGAGTTGCGGCTTGCGCATCCCGTTCCATTCGTTCACTTGGAGACTCCCCATGACCGAAACGAGTGCCATCTTCGAGATTTCCGAGACGACGTGACCGAACCCGAAGCCGATGCCGTCGAGTTCGCGCTTGTCTCCAGCAAGTTGGACTTTAAGGTGCGTGTTGTCGCGCCCGATTTGACGAATATCGCGCAGTTTCGCGTCCGCGACGACGACCCGCGGTGACGGGTTGCCCATCCCAAACGGGGCGAGCTTGCCAATCTCCGCAATCAAGTCGAGCGATACGTCGCTGACGTCGAGCTTCAAATCGACGTTCACGCGGGCGACGAACGTCTCGTCCGGAATCGATTCCGCTTGCTCGTTCAAGCGTCGTCTCAGCTCCGCCACATTCTCTGACATGAGCGTCATCCCGGCCGCTGCCGGGTGTCCCCCGAAGTGCGGGAGAATATCTTCGTTTTTAGAAAGCTCTTTAAATAAGTCAAAACCATCGATTGAGCGGCCCGAACCCTTTGCTTTCCCCGTCTTCGGATCGTGGCAGAGCAGGATGACCGGTCGATAGTACGCCTCGACGAGACGTGAGGCGACGATTCCGACGACACCCGGATTCCAACGTTCGCTCGCGACGACGAGGACACGGTCGTCTGTCATCGATGCTTCGACGAGTTCAGTCGCTTCTTTTGCGATCGTCTTGACGATGTCTTGACGCTCTTTGTTTTGTTTATCGAGTTGATTCGCTAAGACGAGTGCTTCTTCGACACTTTCGGCGAGCAGCATCTGGAGGGCTGGCATCGCCGAGTCAAGTCGTCCGGCCGCATTGATGCGGGGACCGAACGCGAACCCGACCGACTCTTCGTTGAGCATGCTGTCCGTCAAGGCACACACTTCGCGCAGCGCTAAAATCCCGGGCCGCTTCGATTCATCGAGCGCCTTGAGACCCAGCTTCGCGAGCAGACGGTTTTCTCCGTCGAGCGGGACGAGATCGGCGATCGTCCCGAGGACAGCCAAGTCGAGCAGCTCGTCAGGCATCCGCCCGAGCACGGCGTGTGCCACTTTAAGGGCGACTCCGGCTCCGGCGAGCTTGTCGTATGGATACGACGGATCGATGTGTGGATGAATGATCGCAAACGCGTCAGGTAGCGTCGCTTTCGGCTCGTGGTGGTCGGTGATGATCAAGTCGACGTTCAGTTCTTTCAACAGCGCCGCTTCTTCGATCCCCGAGATCCCGCAGTCGACCGTGATGACGAGCGTGAACCCTTCACTTGCCGCCCAACTGAACGCTTCTTTGTTCGGCCCGTAGCCTTCCGTGAACCGGTTCGGGATATAGCACTCGGCCATGACCCCGATCTCAGTCAACGCATGCCACATGACGGCCGAGGCACTGACCCCATCGACGTCGTAATCCCCGTAGATGAGCACCATCTCGCCTTCGTCAGCCGCTCGCTTCAAGCGCTCGACGACTTTCGGCATCTGCTCGAACAAGTTCGGGTCGTGAAACTCGAGTTCGTCCTCGATCTGGAGGAACGCCTTCGCTGCGTCAGGCTCTCGATGGCCCCGTTGCGTGAGCAACGTCGCGAGTTGTTCCGATATATTTAGTTCTGTCTGTAGTTGTTCGATCGCGGCCGCATCCGTCTCCGGATACACCCACCGTTTCTTTGCATGATACATATCCTTCACTCCAATCAACTGTTGATTATATCAGAACGGGGACGTGTTTTGCCGTCTTGACATATGAAAAAGGTCCTCCGAACGAATCGGAAGACCTTGTCATCACGCCTCAGGGGCGGGTGTGGCTTGTTTCTTTTTATTGATTGTTAATTTTTTGAGCATGAGCCAGAGGTATGACGCGATGAAGATCGATGAATACATCCCCATGACAAGTCCGATGAGAAGCGCGACCGCGAAGCCGCGAATCGACTCGGCTCCGAAGATGTACAAAGCGAGCGCCGTCACGAGTACGGTGATGACCGTGTTGACCGAACGGACGATCGTCTCTTGAATCGACGTGTTGACGATGTCGCGGTAGACGTCCATCGACTTGATCTTCCGCTCTTTTTCATACGCTTGAATATTCTCGCGCACCCGGTCGAACGTGACGATCGTATCGTTGACCGAGTACCCGATGATCGTCAAGATCGCGGCGACGAAGTACAAGTTGACTTCGATCCCAAAAATCGAGAACGCGACGATCATGAAGAACGCATCGTGCAACATAGCGACGACGGTCGCGACCGCATACGAGAATTGGAACCGGAACGTGATGTAGAGAATGATCCCGAGCGACGCAAGGGCGACCGCATAGACGGCATTACGGGCGATGTCGCGACCGACTTCGGCTGATACGGTACTAATATTCGGATCACTTCCAAACGTTTCCGTGAATACAGTCTTAACTGAAGCGACTTCATCCTGGCCGAGCTGACCGACGAACGTCACGTTCGCGAGCGACCCGCCATCGGCGTATTGAATCGAAGAAATCGACTCGTTGACGCCTGCTTCTGTAAAGGCGGCTTCAAGTTCTTGTTGTGACACTTGTGTCTCCGTCTGCACTTCGACACGCGTCCCAGACGCGAAGTCGATTCCAAGGTTTAACCCTCGGAAGAATAGAATACCGAGACCGATGATAACGACGGCACACGAGATGATGAACAGCGTGCGCATATGTTTCACATAGTTTAATTCAGTGAGCTTAAAGTTCACGGATTTCACTCTCCTTCACACCAAACCAACCTTTACGTTTGTCGAACAAGCGACTAGCGACGAGGAGGTGCATCAAATAACGTGAGATGAAGACGTTCGAGATGAACGTCATCGCAATTGAGATCATGAGCATGATGGCGAACCCTCGAACCGAGCTTGTCCCGAAGTAGAACAACACAGCGGCTGAGATGAGCGTCGTCAAGTTGGCATCGATGATCGTACTGAGCGAACGGCGGTTACCGGCGCGGAACGCCGACAGTACCGACTTGCCTGAACGAAGCTCGTCTTTAATCCGCTCGGCCGTGATGATGTTCGCGTCAACTGCCATCCCGACCCCGAGGACGAGAGCGGCAATCCCTGGCAGCGTCAAGACGGCGTTGATACCGTTGAAGAACAACATGATCAAATTGATATACAAGACGAGCGTGATGATCGAGACGAGTCCAGGTAAACGATAGAAGAACAACATGAACAAGAAGACAGCTGCAATCCCGATGAGCGAAGCGAAGACGGTCTTATCGAGCGCGTCTTGTCCGAACTGGGCTGATACTGACGTCGAGTAAATCTCCTCAAGCTTGACTGGAAGCGCGCCGGCGTTCAAAATGTCGGCTAAGCGTTGTCCGCTTTCAGCATCGATATCGCCGCCCGAAATGATCGCTTTGTCAGATAGAATTGGTCCGTTGACCGAAGCATCTGAGACGATTTTCGAGTTTTCCTTTTGAATCTCTTCTTCATATGAATCGCCTTCTTCAAAGTCTAACCAGATGACGAGACGGTTTTCTGGGGCCGGACGCTCTGCGATTTGCGACGTCACTTCGCCGAACTGTTCCGCTGACTGAAGCGTCAACTCGACGACTGGGTTCCCTTGTTGGTCATAACTGATAGCAGCGCCTCGCGGTGCGAGGTCTTTCCCATCAAGGAGGACGTTATCATCGATGTCACGGAACGTGAGCTGGGCCGTCGATGACAGCACTTCCCGCGCATCGTTCTGGTTCGATACGCCCGCGAGTTGGACGCGGATGCGATTCTCGTCTTCAATCCGGATATCCGGTTCAGAGACACCCAAGACGTTGACACGGTTGTTGATAGCGCGAACGGTTGCATTCATCGCCGATTGGTCGATGACATCACCATCTTCGAGTGGCTGGACTTCGTACAGCACTTCAAACCCGCCTTTTAAGTCGAGTCCAAGGTTTGTGTTCTTGACGACCCATGGCGTCGTGAACACGGCGAGCAAGATCGTTGCGATCATGATGACCGCAAAAATCGCGATATTCCCTTTTTTGTACATACGGCTATTTCCTTTCTAGATACGTGTTCTATATAAAACTTCTCCCGTTAACATTACAAATATTCTAAACATTTATCAATCGTTTTCCTAAAATTGTAACATCAACCTCGAGATTTTCTGGCTTTTTTGCCCGAACGACTAAAAGTTGCATTAGGGCAAAACTTGCGTTATGCTATGATTATCGAAAATATATTACGTTTGCAAAGGAGTCCTCTACAATGGATAGTACAATTGTTTTCGCCTTTTTGTTGACACTATTCGCTGGGCTCGCGACCGGGATCGGAAGCATGATTGCCTTCTTCGCGAAGCGGACGAACACAGCCTTTCTGTCAATCTCGCTCGGCTTCTCGGCTGGGGTCATGATTTACGTCTCGTTCATTGAAATCTTCCCGAAAGCGCTTGTCGAACTCGTCGGTGCCCACGGGGAAAAGGCCGGCACAATTTATACCGTGCTCGCATTTTTTGGAGGGATGCTCCTGATTGCGTTAATCGATAAGTTGATCCCTTCCCCTGAAAACCCTCATGAGGTCAAATTCGTCGAGACGATGCAAAACGACCCATCGTCTCAAGAACTGGCCACGACCGCAACTAAGGATGAGCCCGCTCCGCTAAATCAGGAGACGAAGCAACGGCTTCACAAAATGGGTCTGTTCATGGCGCTCGCCATCACGATTCATAACTTCCCTGAAGGACTGGCCACGTTCATCTCCGCGCTCGATGATCCGGCCGTCGGTATCGCCATCGCGATTGCCATCGCCTTGCACAATATTCCGGAAGGGATTGCCGTGTCGGTGCCGATTTACTACGCGACCGGCTCGCGGAAGAAAGCGTTAAAACTCTCGTTCCTGTCAGGTCTAGCGGAACCGGTCGGTGCCATCGTCGGCTTCTTGATTTTGATGCCATTCCTAAACGATACGATCTTCGGTTTGTTGTTCGCATCCGTCGGCGGAATCATGGTATTCATCTCGCTCGACGAACTGTTACCGGCCGCCCGTGAATACGGCCGGGCCCATCACTCGATTTACGGCATGGTCGCCGGAATGATGGTCATGGCAGCGAGCCTCGTCCTTTTAATGTAACGAAGACATGTGTCAATCTATGCACCTATCAATAAAGAGGTCGTTGAAACGGATTATCCGTCTCAATGACCTCTTTTCATTTCATAGATAGTAGTTCACTTAAGATGATTTTGTTCTCTACTCATCATTCAGAATTTTTCTTCTTAAAAATTTCTAGCGCTTCAAAAAAAGCGATTCCTGTCAGCAATGAAATGTTTTTAAGGTTTAATACATTATTTTCAATCCAAATTTGTGCTAAAGATTCTCCACAACTTTCTCGAATCATCTCATCCGTGCCTTCATCATTTGCGACGGTCAACAATGCAATCTCTACTGCTTCGTTGTTTGAAATAAAACCCAAATCGATAGCAGCATCGTCTCTTTCTGCATCATTTGCTGTCTTGTCTACTAATATCCCGATTAAATCGCTCGTATTGTCCACACTTAAACCCCTTTTCAATGCGGTGTAGAAGTCTTGAACAAGTGGACGAGATCTTTCAACTCGACCGACATATGGCTCATCGTCTCGGCGATGCCATTGATTTCTTGAATCGCGGCGAGCTGTTCTTCCACGTTCGCCCCCGCTTCTTCGACACTGCGTTGCGTCGAAACTGCGTTCGTCGACATGTCCTCGACCGAGACCGCGACTTCGGTCGTATTCGCACTGACTTCCTCTGTCGCCGCGGCAATTTCGCTCATCTGACGCGACGTCTCTTGAATGACCGACACGATTTCACGGAACGCCCCGGCGACTTCACCCATTTGGGCGACGCCGTTTGTCACGTGACCGCTCGTCACGTCAAACGCCGCCTCGACTTGTTTCGTGTCGCGTTGGATATCGACGACGACCGCTTGAATCTTCTTGGCCGATTGTTTCGACTCCTCGGCGAGTTTACGGACTTCGGCGGCGACGACCGCGAACCCTTTCCCGTGCTCGCCGGCCCGCGCTGCCTCGATGGCGGCGTTCAAAGCGAGCAAGTTCGTCTGTTCGGTGATGGCCGTGATCGACCGGGTGATCTTTTCAATCTCAAGCGATTGGTTCGAAAGACGTTCGACCATCTGTTGGGTCAGATCGTTGGCCCGTTGAATCTCTTGCATCTGACTCTCGGCCAACTGAATCGTCTCAAGTCCGCCGCTCGCAGCCTCAAGTGTATGAATCGTCTGTTCATTCACACCTTGTGAGGCGGCAGCGATTTGATTCAAGCCGGTGACGGCCTGATTGACGCCAGACGTCCCTTCCTCGGCGCGCTTGGCCGACACTTGGGCCGCGATATTCATGTCTTCGAACAGTCCAGCCACGCCTTGGGTCGTCGTCGCGACGTGGTCCGTGCTCGCGTATAGCTCTTCCGAATACGCCGTCACTTTATCCGAGGCCGCGCCGACCTGGCGGATCAACCCGACGAGGTTGTGTTTCATCTCGTTAAAGGCCGTCACGAGATCACCGAGCTCATCATTCGATTCGACGGCGATGTCCTCCCCGGTCAAGTCCCCTTCCGCGACGACTCGTGCTTCACGGACGAGACGGTTGATCGGTGTTAAGAACAGTTTCTGGAGCGCATAGAGCGACAACAGCCCGATGGCGACACCGATGATACTGATGATGATCATCCAGACGATCGAGGTGCCGGCGTTTGCTTGTACCGCCGCCGTCTCATCGTCTAGCATCTCCGCTTGATGGGCGACGAGATCGGTGACCGTCATCCGGACCCGATCGGTCGTCGGGGTCACGCTCGTGTTGAGTACCGTCTTGTATCCGATCTCATCTTGTTGTTGGCGCAGCTCGATGGCACGTGCCATCTCGGTGTCGAGATGTTGATTAAACTTCTCTAGATCCCCGAGCCAGCTGAGCACTTTGTCGTCAGATGAAGACTTTTTAAGTGCATCCATCAATTCGTCGCGCTTTTGTTGCGACGCTTCTAAACTGATCAGCGTCTTCGGGTTCGAGACGAGTAAATAATAATTCAAGTAGCGCTCGGCATCCGTGACGGTCAACGCCAAATCTTCGGCGATCAACATGTCACGGAGACCTTCGTTCAACACCCGATCGTACTCAGCAGTGGCATTTTTTAATTGATAAGAACCGAGCGCACCGACGAGGAGCAAGGCAATGATTGTCGGCACGAGCGCGATCGCCATCTTCCGTCGCATCGATGAACGACCTTTCGTTCGTTTGATCGACGAACGTCCTTTCAGTCGTTTGACGCGAGCCCAACCTTGCCATTTTTTAATCGGTTGTAATAATCGTTTAACGTCCATGTCCGTTTCCTCATTTCCAATTTCTTCTCAACTTGACATTAATGCAAACGTTTTCACTAATCAATTTGATTTTTGGAAATGAGGTCGATGATTCGACGGATTGATGAAGTTTGACAAAAAGCAGACACTTACCCTATGATACAAATCGTAACTATTACTATTTAAGAGGTGGAAGCATGACTGATCTGTCAACACGGGTATTAATCATCGGCGCCGGCGTTCACGGTATGACCCTCGCTGTATCTTATTTAGAACAAGGCGGTGCGTTAGAAGAGCTTCTGCTAATTGACGCTCACGATCAACTACTCAAGAACTGGAAGTCCCAAACCGCTCATATTGAAATGTCACATTTGCGCTCGACGCGCGTCCATCATATATCGTCTAATCCATACGCGTTGAAACAGTTCGCGGCGGCGAACGACTATGGCTCTTATCATTTCAAGGATACGTTCGGCCGGCCGTCTTTAGCGTTGTTCAACGATCACTGTGATCAAGTGATTGCGGACTTTAATCTTCATTCTCGTTTTTTAGGCAATCAACCCGTCTCCTCGATTAAACGGTCCGGCAACGTCTACGAAGTGACGACATCGACTCGACGGATTACCGCCGAGACGGTCATCGTTTCGACCGGTCAATCGAGCTCGATGCATCTACCGGGCTTTGCGGACATCCCGACATGCCGACACGTCTTTTCAGCTAACAATCAGCCGGAACAATCGAACGTTACCGTCGTCGGCGGCGGGATCACGGCGTTACATTATACGGTATCGCGTCATAGTAAAGGCCATGACGTCACGCTCGTCACGAAGCGCCCGCTCGAGGTGAGCCAGTTCGACGCCGACCGCAGTTTCATGGGTCCAAAGGGGTTACGCGCTTTTCATCAGTTGGAAGAAAATTGGATTGAGAAACGTGACTTCGTCAAGCAAGAACGAAAGCCTGGGACGTCCCCGAACGACCTCGTCTTGAAAGTGAAGCGGCTCGTGCAACTTGGTAAAATTCGACACATCATTGGAGAAGCGGTCCGTGACGGTGACCAGTTATTCGTCGACGGGATTGCGTTGCCGTCTGACGAGATCGTCTGCTGCACGGGGATCCGCCCGCTCCATCCGAAAGAGACGTTTTTACGGCCGCTCATGGAGCAGCTCGACTTACCGCTCACCCCATGCGGCACACCGGTACTCGACGCCTCACTCGCTTGGACGGACAACTTCTACATGACTGGCGCTTACGCCGACTTGATCGTCGGCCCGTTCGCTCGTGCCATTTACGGCGGTCAAGAAGGGGCTCGTCGTATCATTCCTCGCCTATTACCCGCACGAAAAAACGCCTGACCATATACTGGTCAGGCGTCATTTGCTTACTCAGCGAATGAAGAGTTTCCTTTTTTCGTCACTTCAGCAATCGCACTGCGATTGAACTTGAGAAGTGCTTGGTCGCATTTCAATGTGACTTCTGTGTCTTCGATCTGATGGACGACACCGTGAAGGCCGCCAATCGTCACGACATGATCGCCACGCTCAAGCGCATTTTGCATCGTTTGTACTTGCTTTTGTCGCTTCGTCTGTGGACGGATCAACAAGAAGTAGAACACGACGAAAATAAGGATCATCGGTAATAGTGCTACGAGAGTTTCCATTTGTAGAATTCACCCTTTCCTTCAATATCAGGTTCATTATACCGTGAAACCGATTCGTTGTCACATAATCGCTGTCAGAGAATTAGAAATTCTTGGCGTTCGGTTTGTTATATCCATATTCTTCGAAGTACTCTTCTTTGAAATCGAGCAGACGGTCTTCGCGGATCGCTTGACGGACTTGTTCCATCAAATTCACGAGGAAATGAAGGTTATGCGTCGAGCAAAGGTGGAGACCGAACATCTCATCGGCACGGATCAAATGGTGCACGTATGCCCGTGAATAGTTCTTACACGTATAGCAATCGCACTTCTCATCGATTGGGCCAAAGTCCGTCTTATGTTTGGCGTGTTTGATCGTCACGCGACCTTTAGACGTCATGAGCGTGCCGTTACGGGCGATCCGTGTCGGCAAGACGCAGTCGAACATGTCGATCCCGCGAATCGAACCTTCGATCAACGCATCCGGTGATCCGACGCCCATCAAGTAGCGCGGCTTATCTTCCGGCATGAACGGTGTCGTGAACTCGAGCGCCCGATACATGACGTCTTTCGGTTCGCCGACCGACAAACCGCCGACCGCATAACCCGGGAAATCGAGTGAGACGAGGTCCTCGGCGCTTTGACGGCGAAGGTCTTCGTACTCACCACCTTGGATGATGCCGAACAGCGCTTGGTCCTCCGGACGTTCGTGCGCTGCGAGGCAACGTTCGGCCCAACGGCTTGTCCGCTCGACCGACTTCTTCATGTATTCATGCGTCGCCGGGAACGGCGGGCACTCATCGAACGCCATCATGATGTCCGCACCGAGCGCGTTTTGGATTTCCATCGCCTTCTCTGGTGACAAGAACAACTTGTCCCCGTTCAAATGGTTACGGAAATGGACGCCTTCTTCTTGAATGTTACGCAGGTCAGCGAGTGAGAACACTTGGAAGCCGCCTGAGTCCGTCAAGATCGCGCCGTCCCAGTTCATGAACTTGTGAAGTCCGCCCGCTTGCTTGACGACCTCGTGTCCGGGACGAATCCATAGGTGGTACGTGTTCGATAAGATGATGTTCGCACCCATCGCTTTCACTTGTTCAGGTGCCATCGTCTTGACGCTCGCCTGCGTGCCGACCGGCATGAAGACAGGCGTCTCGAACGAGCCGTGCGGCGTATGGACGATCCCGTGCCGCGCTCCTGATTGTTTACACGTGTGGATGTGTTCGTATGTGACTGCATGTTTGGTCATTTGTTTTCTTCCTTCCTCGTAATGAGCATCGCGTCTCCAAAGCTGAAGAAGCGGTATTCGTTTTCCACCGCGGTTCGGTAGGCGTGTAAGATGATGTCGCGTGACGCGAACGCCGAGACGAGCATGACGAGCGTTGACTTCGGCAGATGGAAGTTCGTGATCAGTCCATCGATCGCCTTCAACTCGACGCCAGGGTAAATAAAGATGTCCGTCCAGCCCGATGACTCGACGAAATCCCCGTGATCGCGCATGATTGTCTCGAGCGTCCGTGTCGACGTCGTTCCGACCGCGAAGACGCGGCCGCCGCTCGCGCGGACGTCACGGAGCGCCCGTGCCGATTGCTCGGACAGTTCAAAGTACTCGCTATGCATCGTATGCTCTTCGATCGTATCGGCCGTGACCGGGCGGAACGTCCCGAGCCCGACGTGAAGCGTGAGTGGGATCAAGTTGACCCCTTTCGCCTGGGCAGCCTCGAGCAATTCTTCTGTGAAATGAAGACCTGCCGTCGGTGCGGCCGCACTGCCGCGTTCGCGGGCGTAGACGGTCTGGTAGCGGTCTTGGTCGTCAAGCTGTTCGCGGATGTAAGGCGGGAGCGGCATCGTGCCGAGCTCGTCTAAAATCTCATAGAAGATCCCGTCATACTCGAACTTGAAGCGGCGTCCGCCTTCCGGGAGCTCTTCGACGCATTCGGCCCGGAGCAATCCGTTCCCGAATTCGACGATGGCGCCGACGCGGACTTTCTTCGCCGGTTTGACGAGCGCTTCCCAGACGTCATCTTCGGTCTGCTTCAAGAGCAGCAGCTCGACTTTGCCGCCCGTCTCTTGCTTCGCCCCGAACAGACGGGCCGGCAAGACACGTGAATCGTTGACGACAAGCGCGTCGCCTGCTTGTAAATAGTCGAGCACGTCACGGAAGTGGCGGTGCTCGATGTCACCTGTGTCCCGGTCGAGGACGAGCAAACGTGAGCTCGTCCGATCAAGGAGCGGGACTTGGGCGATCAGTTCTTCTGGCAAGTCAAAATCATAGTCGTTTACGTTCAATTGAATATCTTGCATCATTTACTCCTCTTCGTATCCAAAATGCGTCTTAGCGTATTGTGTGATCATGCGTCCTCGCGGTGTCCGCTGGAGGAAGCCTTGTTGTAACAAGTATGGTTCGTAGACGTCCTCGATCGTCTGGGCGTCTTCACCGATTGTCGCGGCGAGCGTCTCGAGCCCGACCGGACCGCCGCCGAACCGTTCGACCATGGCCCGCAAGAGCCGATGGTCGACCTCGTCGAGCCCGAGGGCGTCGACGTGCAGGCGATCGAGCGCACTCGATGCCATGGCTGGGTCGATTTCTTTCGTCCCTTCCACTTGCGCGAAGTCACGGACACGACGCAACAGCCGGTTGGCGATCCGTGGCGTCCCGCGTGCGCGTTTGGCGATCGCGCCGCTCGCTTCCGGTGAGATCGACAGACGGAACAGCTGGGCCGTCCGGCTGACGATGGCCGCGAGTTCGTGCGCTTCGTAATACTCGAGCTTGAGCGTCACCCCGAAACGGTCACGGAGCGGGGCCGACAACATGCCGGCCCGTGTCGTCGCGCCGACGAGCGTGAACGGCGGCAAGTCGATGCGGACGCTGCGCGCCATCTCGCCTTGTCCGTAGACGATATCAAGGCAGTAGTCTTCCATCGCCGGATACAGGATCTCTTCAATCGTCCGGCTGAGCCGATGGATCTCGTCAATAAACAGGACGTCCCCCGGCTCGAGCGTCGACAGGATTGCTGCTAAGTCACCTGGGCGTTCGATGGCGGGACCAGCTGTCGTCTTGATGCCGACACCCATCTCGTTGGCGATAATTTGTGCGAGCGTCGTCTTCCCTAGACCAGGTGGCCCGTAAAGGAGGACGTGGTCGAGCGTCTCGCTTCGCATTTTTGCCGCTTGGATAAAGACGGATAAGTTCCCTTTCGCCTTCTCTTGTCCGATATACTGCTCGAACCGTTGCGGACGCAGGCTCCACTCTTCAGAGTCTTCATACTGTTGGTGGGATTGTGACAACAATCGTTCGTCCATAGGTTCCTCCTTATTTCAACAACAATTGCAGGGCGCGCTTTATGTAAGCGTCTGTCGTCAATATTTCTGAATTCAGTTCTTTGCGGACACGTGTGATCTCACGTTCCGAATAACCGAGGGCGGCGAGCGCTTCACACGCTTCGTCAAGTTCTGACGAGCCTTGTGCGAACAGGCCTGTGTTCGGCACATAGTCCGGTGCGAGCTCTGACAACTTCCCTTTTAAATCGAGCGCCATTTGTTTGGCCGTCTTCTTGCCGACGCCCGGGAACTTCATCAAGTACTTCTCGTTCTCGGTCTCGATCGCGTCAATCAACGCGTCCATGTCGCCCGAGGCGACGATGGCGAGCGCGCCTTTCGGTCCGATGCCGTTGACGCCGAGCAGTTTATTGAACAGTTCGCGCTCCCGGCGTGACCGGAAACCGTACAGCGTCTGTTGATCTTCTCTGACGTAATGGTGCGTAAACACGATTACATGTTCGTCTTGTTCACGATAAAAAAACGGGTTAGGCACATGTACTTTGTAGCCGACGCCCGAAACATCCAACGTTATATATTCCGCACACACGTAGGCGACGGATCCTTTTACGAATTCAATCACTTTGTTATCTCCTCTTCATAGGAAAACTGCATTCATTGTACCATAGAAAACGCCGTGAAAAAAGGACAGGCGATCGCCTGTCCGTTATCTCGCTAACATCCGCTCGAGGGCGAGCGTTGCCCATTTCGTCGTTTCCTCATCGACACGAATGATGTTGACCGGATCCGTCTCGAGCGACTCGAGCGCCCACAACAGATGCGGCAAATCGATGCGGTTCATCGTCAGACACGGACACATGTACGGGTTGAGGGAGACGATGTCTTGCTCGGGATGCGTCATTGCTAGTCGATTGACCAAGTTCATCTCCGTCCCGACGGCCCACTTCGTCCCCGGAGCGCTCGCCTCGATCTGGTCGATGATGTAGGATGTCGACCCGGCCTCGTCCGCCGCCTGCACGACGTCAAACGTACACTCGGGATGGACGATAATGCGTCGTTCCGGGTCATGCTTCCGCAACGCCTCGATTTGGGCGACATTGAACTTCTCGTGGACCGAACAATGCCCTTTCCAGAGGATGACCCGTACGTCTTCGATGTCGCCCTTGTAGTCGAGACGCTCACGAAGCGGGTCCCAGACGGCCATCGCCGCCAGCGGCACACCGAGATCAAACGCCGTGTTGCGCCCTAAGTGTTGATCTGGCAAGAACATAATCCGTTCGCCAGTCTCGAGTGCCCAACGGACGATGTCGTGTGCGTTTGACGACGTGACGGTCGCACCGCCGTTCTTTCCGACGAACGCCTTGATGGCTGCAGTCGAATTGACATACGTGATCGGGATGATGTCGTCACCGAACAAGTCGGTCAATTCCTCCCAAGCAATCTCGGTCTGGTCGATATCGGCCATATCCGCCATCGAACAACCGGCCCGCATGTCCGGCAAGATGACGAGTTGGTCGTCGCGTGTCAGCATGTCGGCCGTCTCGGCCATGAAATGGACGCCGCAAAAGACAATAAACTCGGCCCCATTCATTTGTTCGGCGAGTCGTGCGAGCTGGAGCGAATCTCCGGTCGCGTCCGCGAACTGGACGACCTCATCCTTTTGATAGTGATGTGCCGGTAGAAACAGCCGGCTGCCGAGCCGTGCTTTAATGGCTTCGATCCGCGCTTCCATCTGTTCGATCGTCATATTAGCGTATTGTGCTGGCATCGTTCCGAGTAACTGCATATTTGACCCCTCCTTTAAGATTTAAGCTGCAATCGAGAGCCGTCACCGAATTCGTCAACTGTCCGACCGAGATGACGTCGACGCCCGTACCGCGGTAGGCGGCGATTGTGTCGACAGTGATCCCACCCGACGCTTCCGTCGTGATGTGGGACGGCACGAGCGCAACCCACGCCTTCAACTCTTCCGGTGACCGGTTATCGAGCATGATGATGTCAGGACTTGCCGCGATTGCCTCACGCAACTGCTCGATCGTCTCGACCTCGACTTCGATCGGTGTCGTATGCCCGTTTTGAGTTCTCGCCGTTTCGATGGCCCGCGTGATGCCCCCGAGTGCCGCAATATGGTTGTCTTTGATCATGACGGCGTCGTCGAGACGCAGCCGATGGTTGTATCCCCCACCACATCGGACGGCGTATTTTTCAAGCATCCGCAGTCCCGGCGTCGTCTTCCGTGTGTCGGTGACCCGGATCGATGGGTCGGCGAGCGCCTCGACACAGCGCCTTGTCAGCGTGGCGATGCCGCACATATGTTGCACAAGGTTGAGCAGTATCCGTTCCGTCTCGAGGATCGTCCGCGTCTTGCCGCGCAAAGCGAACATGACGTCCCCTTTTTTCAAATCCGTCCCATCGTCACGGCACTGTTCGACGACGAGCCGTTGCATCGCCGCGAGTTCCATCACGACGTCAACACCGGAGAAGACCCCGTCCGCCTTGGCGGTGACGACGGCTGTCGCCACGTCGATCGGGTCGATGAGCGCGCTCGAGGCGTCTCCAAATCCGATATCCTCATTTAGAAATTGTGTGAGCTGTTCGCGCAGTAACGTTCTGTTCATGGAACTCCTCCGTTCTCATAAAGGCGCGTGCTAAAATCCGGCCCGCCTCAAGTTGTAATGTTCGTTCTGCCAATTGTCTTGTCACGTGTTTCGTCCGTGCCAGTTGTTGGGTATTTTCTAAGAAACTTCTCATTTCTCCAAACTCAGGCGAGATTGTCAGCCAGTTGCCTAATCGCCGACGATACGCTTGAAACGCCTCCTTCGATAACTCATAAGCGGTCACTTCAGTCACCGTGAACGGCCCTTCTTCAAGTCGCACCGATGCGGCGACCCGTTTTCCGAACACCCAGCATTCAAGTAGTGAATTAGAAGCCAACCGGTTCATCCCGTGAACACCCGTGTCGGCGACTTCACCGACCGCGTAAAGCCCGGCCACACCCGTCGACCCGGTTTCATCGACTCGCACCCCGCCCATATGAAAATGCAGACCCGGCCGGACCGGGATGCGAGCGACGTCGATCCGTTCGGCCTGACACGTCGCCCACAATTTCGGGAACCGGGCCGCAATGTCTTTGACGCGACTCGTATCGAGATAGACCGGGCCGCAGTGACGCGTGAGCACGGCCGCCACTTCATCACGGGGCGCCAGACTGCCTAGCGGATGGTGCCGCATCACGTGACACCCGTCCTCATCGACGAGTTCCGCGCCCGCACCTCGCAGCGCCTCGGTCACGAGGTGCGGCGTCTCGACCGCTAGCAGTGTCGGATGAAACTGGATCTCGGTCAAGTTGGAAAGTTCGGCACCGGCAGCGCTCGCCAAGACGAGTCCATCCCCCGTCACGGCCCGACAGTTCGACGTCCAATCGACGAGCCCGCCGATGCCACCTGTCGCCAAGACGACCGCGCCCGCTTGAATATGGATTCGTTCGTCACCTTGGAAACCGGTCGCACCGACGACTCGGCCGCCCGTTTTTGTCAGTCCGTCGATCAAGACGTGTTCCATCACTTCAACGTTTTGCGGGAGCCGTTCTCGTAACGCGGTCATCACATGACGTCCCGTCTCGTCACCACCGACGTGGTAGATCCGATGTTTCCCGTGGGCACCTTCTCGGCCGATCTTATACCCGGACTCGTCCCGGTCGAACACGACACCGAACCGCTCCATCTCTGAAACGACACCACGGCCGTCCTCGACGAGCGTGACGACCCGGTCCGCTTGCGCCGTCATCTTGGAAGCGACGAGCGTATCGTGTGCGTGATCGAGACTCGACGGCTCCAAATATGAACTCGCGATCCCGCCTTGGGCGAGGTCAGAGTTCGAGGAGGTCACGTCACGTTTTGAGACGAGGAGGATGCGGTACGTCTCCGGCAAATGGAGTGCCACCGTGACCCCGGCCAACCCCGCCCCGATAATCAAAACATCGACTTGTATTAACTGTAAAGACATCTGTATATCACCTGTATTTCATATGTAATGTTGACTTGTAAACTAGTTTCGCATAATTTTGTGAAGAAGACAACATGAGAAAAGGGGATACTTCGATGAACGGTTACTTTGACTACGCGGCGACACACCCGATGACCCAAGCCGCCCTTGACCATTACGTCGCCATGGCCAAAGGCGTCCCCGGCAATCCCTCGTCGCTTCATACGCATGGGTTCATAGCCGAGGACTATTTGACAGAGGCGCGCCGGCTCGTCAAGCAGGCGCTCGGTCTCGATATGCTGAGAGGGAAGCTGTTGTTTACCGGGAGCGGCTCGGAAAGCAATTACATCGCGCTGACGAGTCTGCGCAAACGCATGAAAGGCAGCGAGGTCATCACGTCCTGGCAAGAGCACGACTCGGTCTCGCTCCTCCTCGACGAGTGGGAAGCTGAAGGTGTGATCGTCCATCGCCTCAAGCTGAAAGACGGCCAGTTCGACCACGACAAGTTCCTCCACTTGCTCGATCGTGATATCGGACTCGTCACGTTTCAGCACGTCAACTCGGACACCGGCTGGATTTTGCCGCTCCATAACATCCTCTGTAAACTTAAATATAAGAAAGTACTGCTCCATATCGACGGAGTACAAGCGCTCGGAAAAATACCGGTCTCGGTCGACGGGATCGACGCTTACTCGTTCAGCGCCCATAAAGTCGGCGGGCCGAAAGGAGTCGGCGGTCTCTATATGGAACGTCTATTGCCTCCACCCTACTACCCGGGTCACCATCAGTACGGCATCCGTCCCGGGACGATTGACGTGCCCGGCATCTCTGCGTTCGTCAAGGCGTTCACCAATCGGCACGAGAATCGGACACGTCACGAAAGAAATTTCTTAGCGTTTCGTGCTATCTTGAAAGAGAAGACATCGTCACATGTTGACTGGCTCGAGTTCGACGACCAAAGTCCGGCCATCCTCTCATTCGTCTCGGACAAACGAGACGGCCAATGGTGGATGACCGAACTCGACGCACTCGGCTTCCAAGTGTCGGCCGGCTCGGCTTGCCGGGCCGGTCAAAACGGACCGAACCGCATGCTCGAATCACTCGGCTATGAGACGAGCGCCTGCCACGGGCTCGTCCGAATTTCCTTCGGCGAACAGACAACCGCCGAAGCCACGGCGGCACTCGCCGATGCCATCGTCACTTTAGCAAGGAGAGTTGAACACCATGAACAAACGTTTAGCCGGTGAAGAACGCCGGCGCACTTTATTGGAATTGATTGAAGCGAGTACGGAACCGATCACCGGTTCCGAGCTCGCCCGCCGCGTCGCGGTCAGCCGCCAAGTCATCGTCCAAGACTTGTCGCTCTTGAAGGCGAAAGGCCACCAAATCGTCGCGACCGCCCGCGGCTATGTCTATCTACCCGGCGAGGCATCACCGTCCGCCTACACACGAAAAATCGTCTGTCGGCACGAAGCCGAGGACATGGAAGCCGAGATGAACGCCATCGTCGACGAAGGTGTCACGATTCGTGACGTCATCATCGATCACCCCGTCTACGGGTCGCTGACTGGTCAGTTGATGGTGAAGAGCCGGCGCGACGTCCGGGCCTTCCTCGAACGCGTCGAGGCCAACCAGGCTGCCCCACTGTCCCATTTGACGGGTGGGCTGCACATTCACACGCTCGAAGCCGACAGTGCGGAAGCGATCGATGCCGCCGTCTCTGAACTTGAGCGCCTCGGCGTGCTCGTTTCCGAACTCGACTAAAAGATGTCACGCCTTTGTGACATCTTTTCTTTTGCTTTCCTAGTTTGTCCGTTATACTGATGGATGGAACAAATTCCCTACTACGTATTGAAAGGAGTGATCTGTCATGTGGCACTTCCTCGAGCAACTCTTGGCCGGATGCGGCGTCTTCAGTATCCCGCTCGGCATCTTCATCCAAGTCATCCCAAACGAGCTCGTCCTCGCATACGGCGGTTATCTCGTCGGTTCCCTTGACGCGTCATTCCTGTTCATCTTTTTGCTCGCTTGGTCGGCTTTCGTCGTGACCCAGGTCGCATTGTATGGGATTGGCCGCTACGGCGGACGACCGGTCGCCCTGCGATTGTATCGCTCGTTTCGGATCAAGCAGGAGAAACAGCTTCAAGCCGAGTCGTGGTTTGAGAAGTACGGGGCGTGGATCGTCTGCCTCAGCGTGATTTGGCGTCAATTGTTCGCCATCAGCGCCGGCGTGATGCGGTTGTCGTTCCGTAAATTCCTGACGATGACAACGATCGTCTTCGCGGTCTGGTCGTTCGTCTTCGTCAAAGTCGGCATGATGCTCGGCAGTAATTGGCGATATATCGGCGAATACACACACGGCCTGTTTCCTTATATCGGGCTCGGCATCGGCATCTTCTTTGTCGCCCGCTATATCCGCTCACATCCGAACTTCATGAAAAAGTCAGCCTGAACAAAAGTTCGGGCTGACTTTTTTTAAATAGAGGGTAAACTGATACGTATGGCGAATACGTCATAGTGAGGAAATCAATCTATTTCTAAAGCACAGAGACAGCAACCGTCAAAGGAGGAATTTTCATGTTCCATCGTCGAAAAACGTATACGATCCGTCCCGAACGCTTGCAAGAATTCACTGAGTTTTTCCATACATACCTGTATCCGATTCAGGTATCGCACGGCGCACGGCTCGTCGGCCGTTGGGTGACCGAGGACCAAACCGAGGTCATGGCACTTTGGGAATACCGCGACCGTGAGCACTATGAACAAGTCGAACGCGATTACCGCTCGAGCGCACTCCGTCGCGAGGCGATGAAGAAGCGGGCCCGTCTCGGGAAAGACTTGTACATCAAGTCGAGCGAAGAGTTCATGATGCCGACCGGACACTACACCCCGCCGCGCACGATCGTCTCCGTGACCGCCTACATAACGAACGATGACGGCGAGGTGCTGCTCGTCAAAAACACGCACCGGAGCGACACGTACGAGATGCCGGGCGGACAGGTCGAAGAACACGAATCGATCATCGATGCAATCCATCGTGAAGTGAAAGAAGAGACCGGGGCCGACATCGAGATTGACGGCATCATCGGGATCTATCAAAACGTGTCGTCACGCGTCCTCTGCGTCTCGTTCCATGGGCGTTACGTCTCGGGCGACCTTCGTCCGCAAGCAGGCGAGACACACGAGGTCGGCTTCTTCCCGATCGATGCGTCGAACGTGTCGGACTACATCAAACGTGACCACTTCCAGATGCGTCTCATTGATGCGATCGACCCGACGTACATCCCGCACGCAATCTATAAGGTTCGTCCTTACGAGTTGCTCGAGCGCGTCGAGCGCCACCATACCGTCTAAACAAAAAGGAGATCGCCACGTGGCGATCTCCTTTTCTTATGCCTGTTCAGCCGATTCGGATTGACTCGTTTCGACTAACAGTTTGCGAATGCGTCGTTTTTCGACGTGGAGAACGGTGAACGTCATGTCGTCATACGTGACACGCGCACCTTTCTCTGGGATGTCGCCGAGCAGCTCGACGATCCAACCACCCATTGTGTTGGCATCTACTTCAGGTTCTTTAATCCCCATCTCGTCAGCGAACTGATCGACGTCCATGTCGGCCATACACTCGTATACGCCGTCTCGAAGCCGTCTCAAGTAGACGATCGATTCGTCGTGCTCGTCCCAAATATCGCCGACGAGCTCTTCAAGCATATCCTCGAGCGTGATGAGACCAGCCGTCCCACCAAACTCATCGAGGACGACAGCCATGTGTGATTGTTTTTGCTGCAGAATTGGAAGCAGTTCGATCAATTTTGTCTGCGGTGACACGTACGTGAGCGGACGGATGAGCGCCCGCACATCTGTCACTTCATCTCGCATCATCGAGCGAAGGAAGTCACGTTCCGACAACACCCCGATGACGTTGTCAATCGAGTCTTTATACACCGGGAGACGAGAATGCCCCCCGCTAAAGATCGTGTCTTTGATTTCTTCGAGCGTATCGTCGATGTCGACGGCGAGGATGTCGATCCGCGGCGTCAACACATCATCGACGGTGATGTCGTTGAAAGAGAAGGCGCTATGCACCAGTTCGGCTTCTTTCTCACCGAGGACTCCTTCTTCTTCACCCATATCGACGAGCACTTTCAACTCTTCTTCCGTCACCGACGGTTCTTTGTCGGCCATCCCGATCATGCGAAGCGTCAAGCGCTTGAGGCCGGTGAACACAATCGTGATCGGTTTCAGCACTTTGACGAGGAAGACGAGCGTTCCGCTAATTAAGAGCGAATACTTCTCTGCAAACTCTTTTGCAAGTGACTTCGGCAAAATCTCACCAAAGATCAAGATAAGCACCGTCGTCGCGAACGTCGAGATCAACAACCCCGTCCCACCGGTAAAAATTGACGTGGCAATCGCCGTCGCGACGGTCGCTGAACCGATGTTGACAACGTTGTTCCCGACGAGGATCGTCGAGAGCGTATCGTCAAACCGATCGACGAGGTGGAGGACGCGCTTAGCACGCTTATCCCCATCCTCGCTCATCCGGATCATCCGGACGCGGTTCACGCTCGAGAGCGCGGTCTCTGCTGAAGAGAAGAAAGCTGACAAAAGAATCAAAACTGCATAAAGAATTAAACTAGACGAGGGCACAGGGTCCACGTTTACTTCACACTCCATTTCCTATTTAAAAAATTATTCGACAAATTCGAATTCAAAATCAGAGATCGCAACGACGTCGCCATCTTGAGCACCTAGCTTACGAAGGTCCTCATCGACGCCCATTTGACGCATCTGACGGGCGAATCGTTTGATCGAGTCATCGTGATCGAAGTTCGTCATCTTGAATAGTTTCTCGATGCGCGGCCCCGTGATCACGAAGCGTTGGTACTCATCGACATGAATCTGATACCCTTTCTCTTCCTTCTCGTAACGATAGACGACACGTGGTGTGGCTGTTTTCGCTTCGAGCTCTTCAAGTGGGAATTCAGGTGTCGCGTCGACGAGATTAGCTACTTCGATGAGCAAGTTGCGAAGTCCTTCTTTCGCGAGTGCCGAAATCGGGAAGACTTTGACGTCATCGCCGACTTTCTGTTGGAACTCTTTAAGAAGTTCTGGCGCATCCGGCATATCCATCTTGTTGGCGACGACGATCTGTGGACGCTCGAGGAGACGTAAATTGTACGACTCGAGCTCACGGTTGATCGTCGTGTAGTCTTCAAACGGGTCACGTCCTTCGATCCCACTCATATCGATCATATGGACGATGACTTTCGTCCGTTCGATATGACGCAAGAACTGGTGACCGAGACCGACGCCTTGGCTCGCACCTTCGATAAGTCCAGGAAGGTCGGCCATGACGAAGTCACGGTCGTCAGCTGTTTTGACGACACCGAGGTTCGGTGTGATCGTCGTGAAGTGGTACGCTCCGATTTTCGGACGTGCCGATGAGACGACCGACAAGAGCGTCGATTTCCCGACTGACGGGAATCCGACGAGACCGACGTCGGCGAGGAGTTTCAGTTCAAGACGCAACTCGCGCTCTTGGCCTGGTTCCCCGTTTTCAGCGATTTCTGGTGCCGGGTTCGACGGTGTCGCAAATCGACAGTTTCCGCGTCCACCGCGGCCGCCTTTAGCGATCGTGGCCCGTTGGCCGTGCTCGGTAAGGTCGGCAATGACAGTATCCGTCACTGAATCGAAGACGATTGTGCCTGGCGGGACTTTGACGACGAGCGGCTTCGCTTTACGTCCGTGCATCCCTTTCGACATTCCTTTTTCACCGTTATAGGCGATGAACTTCTTCGAGAAGCGGAAATCAACGAGCGTCCGTAATCCTTCTTCTACTTCAAAGACGACGTCGCCACCGTGACCACCGTCACCACCTGCTGGTCCACCGTCTGGAACATACTTCTCGCGACGGAACGCGACCATTCCTTTACCACCGTCTCCAGCTTTTACAAAAATATTCACCTGATCGACAAACATTTAATTCCCTCCTTTTAAACGAAACGTAGAACATTCTACAGTCTGTTCGTGCACTTCGTCTGACGTGAACACATCTCCCGGCACGTTGCCGAAGACGCGAACCGCCAGTCCGTCCGTGAACGTCACATGAATCGGTCCATCCGTTCCTGACAGAAGACGGACAAGTTTATCCGCCACGCGTGCGTCGTCCAACGACGCACGGTCGGTCGATACCTTATAGGTCAACCGCCCTTCCCAATTCGCCTGTATGATGACGAGACTAGTCGCCGGCATATTTAAGCGAACGAGCGCACTCTCCTCGTCGGCGTGCTGACGATAACGTTCGTACAGCTCCTCGAGTCTATCAGGCTCGAGCGCCGCATACAAGGAGATCATCTGAAGCCGATTCATCCATTCGTGACGGACGGTCGATAATAATTTCAGCGTTGCCTGTGAGTCCATTTGATCCTCTCCTAGTAAAAAAGACTCTAACCAAATAAGTGGCTAGAGTCTTTTGCGTGGTTCTACTTACGCAACTGGGTAAACGCTCACTTGTTTCTTGTCGCGACCAAGACGCTCGAAGCGTACTACGCCGTCAACTTTAGCAAACAATGTGTCGTCGCCACCACGGCCGACGTTTTCACCTGGGTGAATTTTCGTACCGCGTTGACGGTAGAGAATCGATCCAGCTGAAACTGTCTGTCCGTCAGCGCGTTTAGCGCCGAGGCGTTTCGAAATCGAGTCACGACCGTTTTTAGTCGATCCAACTCCTTTTTTCGATGCGAAGAACTGAAGGTTCAATTGTAACATGAGGTCCACCTCCTATTGTTCAATTTGGATATAATCACCGTAACTTTGGGCGATCGTGTCTAGTTGCACGAGCATCCCTTCTAATAACAGCTGGGTGCGAGTCATATCCTGCGGTGACAGTTCAGGATATGTCTCGACATAAAAGTAACCACCCTCTGTTTTGTCTGCCATTTCTACAAGAAGCGACTGGCCTGCGAGTACCTCAACAGCGTTATACGCCCCAAAAATGATAGCGGAAACGCCGGCACACACTAAGTCAGAACCGGGTTCAGCAAAGTTGGCGTGACCTGTCACTTCGACGGAACGAATCGACTTCGTCTCGTCTCGTCTGACCGTTACTCGAATCATAGAAATTACGCTTCGATTTTCTCGATGCGAACTTTCGTGTAAGGCTGACGGTGACCTTGCTTACGACGGTAGTTTTTCTTAGCTTTCATTTTGAAGACAGTGATCTTTTTCGCGCGACCGTGTTTAACGACAGTTGCTACTACTTTAGCGCCCTCTACGAATGGAGCTCCGACTTTAACATCGTCACCACCAACGAAAAGAACTTCACCGAATTCTACAGTACCCTCGACATCAGCATCGAGTTTTTCGATGTAGATCTCTTGACCTGCTTCAACTTTGATTTGCTTACCACCAGTTTTGATGATTGCGTACATATACGTGCACCTCCTTATTAAACTCAGACTCGCCATCCAGGGCAGGGCGAAACCGTTTCAACCCGTTCTGTGCGGTTGTAGCCATTTGGGTGCTTCCAAACGAACTAACGTTATAGATATTACCACTCTCGCGCGAAGCTTGTCAATGACGAGATACGAAGTTCTCACATTCCTCGAGTGTACCATGAAAAGCGACGTCGGGCTCTCCTTCTATAAAGAACACATGAAGACCTGACGCGTCCCAGGCCCCGCCTTGCCACTTCGCCGGCAGCGACAGTACGACCGCCTCCTGTTTTCCGTCTAGCTCCATGAGCGTGCGCTCAAGCCGTGAGAACACGGCCAGCTTTGACGGTGAACCGTTATACGTCATCCGGTCTTGAATTGAACGTCCGGTCCGCTCGCGTGATAGTTCGAACAGTCCCATCCGTGTGAAGCCGTACACTTCGACACGACGTGGGTCACGGGCCCCGAGTTCTTTCATTCGTTTCAAAAGTCGGTCTTGTCCGTCTTTTGACCCGCGTAAAAAGTCGATGACGACCATGCCGCCGATATTGCGTAGGCGGAGCTGTTCCATAACCGCATACAGTGCCGCCTCATTGATCGTGTCGGCGGCGCGCCCTTTATCTTTGACGGCGACGTTCTTGCCGCTGTTGACGTCGATGACGGTCATCGTCTCGACTTGTTCGACCAAGACGTAAGACCCGCCTTCGAGCCAGACGACACGGTTCTCGAGCTTCTCGATCGCTGTGTCTAAACGCGCGGCTTCTTTCATCCGGCCTTTGCCGACGTGGCGTTCGACCGGGACGTCGAGCCGCTTCAAACGTTCTTGCGCCTCTTTATCGTTCAACAGTACCGACTCGACCGAATGGCGCCGGACGAACTGCTCACAGAGCAGTTCGTCTTGACCGCGGCGCGCCGTCTCGACGTCAGCAGCCCGGGCCCGCAACAAGGCCAGCTCCTCGCGAAGCGCCTCGGGACTGGCTTGTCCTGATTCGGTCCGGAACAACACACCTTCCGCCTCATTGAGCGTGAATACTTTCGATAACCGGTCCTGCGTAGCGAGGTCGAGCTTACGGCTGAACAACTGGCGCCGTCCATACGGGAAGTAGACGAGATAGCGCCCTCCGAACCGAATGTTCTCGGTCACTTTGTGGTGCTTACCCCCGATGCCCTCTTTCGTCACTTGGACGAGACGTTTCTCCCCGACGACGGCCGCCTGACCGATGCCCAGTACTTCCGGGTAGACAGCGAGCGCCCGGAGCGTCTCGGCGATCGGCAAGAAAAACGTTGTCTCGCCGTTGACGAGGAAAGCGGCGCCGAGTGACGGATGGATCCGCTCGATCGCAGCTTCAAGGATCGTCCCGACCGAGAGCTGGTCGACAAAGCGCTCCTCGACTTCAAGCAGACGCTCGCCGTCGACGAGCATGGCCCGCTCGATCGACGGGGTCCGTTCATAGATGAGTTTCATACGAGCACTCCTTTCGACACAAAAAGGCAACTTTCGTTGCCTTAGGCTTTTTTCATTCCAAACTTCAATAAGAGTCGTGCCCAAAATCCGGTCGGTTGTTGGTCCGTCTGGATGGACATGAGCGGCACCGACTCACCGAGAATACGGCGCGTGATGTTGCGATACGCTTGTCCGGCGTTATTGTCCGGGTTCATCGTCACCGGGACACCTCGGTTTGCCGCGGCGATGACTTCTTCATCATCGACGACGACGCCGAGCAGGTCGATCGACAGGATGCGCATGATGTCATCGATGTCGAGCATGTCGCCCGATGCGACGAGATGATTCTTCACGCGGTTGACGATGAGTTTAGGCGGCGCGACGTGTTCCGCTTGTTCGAGCATGCCGATGATGCGGTCCGCGTCTTGGACGGCCGCCTTCTCAGGCGTCGTCACGACGATAGCCTCGTCGGCGCCGGCGATGGCGTTCATGAACCCTTGCTCGATACCAGCCGGGCAGTCGATCAAGACGAAATCATATTCCGTCTTCAACTGGTCGATGATCTCTTTGACTTGCTCCGGTTGGACCGACGTCTTGTCTTTTGACTGGGCCGCCGGCAGCAGATACATCTCTTCGAACCGTTTGTCACGGACGAGCGCTTGGGGCAACTTGCACTGCCCGTTGATGACGTCGACGAGGTTATAGATGCTCCGGTTGTCGAGTCCTAGGATGATATCCAAGTTCCGTAGACCGATGTCCGTATCGACGAGACAGACCGAGTGTCCGGACAATGCGAGACCCGTCCCGAGGTTAGCGGTCGTCGTCGTCTTGCCGACGCCACCTTTCCCCGACGTCACGACGATGGCCCGACCTTTCTTCACTTCTTTTGCTGTATGTACAGGCTCTACTACTTGCTCCATCAAACTCACCCTCTCTGTAATTCCATTGCATATGCGTCTTTAAGCCCTGTCATGACTTGGCGGAGACGCGTCATTTCAATGCCATGATTCGTCTGATACGCGCAGCCCATCTCGATCTCTGGCATCTCGGTATCGTCGTCTGGCGTGAGCACGTGCTCACCGATCGCTAGAAACAGCGGATGCAACAGACTTGCGGTAATGACCGCGTCTTCCCATCCTTCGACACCGGCCCGGACATTTCCTCGTATCGTGCCTAAACAATAGATACTTCCTGTCGCCCGAACTTCAGACCCCGGATTGACGTCGCCGATAATGAGCACCGAACCCTCAAATGAGAGCACTTGCCCGCTGCGGATCGTCCCGCTATGATAATGGAACGTCTTTTTCCCGTAAGTCGCCTTCGCCTCTTCGGTCAACATGACCTCGCTCGACAGCTCCTCGATATAAAAAACGCCATGACGAGCAACGACTTCACGAATTTGACGTGACAGCTCCTCGTCCAAATAACGAGTACCCGCGTGCAACTTGAGTGCAATCTCCCCAGAGGGCGGCTCCATTTCTTGTAACGTGGCCTCAAGCTCTCCGAGCACCTCATCGACGCCACTCCGTGGATTGAAGTGGATTGCAATACCGTTGCGATGTCCTTTTATCGTAATGTGTCGTTTACGCTCCATCATGGCTACCCTCTTTTCGCTACAGGGCGCACCGCCACGTATCGCGTCATCGGATAATAAAGAATCGCGACGGCGATCACATTGACGACGAGCGTCCCTGGAATCTGTTCAACTAATAGTGTTTGTATGGTCATCGTCGTCCCACCGACCGCTGCCATGATACCGTAAATCCCGAAGGAGAAGACGAGGATCATGAACGTGAACGTGATGACGACCGAGAAGAAGTTCTCACCTATATATTTTAACACGAAGCTGACTAAGAGAGGAATGAGTGAAAAAGTAAATAAGTAAATTCCGAGCAAGTCGGTGTAGACGATGTCATACAACAACCCGAATACGAGACCGAATCCGAGTGCCGACTCAAACCGGCCATACAAACCGACGTACATTAACCCAATCAACGTCAAATACACGAACGGCGTCGCGTAGTGCCATGAAAAGATGGCAGCCCATGTCCCTTCAATAAGAAAGAGGAGGAACAGGGCGATGAACACTTTCATGTTACTCACCCGCTGCTCCTCCTTCCTCGGGACCCGTCAAAAACGGTTCGTCTAGCGTTCGATCGATGACAAACATTTGCGAGAACTCATTGAAGTCCGCCTCTGGCGTGATGCGGGCAACTTGAGACACGCCATATTCATCGGTCTCGATCGACTTCACCTTACCGATGACGAGACCGGCCGGATAACGTCCGCCGAGCCCTGACGTCGAGACGATCTCGCCTTCTTTCAACTTGACGCTGTTCGAAACCTTTGTGAAAAAGAGTTCGTTCGTCTCGCTGTCGAAGCCGTCGATCGTTCCGTACGCCGCTTTACCGTCCGCATCCTTGACGACCGCCGAGACGTTGTTCGTCCGGTTGTTGTCGCTCAGGAGCTGAACTTGTGACGTATAGGCGCTTGTTTGAATGACGCGTCCGACCATGCCGCCAGCGGCAGTCACGGCCATGCCTTTTTCAACGCCGCGTTCTTGCCCGACGTTGATCGTCACATAGCGCTGCCAGTCGTTCGGCGTGCGCCCGATGACCTCGGCCGGAATCAAATCAAAGTCACGGAGCGAACTTTCGCCCGCCGCGACCATTTGACGCAACTCCTCGTTCTCACGGCGCAGGTCGTCAGCTTCGACGGACACTTCGGCGTATTTCGTCAAATGTTGTTTCAATTCACGGTTCTCTTCATAAATTTCACGGACGTTCGAAATCGAGGACACGGTACTATCCATCCAGCCGATCGGCACCGTGAACACTCGTTGGAACGTTCCGACCACATCACGCGTGACGTCTTGGTACCAGGCGGATTCCGACCGTCCTCGAATCGAAACTCCTAAAATGACGAGAAATAAGATGATACCGATCAGCGTGATGATGAGCTTTTTATTGCGTACAAACCGGCTCATCGTTTAACACCTTTCATCGGCGTGACGAGATGCCTGATTTTGAACGGAGGACGTCCATCATTTCAAGAGATTTTCCAGTCCCGATCGCAACGCAATCGAGCGGTTCATCCGCAATGAGTGTCGGGATGTGCGTCTCATCAGAGATAACACCGTCCAAGTTTTTAAGGAGCGCGCCGCCGCCTGTCAGGACGATGCCGCGGTCCATGACGTCGGCTGCGAGTTCTGGCGGTGTTTGTTCGAGCGTTTGTTTCACACCGGCTAGAATCGCGTCTACCGTGTCTGAAAGCGCCTCGCACACTTCAACTGCCCCTACTTCGATCTGTTTCGGAAGACCGGTCACGAGGTCGCGTCCGCGGATCTCCATCGTTTCGTTTTCGTTCGACTCGTCGATGCGGGCCGAACCGATTTCCATCTTGAGCGCTTCTGACGTACGTTCCCCGATCATGAGGTTGTATTTGTTTTTAATGTAACGAATAATGGCGTCATCCATTTCGTCACCACCGACACGGATCGACTGGCTTGTCACGATGCCGCCGAGTGAGATCACTGCGACTTCGGTCGTACCGCCACCGATATCGACGACCATCGAGCCTGTCGGTTCCCAAACTGGGAGACCGGCGCCGATTGCTGCCGCGAACGGTTCTTCAATCGTGTACGCTTCGCGAGCGCCTGCTTGCTTGGCCGCATCTTCAACCGCACGTTTTTCAACTGACGTGATGCCGCTTGGCACACAGATCATGACGTTCGTCTTCGATGAGAACAACCCGCTCTTCGATTTTTGTGCTTGCTCCATGAAATATTTGATCATCGTTGCAGTCGTTTCGAAGTCAGCGATAACCCCATCTTTCATCGGACGGCGTGCCGTGACGTTCCCCGGCGTACGTCCAATCATATCTTTGGCCTGATTACCTACGGCCTCAATTCTACCTGTATCTGTACGGAACGCCACTACGGACGGTTCACGAACAACGATTCCTTGACCTTTTACATAAACGAGCGTATTTGCCGTTCCAAGGTCGATTCCGATTTCTCGGTTAAAACTACGAAACATACGTACTGCCCCTCTCCTGGTTACACTAATTATTATTATAACGGAAAAATCATGTTTGAAAACGTTCAATCGATTACAGGTTATTTACAATCCCCTTCATCTCAGTCCTGTTCCACCGTATATTAGTGTGCCTGCTTTTCAAAAAAAACGCAAATCAAAAAGCAGACGTCTGAAGGCGTCTGCTTAGATGAACCGATCATTTAAAGACCGGGTTGGAGCGGCAGCAACAGCATTGCCGCATAAAAGACGACCGAAAAGATGAGGATCGGCCGAAAGAAACGGGACGGTCGCTCGCGCGTCGCACCCGCCAAAAAGCTCGCCATCGTCGCGGTGAACAAATAAATCCCGACGTAAACGAAGATGAGTTGCGGGATGACACGCCACACTTGACTGTCTCCTGACGCATTTACCCAGGCGATGAACAGACCGATGTAGGCGATGAGCGACACAATTCCGACACCGACGCCGACGAGCGGCGGGTAGCGGTCAAGCCAATGCCCGTCTTTTGAAAACTGTTGAAATAGCGCCATACTCACAAAGACGAACAACGCGAAAACGACGAGCGACAACGCGAACGGCTCGAGCGGAACAAAACTCGCGGCTAGCGCGATTCCAATCATAACAATCCAAACTAGTTTCTCCATACGAACACCTCGTCCGTTAGTATACCAAACTTCAAGAGGGATATGGGAAACGTCTCCTAATTTCACCCGTTCATATACCCACGTTGCTTCATACTGACATAATGATCCTCACCGATAATGACGTGGTCGAGGCAAGCGATCCCGACGATGTTGCCCGCTTCGACCAAGCGCTCCGACACTTCGATGTCTTCCCGGCTCGGCGTCGCGTCCCCGCTCGGATGGTTATGCGCGGCAATAAAACACGCCGCCGACAGCTTGAGCGCTTCGCGGAAGACGTCGCGCGGATGGACGATCGACGAATTTAACCCGCCGACGAACAATGTCTTGCGCGCGATCAATTGATTTTTCGTGTTTAAGTACAAACAGACGAAATGTTCTTGATTAAGTAGCCGGAGCTCATCACGGAGCAGTTCATACGCGTCCTGCGGCGACCGGATCGTCGGCGACTCGACTTTCGGCTCCTCGACGTAACGGATGCCGATCGTGAACGCCGCGAGCAACTGCTCGGCTTTCTTCTTCGTCATCCCTTCGATTTGACAGAGGTCGTGCACGGACGCCTGTGACAGTGCCCGAAGCGTCGGATACACATCTGACAACCGCCGGGCCGTCGCCTGCGGGTCCCCGCCCCGTCCACCGATTTGAAGCAGTCTGGCAATAGCGGATTCAACACTTCGGTCGAGCACCATAGTCATTCCTTCACCTACTCTCGCATCATTCACAGAAAGCGCGGCGATACCCCGTGACGCTCGAGCGTCTCGACGAGCGGCCGGAGCGGGAGGCCGACGACGTTATAGTAATCCCCTTCGAGCCGTTCGACGAACAAACCGCCCGACCCTTGGATCCCGTAGGCACCGGCCTTGTCATACGGCTCCGACGAATCGAGGTAGCCGTCGAGCCAAGACTCCGGGATGTCGATGAACGTGACGTGCGTCGTCGTGACGAACAAGTCGTGCCGGTCTGGTCCGATGATGCTGACGCCAGTGAGCACTTCATGGGTCGCCCCTGACAAGTGCTTGAGCATCCGGCGTGCGTCATCGCGGTCGTTCGGTTTCTCTAAAATCGTTCCGTCGAGGACGACGACCGTGTCCGACCCGATCACAATCGCGTCGCGGTTGTCTCGGGCGACGTCCATCGCTTTCTCACGGGCGAGACGTCCGACGTACTCGTCCGGATGCTCACGTCCGTCGGTTCCTTCGATGACGTTTGACGGGATCACCTCGTGCAAAATGCCGGCTTGTTTCAACAACTCGGTCCGCCGCGGTGACATCGAGGCGAGGATGACACGTTTCTGTGTTGTGTTCATTGTATCGACTCCTTCCATACTTTCGAAACGGGCTTCCTTGCCGTTTCACGCTTCTCTGTTGATTGTAGGCAAAGCGTCACCCAAACACAATCCAAGACGCCAAAAAAAAACGCCCCTTCTTTTTCGAAGGGACGCTCGTTTACGGTGTCGTGTAATCGTACACCGGGATATCTTTTCGTGGGAACGTCTGCGTCGGCACGTAGCGGTCCGGGACGAGTTGATCGAGGTCGGGCCGGTAAAACGCATCGAGTTCGACCGTGAAGTCGAGCGGTGCGGCCGGTTCGGTCGTGTTCGGACCCGTTTCGGCAGGTCCCGTGAACTGGACGGTCCGCAAAATGTGGATCCGGTTCATCGACTCGACCGACTCGAGGAAGAGGACGAGCGCCTCATACGTCTCCGCTTGGAGCGACACCGTCGAGCGGACGGACGAGGCGTTGACCGGTGTGATCTCGACCGGTTCAGCCGGTTCGGCCGTCGCGCTCACATCGTTCGGTTCCGGTTCGGCGATTGGTTCCGGCACTTCCGATTCGGCGATGAGCCCGTCCGCGAAAGCGATGCTCGTCACGCGCACGTCAGACAGCTGGCTCGCTTGCGATAGCGTCTCGACGACCGTATCGAGCGCCGGCTCCGTCGGGACACGTGTCTGCAAGCGCTGCGAGTCGGCGACGTCGACGACTTCGCCTTCTTGGCGCAACAGTTCGAGCTTCGTCTGTTCGAGTGACAGCTCGCGCTCGAGCGCCTTCAATTCACCTTGGTTGATAAAGTACTGGTAGCCGAAGTACGACGGGACGACGATGGCTGCGAACAAACAAATTGTAAAGATCAAATAAATCGTTGAACGTTTCATTCGCTCACCACCTCCTCATCTTCCTCGGGTTGTTCCGTCTCGCCTTCAGGCGTCTCAGGTTCGGCATCGATGAACGTGAACGTAAACTCTCCGATATAGCGTGGGAGCGGCTCATCTGACGCATTGAGAACCGGTGTTCCCGTATCCGTTTCCGCGTCTTGGTCCGCTTCTGCTTTCGTCTCGGTCGTCACGCCGAGCAGTTTGACGTTATCGAACCGTGGATCGTTCAACAACGCTCGTTGGAACGCGTTCAAGTCAGGTAACGTCTCAAACTGGGTCCGGACGCTCATGAGCGAACCGTCGGCGTAGTTGTACGTCAAGACGTAACCTGTCGGCGGCAGCTGTTCGGTCAGCGCACGGAGCGCCGGGACCGCCTGCTTCTCTTCAGTCGTCAGCGCGGTCACCGTCTGCTCGAGCGAGATGACTTGTTGACCTTTCGAGTTCACTTGTTCGGTCTGGTAGATGCGGACGAGCTGTAACTGTTCGTTGACTTGTGCTTTATCCTGTTCGATCCCGTTCACTTCGTAATAAAGATAGCCGGTCAGTCCGCCACCGATCAATAAAGCGGCCAGACTTGCGACGATCGGCCAACGCAGCGTCACGTCGGTCGCGTTGATGAAGTTGGCGTCATGGTCGCGGTCGAGCGTCGCCATCCCGAGAAGCGGCAACATCTGATGTGTTAGCGGCGTCGCGTGCGACAACGGCAACGGGTCATCGATGCGTTTGATCGGGACCATCGATTCCAGTTCGATCGTCCGGACGAGGTCATCGAGTTCAGGGACCGTCCCGGAGATGATCAGTTCGTCGATTGGCCGTCCGTCCGTACGGAGCGAGTAACGGTAGAAATCGAGGAAACGGGCGAGTTCGTTCAACCATTCATCGGTCCGATTCGCTAACGCCTCGTTTGAGCCGTTGAACGTATATGTAACGATGCCGTCTGTCGTGTCGGCACGATACGATAAGTCATTCTCGATGGCACGGATGAAGCGGACCTGCCCTTCCTCGAGGACGAGCAGTTGGTGCGCGAACGGTGTCACGTGCCACAATAGCGTCGACTTGAGCGGGTCGAGCGTCTCGAGTCGAGACACCCCGTTCGCGATCGCGATCGGACGCGGGACGATTTTTTTCAAGGCGAAGCCGCGTTTCTTCATGTAGGCGCGGATCGCTTTCGTCAAATCGACCGAGACGGCATGCAACATGACCTCGGTCTTCATATCCGTCTCGCCGAGCACTTCGTAGTCGAAGGCGACGTCGTCGAACGGCAGGATGATCGAGCTGCCGATCTCCATGAACAAATAGCCACGGATCTCGTCTTTCGGGATATTCGATGGAATCTCGACTTTGCGGGACAGCACTTCCGTCTCCGCCATATCGACGGCGCACACCATCCCTTTTCTTACTTTTATTTTACGGCACAACTCGTCAAAGGCGAGTCCGAACGCGTTCTCGTCTTGAATCAAACCTTCCGCATAGGCACCTTTCGCCAATTGGACGGAAGCGCTTCGTTTAAAGACGCCTTGTTTAATCACGGCCCCGTGGATGCTGAGCGCATCGAACGAGAAGTACGCGACCGTTCCTTTTTCTATAGCCCGGCTCATGCTTGTTTCCCCCTACATCAAATCAAAATACCAATCAAAAAAACGTTCGCTGAACCAAAACGTCAGCATCGTACCGAGTGCGATTGACGGGACGAACGGGATCGGTTGCTTGCGGCCGATCCGTTTCAGTCCGATGAGCAACAGTCCAACGACTGCTCCGATCAAGCTCGCTAAAAATAAGGCGACCAATACGTCACGTGGTCCGAGCACGAGCCCGATCACTGTAAACAGTTTGACATCGCCGGCCCCAAGTCCCCCTTTTGAGACGAAAAAAACGGTGGCGAGGACAGAAAATCCGAGCGCGGCCCCGACGAGCGGGCTCCACCACGTGGCTCCGGACGCATAAGCGAGGACGAGCAGCAGTGGTGCCGCAAACATAAGAATCACGTTCGGCACGAGCATCGTCGACAAATCTGACATCGCCAATGCGAGTAGCGTCGATAAGAAGACGAACGCGAGCAACGTCGTCCCGGAGAATCCGTACAGCCAAAAGCTATAGCCGTAACCGACCGCCCCGAGCAGTTCGAACAGCGGGTACGTCGGCGCGATCCGTCCGCCACAGCCGCGGCACTTGCCGCGTAACAATATGTAACCGAACACCGGGATGAGTTCCCAAGCGGACAAGACGTGTCCGCACGACGGACAATGCGACCGTGGCGACACGATCGACTGTTTGCGTGGCACGCGGAGCCCGACGACGTTTGTGAACGAGGTGATGATCATGCCGAGCACGATGCTGTAAATGAGTCCAATGAGGTCAACCAAAATTGGTCACTTCCTTACTTGTAAGTATATGCCAAAAATAGAAAACCGGCTAGGCTGAGCGAGAGCCCAGCGCCAGCCGGAGATTAAATAAAATTATAAGACCTTACTTTTGTTCAAATCGCCGCTAGCGACTGTTCCTGCATCTGTAGCTGCAGTCCCAATGTCTTTCGTACCATCGAGCCACACTTTGTAAGTGTATTTATTATTTGCATCTTTTTTTACAAGAACAATCCCATTTGCATAAGTTGCACCAAAAGGATCTTTCATCGTGTCAATCATGTTAGTGCCGTTTTCTTCACCAGCAACTGGAGCTCCAACAAATCTAATCACTTTACCATCTGGTACTTCATTTGAAGCAACATACAACTTCGCAGCGTTTACCATCTGCTTCGCATCAGCAACCATTGCATCCTTTTTCGAGTTCTCAATAATCCCACCGATCGCGACGACGGCGATGGCTGCGATGATTCCTAAAATAACGACGACGACGAGTAACTCGACGAGTGTGAGCCCGCGCTCATCTTTTAATTGTTTCGCATCTTGCCAAATCATTTTCATTTTTTCTAACATGACTGATTCTCCCCTTTTGTGTGTTTTGCTGTATTTTGTGCTGGATTCATTACCGTAGTACTAAAACAAGTAGTACAATTTTACTATACATTCAAAATATGGAGTTGAAAAGTAGTTTATATGCATAAACTAAGAATTTCCTACTGATTTTGGATGTCGCCGTAAATTTGGAACATCGGGACGACGATGGCGATGACGATGACCCCGACGATACTGGCCAACACGACGATCAACAGCGGCTCGATGATCGACTTCAACCGGTCTGTCGTCGTCTCGACCTCGGTCTCATAAAATTCGGCGACTTCGTTCAACATCGAATCTAAATCTCCGCTCTCTTCGCCGACCGCAATCATTTGTGTCATGAGCGGCGGGAAGTTCGGGTTCCGTTCGAGCGGTTCGTGGAGCGGGATTCCTTGCGCCATCATATTGCGCGCCTGCCCGAGCCCTTTTCGGATGACTCGGTTCGAGACGATCTTCTCCGTGATCTCGATTGCTGATAAGATCGGCACGGCCGCTTGCAGTAAGACGGCCAAGCTTCGTGTCAAGAGCGCGATCTGTGACTTTAGGACGATCGGCCCGAAAATCGGCATCTTCAGTAACAACCCGTCGATCAAGAACCGTTCCTTGTCGCGCTTCAACATCCATGAGAACAGGAGGACGCCGAGCAGCGCGCCACCGAACAGCAACCACCAATAGGCGGCGACGAAGTCCGAGACGGCGACGACGATCCGGGTGATGAGCGGGAGCTCACCACCGAGCTGTCCGAAGATGCTCGCGAACGTCGGGACGACGTTCACCATCAGGAAAGCGACGACGCCGATCGCGACAATCGAGACGACGAGCGGATACGTGAGCGCCGAGATGACTTTACGTTTAATATCGTACTGTTTCTGAAGCTGCAGCCCGATCTGGTCGAGCGCTTCTTCTAAGTTACCGCTCGCCTCCCCCGCGAGCGCCATCGAGCTAAAGAAGTTCGAGAACACGCGCGGATGTTTTTTGATCGCTTCCGAGAAGGCGATCCCTTCTCGAAGGTCGTCCTCGACTTGGCTGAGCGTCTTCTTCAACAGCTTCGACTCCGTCTGGACGCGCAAAATCGACGTCGCCCGGACAATTGGGACGCCGGCCCGGATGAGCGTGGCGAACTGACGGACGTACATGATCAAATGTTCGATCTTGACGCGTTCCGGCAATAAGTTGACTTCCGTGTTCAGCCCGGTCGACTCGAGTTCGGACAGGTCGGTGACGAGAATCGACTCTTGCCGAAGTTTATCTTTGGCTTCCCGGAGCGACACGGCGGTGATCCGCCCTTTCTTGCGCTTCCCGTTCAGCAGTTTTCCTTCGTATTGAAAGATGGCCATAGTCTCACCTCATTTCTTCGCTTGGCACGGCGCTTGGATTGATGACCCCTTGACGGATCAGCTGTTCGATCGACATTTCCATCGATTGCATCCCGTTCTGCCGGTTCGTCTGGATGACGGTCGGGAGCTGAAACTCCTTCTCGTTCCGGATCAAGTTGGCGACGGCTGCGTTCCCGATCATGATCTCCATCGCCGCGACCCGACCTTTCGGCACGTCGACACGCGGGAACAGGCGCTGACTGACGACCCCAAGCAATACGTTGGCGAGTTGGGTCCGGATTTGGTCTTGTTGTTCGGCCGGGAAGGCGTCGATGATCCTGCTGACGGTCGACATCGCGCTCGACGTATGGAGCGTCGCCATGACGAGATGACCGGTCTCAGCGGCGGTCATCGCCGTCGAGATCGTCTCTAAGTCGCGCATCTCCCCGAGCAAGATGACGTCCGGGTCTTGGCGGAGCGCCGCCCGCAGGCCGCTCACGAACTTCATGACGTCCGAGCCGATCTCCCGCTGGTCGACGATGCTCTGATCGTGCGTGTGTAAATATTCGATTGGGTCTTCGAGCGTGATGATGCGCTTTCGCTGCGTCCGATTGATCTCATGGATCATCGCCGCGAGCGTCGTCGATTTCCCAGACCCCGTCGGTCCGGTCACAAGGATCAACCCGTGTGGTTTCTCGATGAGCCGCTTGAGCACCGGCGGTAAATTGAGTTCGTTCAACGTCGGGATTTCCCCGGAAATGGAACGAAACGCGATGGCGATTGTCCCACGTTGATAGTAGGCGTTGACGCGAAAGCGCGACACGCGGGGCACGCCGAACGAGAAGTCGAGGTCGCGTTGGATCTCGAGGCGGCCTCGCATCTCGTCGGTCATGATTTCCTGTAAGTATCCTTCGATGTGGACGGGGAGCACTTTCTCCTCGCCCATCGTGATCAGACTGCCGTCAATCCGGAAAATCGGTGGCGAACCGGCGGTCAGATGAATGTCTGAGGCACGTTGTTCGACCGCTTTCGTTAAAATCGCTTCGATTGATTGATGGATCATAGGTTCACTCCGTTATGACTGTTCTCAGTATTTCCTCGGTCGTCGTCAAACCTTGCGCGACTTTCTCGAGACCGTCGGCGAGCAAGAACCGGGCACCGGCTCGTTTCGCTTGCTCGACCATCTCGGCCTCGGTCGCTTGGTTCATGATCAAACGACGCAACTCTTCATCAATCGGCACGACTTCATGGATGGCGAGTCGCCCACGATAGCCTGTAAAGTTACACGACGCACACCCGTTTCCGCGAATGACGCGCGTGATCGTCACACGTTCGGCGTCGAACAGTTCTTGCTCCCGTTTCGAGACCGGTTGCTCATGACCACAGTCGCGACAGACGCGGCGGACGAGGCGCTGGGCGACGAGGCCGGACGTTGAAGCCGCGACGAGGAACGGTTCGACCCCCATATCGACGAGGCGGGTGATCGAGCTGATCGCCGAGTTCGTATGGAGCGTCGATAAGACCAAGTGTCCGGTGAGTGAGGCCCGAATCGCAATCTCGGCCGTCTCGGTATCCCGGATCTCCCCGACCATGACGATGTTCGGGTCTTGGCGGAGGATCGAGCGAAGACCGGAGGCGAACGTGAGGCCCACTTTCGCATTGACTTGGACTTGGTTGATGCCGTCAAGTTGATACTCGACCGGATCTTCGACCGTGATGATGTTCTTCGACTCGTCATTCAGTTCTTTGAGCGATGCGTACAGTGTCGACGATTTACCCGAACCGGTCGGCCCTGTGATCAAAATAATGCCGTTCGGCCGCTTCAACATGTCGCGATACAACATCTCGTTATGGTCGCCGAACCCGAGTTTCGTCAAGTCGGTCAACCCTTGTGAGGAATCGAGCACCCGGATGACGATCTTTTCGCCGTACATCGTCGGGAGCGTCGAGACGCGGAAATCGTACGGGCGGTCGCGCAGCGTATACTTGATCCGTCCATCTTGGGGCAGCCGGCTTTCCGTGATGTCTAGATTACTCATCACTTTTAGTCGCGTCAGCATGACGCTTTGAATTTTCTTTGGATAAACCGCTTCTGTCCGTAAATCACCGTCGACACGAAAGCGGACGTGTAGTTGCTTCTCATGTGGATCGAAATGGATATCCGATGCTCGTTGATCGATCGCGCTCAAAAACAACTGGTTGACGAGCCGAATGACCGGGGCGTCGTCACGTGACGCCGTCTCTTGCCGTTCGAATTCCGGCGCCTCATCTTTTAAAATCTCGATGAGCGAGGCGTCCATTTCGTAATACCGGCTGATCGTCTTCCGAATTTGTTCCCGCGTCGCAATGCCAACCTCAATATTCATCCCGGTCTGTAACCGGACGTCATCGATCGCAATCAAATCAAGGGGATCCGCCGTCGCAACGAATAGCGTGTTCCCCTGTAATTCAATCGGCATGATGTCGTGCTTTTGGGCAATCGCTTTTGGCACGAGTTTTGTGACGGTCACGTTAATGTCTTGCGAATATAATGCGATGATTGGTACGTCCAGTTGTTCATGAAGTACTTGAATCAATTGTGTCTCGGTCAAATAGTGCAACCGCATGAGTGCATCGCCGAGTTTTTCGCCTCGCCGCTTTTGGGCGAGCGCCTCGTCGAGTTGCTCGTTCGTAATCAATCCAGCCTCGATCAACATCTCGCCCAATCGTTTTTTCGTTCGTCTCACCTTACTTCACCATCCTCTGAGGTACCTCCTGCTCGACGTCTCGCTGTTCAATGAAGACGCTCAACGCTGCGCCGCCCGCTAAACCGATGACGATGAGGAGCCAAGCCCACCACGTCCGTTCAAGCGATTCCGCATACAGCATATACATACCGAGCGATAACACGGCCACAAGTACCGACACGACGAGTTTCGTCTCGCGCTTCCGTACGTATGGGATCGACAAGGCAAACAGCGTCAACGTGGCCAGCACCCAAAAGGCGAGCAGTATTACATATCCGATCATCCGACTGCCTCCTCGCTAGACGCCGGGACATCCTCGTCCACCGGCGGTTGCTCTTCAAATTCATTCAATCCATCATCTTCTATATCGTCATTAAACGGATCGTCGTCCAGTGTTTCATCCGGGAACGTCGGAATGATCGGTTCAACCGGTTCAGGCGGCGGTAGCGGGACTGAACTTTTCGTCACGATCTCCGGTACCGGCTCATAGAAGTCAAAGCCCAACAGTTCACGCGTCTCGCCTGCCTCGGTGACACGGATGCGATACAACTTCCCTGACTCTCCAGTTTGACCGGATTGCGTCACCGAAGAACTTCCGGCCGGGAGTGATGGGGAGAAGCGGATCACGTTCTGGTACGGCACGCTTGCGACTTCTTCGACCCGCGATTCGTACGCGCCGACGAACGCTTTCCCGAGCAGTTGCACCGTCATCACGTTCCCTTCATCTAAGACGATGATGGCGTAAGGTGATTGTTCCGTGTTTTGGACGGCGAAGTTCGAGCCGGCATCGATTTTGACGTCGTAGCCGAGCTCGATGCCGCTCGGAAGCACTTCATGCGGGACGCGCTCGAGCACTTTGAACGGAGTCGCCGCAAACAATTTATAGAGAGACGAACCGATCGGCGTGAGTGCTTCAAAATCTTCCCCGAACGACTTCAAGCTGAACATGTCGCCTGCATCCATTTCAAATCCGTTCATCCGTTCTAACGCCGAGCGCATTGCCGGCGTCGGACTAATCGTCATCGACGCGACGACTTCGTTCTCTTCTGCGACCATCTCAAGGGCGACGTTCGAATCGAGCTTAGACGCTGAGGCGACGAGCGGTGGGGTCACCATCGTCATCGTGACGGGTTGATTCTCTAAATACGGAGCGATCCGCTCTTCATCGATTGTTGTGATGAGCGGATAGTCCCCTGGTTCAGATATGGCTTCAAGCGTATCGTCGATGTTGAATGATACGACGTCTTTGCCGACTTCGAGCGCCGTCCCGTCGACGAGCGTGACCGTGAACGGTGCGTTTGTGAAGTCTTTGACGGCATTGTCGAGTCGGACGACCGCCTCTTCTTTCGTCATCCCCGATATGTCGATCCCGGCGACACGTGTGTCTTTATATGTAGCGCTTGTCTTCGCTGACGCGTCGAGATAGTTGACGAGCCCGATCGTCGGTAACGACACGAGCAACACAAGACATGTCAGGATGAAAAAGTGCATCCCATATTGCTTCATTCCAATTCCCCCTATGTAAAAAACTGAGACTTTCGATTTACTATCCGTTTGTACTCTAACTTTAGTATAATATGCATTGGACAGAAATTAACATTTATTTAGGAAATCATACGCTTTTTTCCTAGTATTTTATTATATTTGAAAAGGAGGTCAATGCGTTGGCCCGTTCTGAAAAAGGTTTTACGCTCGTCGAAGTACTCGTGTCGATCGTCATTTTATCAATTGTTTCGTTCTCCTTGTTAAACATATTCAGCCAAAGTCTGAAGACGACGAATGATAGTCTGAGTACGACCATCGCCAACCAAGTCGCTCAAAACGCACTGCATACATTAGATCGACGCGCCTCAGCTGTTCAAGAAACGCTTGACTTGAATAAACTGTTGAATCGAAACGGCGTGAGTTCAGAATGTGACTTTTGTTCTGATTATCGGATCCATGGTGAGACGTACGTCGCTACCATCACCCAATTGTCAACGCTGCCGTCAAATACAATCGAAGTCAAGATTTCCGTGACGACCGATCGACTCCGAACACCTGTCACGTTGAAAGGAGTGATTTCGAATGCAACGTTACGTGAGCCGTTCCCTGAAACGGCTGTCCCAGAAAGTGAACTCATTCAGTAAAGCGTCCGAAGGGTTTACGCTCGTCGAGCTCCTTGTGACCGTCGTCGTTGCCTCGATCTTAAGCGGTGTCATCATCACTGCCTTCATTTCAGGCACGCTCGGTTTTCAATTGACGAATGAAACGAGCGAACTGCGCAGTGAAGCCGACTATTTGGTCACGTCCATCCTATCCGAGGTCAACCGGAGTGAATTCGATGCCGTCACCGAAGTAGATGACACCTACCAATTCCACCAACTATCCGAACCTCGCATCTCATCGACTGGGATGATTTATCGGGAAGCCGGATACGAACCGATCAGCTTGAACTTATCAGCAGATTCATACGTGCCGAGCAACCCGAACGTCTTGTTAGATGATATTTCAATTCAACTGATTGAACCGGTCTATGATCCACGGCGACCGAACTATATGACGAGCGGCTTGATTGAAATCGAGATGAATCTATCGTTAAAGGCAAATCCCGATTCCATTAAAACGTTTAAAAGCTCGATCCCATTTTGAGAAGAAAGGAGGCACCACTTATGCATAAACGAGAAGAAGGCTATGTGCTCGTACTCGTCCTCGTGACGATGGCCGCGCTCGCCGTCTTATCGCTCGCTGCCATGCAAGTGAACTTGGTCACGAATAAACTGACGGTCATCCGTACAGAAGATACGCAGCTGAACGAAGACGCAAAAAGTGCGCTCAATCTGATTGCAGCGGACGTTCGAAATCGTTTCCCTCTTCATGACGCAAATGATGTACCGGCTCATATGGAGTCGGAGTCGGCTTTTAATGACGCGGTTCAAGGCGCACTCGTTTCAAACGAACCGTTCCTCGGGCTTCCGAGTGAGAGCGACAGTGAAATCAGCTATTCAATTCAATTAAAAGAGAATGCGGACGCGAACCTGCTCGACACCGCGCCATTTACGAAGATTTTGCAAGTGAACGTCGTTGCGAGCCGGCAAACAAATCCCGAGCAACCGCTCCTGTCGGTCGAATACACGCAAGACCTCTATTTGACGGCTCTGCCCGCCTTCCTGTATTACGTGCTCGGGTCGGACGAGCAATTGACGGTGAACGGGATGCCGACCGTGAAAGGGAACGTCTTCTCAGGTGGACCTTTGGCGTTTGACCGAACGGCGAATTACCAGCTGAACGGTAACGATGAACAACTTGAAAATTCAGCGTCAAGTCGTTTTCTTTTAGACGGACGCATCGATTTAGCGAATCCAACCGACTGTCTGATTTGTAATCAACCTAACTATTTCACCACAGGAAATGACGTTGCAAATGAGTTGCCAGACTTCGGTCCAGCGGCAAGTCAGTTCTCTGCATTCCAATATGACTATTCCATCATTGAATTTTTGAATCGACGACTCGATACAAAGCTCCCTTATACGAATTCAGTAGATGCAACGGTGTTCGAAGCACCGACAATCCCGAAAACAGATGATGTATTTGAAATCGACAAAGTGATTACTGACGACGGATCTCAAATCATCGAGCGTCCAAGTCCGTACTTAAACAAAGCCGCCTATGATCGGTTGACTGAGTCGACGATCATTACACTCCCTGACGAATTGACAAATAACCAGATGTATATCACGGAATCGATTAAAAAGAGTGATCGTCCTTTGTTGTTCGATGGTGATGTGGTCATTGATTCTTTGACCCACCTCTCAATTGAACGACCGTTGATCGTACGAGGCAATTTAAAAATTCAAGGAACCGTTTCTTTTGAATCGACGGTTTATGTGCTCGGAGATACCATCATTGACCGGGCAAATATTCAACCGTTGACTGCCGATGGGCTCAACTCACTCATTTTGCTGTCAAAAGGGAAAATTCTACTTAACCGGATCAATGAATTCAAAGCAGAATCAACTGTGCTCCAGGCTTTCTTATATAGTGATTCTTTAGACAAGACCCAAGTGTACGCCGTAGGCTCTGATTTACAGATCAAAGGAGGGCTCTACAGCAAAGGTCCGCTTGAGTTGAACGTATTCCGCGGTCGCTTTTCGGAGAGTGACGAGTTGTCGGCGGAACAGTATTTTGACAGCCACATCCAAGAGCACCGCCCCGAATATTCGCGGTTGCAACTGACCTATAACGATGCGGTTTTCAATCAATTAAATACACTGCCCGTCACGAATCAACTCCAATTCTTTGTCAGCAACCCTGTTCAGTTAAAGTGACCGGTTCAACAGAAAAACCTCACCTGCATTTTTTGCAGGTGAGGTTTTTCTTAGTTCTGGCCCATCCATTCGATGACTAAGTCTGAGCGGAAGTCTTTGGCCAGTTGCTCATGCTCGCTTGTCCAAACCGCTCCGTTCGCGATCAACAGTTCAATCAATGGAACCTGATTATGACGGACCGCTTGGAAGAGAATCGTCTCCTCGTCTGCGCTCGGAATCGCTACACCGCTTCCAAGTAACGACTGGACTGCTTTCATGTCTAAAGCGTTCGCCGCGATGGGAAGCAACCGCTCATCCTTTAGTTCCTGATGAACGATTTCCCACTTGCCACGGTTAGCGTTCTCTCCATATAACGTAGCCAGCACCGCTTCACCATTCACTTCGGCAAACGGATCGATGTCTGTCTGTAAATATGCTGTGACGACTTCTGGCGTGCCTTGTTGGATTGCTTGAGAGAACAGTTCAGGTGTCGGTTGAACTTTATTCGTGCGAAGCGCTTGTTCAACCGCGCTCCATTCACCTCGTTCTTGTAACGAATTCACTTCCTCGACAGTCAATTGCTTTTTCGAGGAAATCGCATCCTGTAATTCTTCACCGCTTAATGAATCGAGATTTGCATTCGTCATGTTCAATCTGTACATCGCGAATACAGCAACGATGATGAGCAAAGAAAGTAATACGAGTAACCATTTTCGTTTCACGGCATTTCCAACTTTCCGTTATTAATAACGATCATCCTTATTGTCACCAGACGTCTGAATCACTCGGACAAAGAACGTATCTTTTACCGGGATAAAGTCGCGGCCGGCTGGCAATGTTGTATAGACCTCTACTTTCGCAACACCAGGTTTGACTGGTACTAGTTGCTTGCCTGAACTGCTAACTTGTACATATTCCTGTCCTGACACTACGTTCAATCGACTATCTTGCCACGTAGACGTTGTCGGCCAGAATTGAAGCGATGGAGATCTCGGAGCCGTACCTTCTCCGATATTGATCGTCATGTCTTGGGCAAGGATTTGGTTCGGGTATTCGTTCACCCGAACGATTGTCGGATTAGATAGAACGTTTCGCAACGTTGCTTCTTCAAATGTCGTTTGTAACGAAATCGGAGTGAGTACTCCACCTTGTCCGTATCCGTAATTTGCACGAATAGTATAACCTGTTGCTGTAGCTGTCACATCGACAGCTGCCGGGACTGTCCCGACTAACTTCAGCTGTTTCCCGACGTTCGGTGTCGATACGACGTTAATCGTTGCCACGTCATTTACCCGTTTGTCTGGATCAAGGCTATTCCATACCCATAAATCCAGTTGGTCTGGTGTCTGTGTCAGACTTGGTGCAAGTACTGTAATCGTAAATGTCGTCACTGGCATTCTCACATTTAAATTGTTAAACAAAGGACTGGCATCAATACTCGCTTTAATCGTGGTAACACCCGGCTTGAGTCCGCTCACTTCTAACCCAGTCCCTTTTTGGACAAAGGTGACGCTGTCTCCAGAGACGGTTTCATAACGAATCGAGTCATACTGGGCCGTTGTCGGGAAAACAGTCGGTGTCACCGTCAACGTTTGACCAACAAACAGGCTCTCTGATTTAATTTGAATCTGTTCCGGTGGACTGATGACTTTAAGCTTAGACTCGGCGATGACGAACGGCCGCCCTTCACCAGGATCAATCGTCAATCGGATTGTTGAGTCTCCCGTTTTCAAGCCTTTAATGACCGCATTGTTCCCCGACCCACTTAGTTGCGCCATACCGTTATTGCCGACAATTTCCCATTTCAATGTCTTCCACTTCGGATTTGAGAAACTGTTTCCTTTCGCGTCGGTAATGACAGGACTCACAATCTGTTCGGCTCCAATTTGTAACGTCACGTCCGGAATACTCGCTTTGAAGGCGAACGGTGCCCCGATATTGATGAATAGATCCGGAAACTTAGACGAAATCGTCGTCTCTTTGTCCCACTCATTATGCTTATCTAGGCGATGATCTTGCTTTTTAGATATCTCCACCTCAGACTTCAATTCATTTTCAGTTTTTTTCAAATGAATCAAAGAAGTCGCAGCTTGTACTGCACGGACGTCCACTTCGAACGTGAAAAAGCGGCTGCTGCTTTCGTCAGATAAGAATACATTTTTATTTCCTTTCCGTTCATAATACAGATCTAACTCTAACTCCAGGTTAATCGATTGCTTGTCTTTCAATGCGATCTCTTTTCCGTCTGTGCCACGTACAGCAACAATCTCGAGCTCTTTTGGAAGTTTCTCTGAGAATGTGGCCGTGTTTACTCTAAGAAACTTATCGCCTTTTTGATTCGATAAGCGATCGAACTGCTCTGGATACTCAATTTGATACTTAATCGTTCCTGTCTCGTACAAACTAATCGTCGAAGGAGTAATTGCGCGCGTCACTTCAATCAACTCAGACACATCTTCTGCTCGTTTCACGTTGATTGTAAACGAGTCCGTCACTTTGGCATTCCGTTGATCCGTCGTCTCAATCGACACTTGCATCGGCTCACCTTCGATTACATCTTTTGCCGGAATGACGAATTCTTTCACTTCATAGTTTCTCAAGTTATTGAATGTCGTCGTTTGACCGTTATAGCTGATTTTTGAAGTGAGTGTTTGATCTTGGAAGTCATAATCGCTCGGACGCCACATAATACTGACATCTCGGCCTTCCGTCACTTCGATTTTGTTATTTTTAATATCGTCCGTCGTGTAGGCGTTCGATTGGTCACTCACCGACTCAAGCACGTTGTACGGTTTATGATTCGCACCGATAAAAGCTCGATACATCGTATTAATAAAGATTTTCTTCTCATCAGACTGCGAAAATTTGTTCGTGTGTCCTGCGCCTGAATAGGTGAAATTATTCTTCGTGTACGTATAATAATGGTTGTTGGCGTCACCGTATATACGATTTCCGCTCGTCGAATAAAGATTGTACCAAGGTGTCACATCGGGATCATTTAAATCAAGCGTGAAATATTGATTATGCGTATTTGAGATGTTCTTTGGCGCATCATCCAATTTATAAGGATATGTCGTAAAAATACCATCTTGTACTTTGATAGCTCGACTTGTCTGTTCTGGTGCACCATAACCCATGTTTGTATACGTTTTTTGTCCCGAAATGTTTAAAGTCGGGTCGCTGTTAACAAATTGTCGTTCCCATTCAGAAGTTGCGCTGTTGCCGCTATTTGTCCGGAAAATAGTGTCATGTGTCAACATGACTCCTTGCCCTGTCTCGCTGAATCGTTTTACTTTTCTTGTCGCGGCCTCACTCATACTTCCTGAGATGTTGTATGAATCTTGGAAACCGAAGATGAGCATGTCATAATCGTTCGCGGCTAACGCTGTATCATAAGAACCTTTATCGAAGTTATCTGTGTTCCCGTTCGTCAAGTTAAATTCATAGTTGCCGGCTGGATCGACGAGCATGTCTGACAAATCTTTTGAAATCTGTCCGTTCGTACTCGTCCCAGCTGTTAACTGTAAAATATTCGCTTGTACTTTTTGATCTAGATAGATGAACGTACCTCTCTTATAATCCGCTTGTCCGGTCACCGTATCTTTTACGACGAGCATCCAATTTTTAGGACCGCTAAACGTCGGGCGTGAAAGTGTGAAGTCGACTGTATCTGAAGTTTTAGCCTGTTTTTCGAGCACTTTCTCTTGTGTGGCAAACCGGTCATTATGATCAAAGTCGATATAAAGCTCAATGATGGCCGAACTCGTTGGAGAAGTAGCCAAGTTATAATTAAAGTTGATTGGGGCACGGACACCGCCTTGCACTTTAATCGTATTATTCGTGAGTGTTTGATTGTTGTATCGCACATCGACCGTCTTCATGCGTGGTCTGCTACCCGTCAACGACTTCAACTGTGCCGCCATTTCTTGGTCAATATTTGCATTGGTTTTTTCAGTAAAAACATTCACGTTTGTAAACGAAGCTAAGCGTTTTAACTGTGCACCTCCGTTTGCTGCATCTTCATGCATATAGAGCGGAAGGCCGATACGGACAACCGAATCGAACAACTCGTCGACTTTTAGCGCCGTTAAATCGTTGTGTTGGCTTGTCGTATCGTGATTCGCACTCTTCCCAATCGTTCCCGTTTGATATTTTGCTGAGAGTGGGCTACTGCCAATCATGACGGCGTCAAAAGCACCGTTCATCGGAAAACGTGAAGCGTTAAATTCTTTAATCGTCATAAATTTCGCATTGATTTTCGTCGAATCTAAATTTAAAGAATCGCGATACGTCTTGACGGCAGTATCGTATTCAGTAATTGTCACGACTTTAGAGGTACTAAATGCATCCCTAAGAATCAAGACGTTCAATGGAACCTCAGTCGTATTCGCTTTGACGTACTGTGGAAATATAGATATAAGTAAGACGAGAACTGCGATATATTGCATGAACTTACGCAACGTGAGTTCCTCCCCAATTTTAGTGTTTACCACTAATTATCCCACCTCTTTGGAAAAACATACATAGCTTTCTTCGATCATTGGTAAATGTTTCTTTTCAAATGTGTTCTCACTTCACTAATAAAGTAAAGCGATCCCGTCACGACGAGTGTTTTCGAGCGCGGCGAACGTACCCATTCCGCCAACCAATCTTTCCACTCGACGTAACGGGCCCCGTCCTCGATTAGACTGTCTTTCGTCCGTGCCCGCGGAAAGTCGAACGTCGTCTCATAAACGGTCGCGATCGTCCCTAACGATTTGATTATCGCTTCACGGTCCTTGTCGGCAAGAGTCGCGACAAGCACGGTGACATCTTCTTCTAGCCGAAGTTGCTCACAGAGTGCCGCTACGCCTTCCGCGTTATGCGCCCCGTCTAAAATGATCCGCGGCTCTTTTGAGATGAGCTCATAGCGCCCCGGATGTTGTGCCGTCTCAAGCCCTATCAATATCGCCTCGGTCTTCCATCCGAGATGACGGGCGACCGCGACGGCGCACGCTCCGTTGTAGGCTTGATGATGACCCGTCAAGCCGAGAGCCGCAGCAGGCAGTCCTTCATATGTAACAGTTGTGTCGGCCCCGTCCTCGATCGACTCGATGAGCGGCATGACCGCATGCACCGGTGCCTCCATCGTCCGTCCTTGTTGCTCGAGCAACGTGATCAACTGCGCATCGTCCAAACTATGGAACATCGGGACACCTCGTTTCATGATGCCGAACTTCTCCATGGCGATCTCTGCGAGCGTATCGCCGAGTATACCTTGATGGTCGTGCCCGATAGATGTCACGACCGTCGCGAGCGGTCGCTTCAACACGTTCGTCGAATCGAGCCGTCCCCCGAGACCGACTTCCCAAATGACGAGGTCCGGTTGCTGTTCATGGAAGTACAGCCACGCCATGACCGTCAGCAGTTCAAACTCGGTCAACGTCTCAGGCGACTCATGGGCACGGTCACGGACACGGTTCGCGATACGGACGAGATCAACCTCGCGAATCGGTTCGCCGTTCAACATGATCCGCTCCTCGAACTGGATGATGTACGGCGAGATAAACGTCCCGACGTTCAACCCTTCAGCGATTGCCATCGCCCGCAAAAACGCGACGGTCGATCCCTTCCCGTTCGTCCCGGCCACGTGAATCGACGGCAATTCGTCAATTTGTAGCGTCTCGAGCATCCACTCGACTCGATTCAATCCAGGCTTGATCCCGAACCGCAGTTGTCCGTTCAGCCATTCAAATACGTCTTGTCTTGTCTCCATCTTTAACCCACCCCTGTTCTAACACTTCCCTCCCATCTTACCAAAATTCACGAAGGCCTACGCAGAGAATCGGCTGTGCTATACTCGAAGCGAACAGAGATAGGAGGAATTCAGATGAAAGACACAGGTTGGAACTTTGAAGCGACATACGTCGAACTTCGTGACATGTTTTACGACCGTGGGCCGATCAACCCGGTCGACAAACCAGAACTCGTCTTATTGAATGAACCCCTCGCCGAGACACTCGGACTCGATATTGATGCATTGAAAGAAGACGTGGCGCTCCTGTCCGGAAACCGGCAGACCGACACGTCGTTCTCGCAAGCGTACGCCGGGCATCAGTTCGGCAACTTCACGATGCTCGGTGACGGACGCGCCCTCTTCTTAGGGGAACACGTCACAGCGAACGGTAAACGGGTCGACGTGCAGTTGAAAGGCTCAGGACCGACCGAATACTCACGAGGTGGTGACGGCCGAGCCGCTATCGGGCCGATGGTACGCGAATATTTGATTAGTGAAGCGATGTACGCGCTCGGTATCCCGACGAATCGGGCACTTGCCGTCGTCAAGACTGGTGAGCCGGTCATGCGTCAAGGGCCGAAGCACGGTGCCGTCTTGACCCGTGTCGCCTCGAGTCATATCCGCGTCGGCACGTTCCAATATGCGGCTGCTGCCGGGTCGATCGATGACGTTATCGCCCTCGCCGACTATGCGATCCATCGTCACGACCCGGACCTTGAAGGTCGTCCCGACCGCTACGAGGCGTTCCTCAGACGCGTCATCGAACGTCAGGCGAAACTGATCGCCGACTGGCAACTCGTCGGCTTCATCCACGGTGTCATGAACACGGATAACACGTTCATCAGCGGCGAAGGGCTCGACTACGGTCCGTGCGCCTTCATGGACTCGTACCATCCGCACACCGTCTTCAGCTCGATCGACCGCGAGGGCCGTTACGCCTACGCGAACCAGCCGTATATCGGATCTTGGAACTTGGCCCGACTCGCCGAGACGCTGTTGCCGCTGCTCGCCGACACGCAAGAAGCTGCCGTCGATATCGCCAACAAGCTGTTGAACGATTATACGGAGATTTATAAACAAGCGTACTTCACCGGACTCGCCCATAAGATCGGTCTCTACGTCCGAAAAGACGGCGATGACGCGCTGACAGACGAATTGCTCCGACTTATGATGGAGACCGAGGCCGACTTCACGAACACGTTCCGCGTGCTCACGCTAGGAGAAACGGAGTCACTTCCGTTCGCGTCGCGTGACGATGGGAAGACCTGGCTTTCGGCATGGCGCAAACGTCTCGCTGAACAAGCTCTTCCGGACGAAGATGTGACGCGACTCATGCGCCAACACAATCCGGCCGTCATCCCGCGCAACCATCACGTCGAAGCGGCAATCACGTCAGCTGAACGAGGTGACTTCGGTCCAACAACCGCCTTGCTCGACGTGTTGCGGAAACCGTATGACTATGAAGCCGATTACGGGCGTTACGTCTCGCCGGGACCAGAGCGGACGTATCCGTATCAGACGTTTTGTGGCACGTGATCCATTCCGCTTTTGCGGGATGGATTTTTTTGGGAACCTTTTATCGTTTGGATGCGTACTATAGACAAACGACACTCTGGAGGTTTACTATGCGACTACTTGCTTCACTCATCTCGCTTGGTTTCGCTTGTCTGATTTCTCTAGAACTGTGGCAAGGTCCGTTTTATGGTGGTTGGATTTGGTCTATGCCTGCCTTTTTCTTAATCGTCTCGTTTTTCCAGTTCATGAAACATTTGAATGAGCTTGAATGGAGTGGTGAGAACGACACATGAGGCTCGTCTACTTCACTATCATGCTCATCGCCGGATTCCTATATGCCGTGTATCTCGTCCATTTGTATCGAGTCGGGCTGACTGATTCGCTCTACATGCACTTCCTGTGGATCACGGGAATCGGACTTTATGTTTTATGGCTACGTCGAAGAACCCCCAAACGTCGTTCGTGACGTCGGGGGTTCTTCTCGTTTAGATGCCAGAATTCTCCCAAACGACAAAAAAACCTTCCTCGGAGAACAATTCTCCAAAGAAGGTTGATGTCTTACTTGCGTAACTCTTCAAGACGCGCGCGCACGGCGTCACGCTTGTCGAGGTAGTCTTTTTCTTTCGCTTTCTCTTCGTCGATAACGTGAGCCGGTGCTTTGCCGGTGAAACCTGGGTTACCTAGTTTCTTCTGCACGCGTTCGACTTCTTTCTCGTACTTCGTCACTTCTTTTTCAAGACGGGCGATCTCTTCCTCGAAGTTGATGAGGTCGGCAAGCGGGATGAACAGCTCCGCGCCCGTCATGATCGCTGACATCGATTTGTCCGGTGCCGTCAAGCCACGACCGATTTCGAGTTCGGTCGCGTTCGTGAACTTGCCGATCGTTGCTTCGTTCTCGCTCAAGTAGCCTTGTGTCGTGTCGTCACTCGTCGCGATGAACAATTGGATTGGTTTCGACATCGGTGCGTTCACTTCCGAACGGATGTTACGGACTGAACGGATGACGTTCATGACCGCTTCGAACGCCGGTACCGACTCCGCATAGTGGAGGTCGTCACGACGCGTTGGATAGCTCGCACGGACGATCGAGTCGCCTTCGTGCGGCAAGTGCTGCCAAATTTCCTCTGTCAAGAACGGCATGAACGGATGCATGAGACGCATGATCGAATCGAGCGTATGCGCGAGCACCGAACGTGTCGTCGCTTTCGCCGCTTCGTCCTCACCGTAGAGCGTGAGTTTCGCCATCTCGATGTACCAGTTACAGAACTCTTCCCAGATGAAGTTGTACAAGTAACGACCGGCTTCACCGAACTCGTACTTGTCGACGAGGCGTGTCACTTGGTCGACCGTGTCGTTCAAGCGTGTCAAGATCCACTTGTCGGCGAGCGTCTTCTCACCTGAGAGGTCGATGTCTTCAAACTTCATCCCATCCATGTTCATGAGGGCGAAGCGGCTCGCGTTCCAAATCTTGTTCGCGAAGTTCCATGTCGATTCGATTTTCTCCCAGTAGAAGCGCAGATCGTTCCCTGGTGTCGAGCCCGTGAGCAGGAACCAGCGGAGCGAGTCGGCACCGTACTGGTCGATGACTTCCATCGGGTCGACGCCGTTACCGAGCGATTTCGACATCTTGCGGCCTTCTGAGTCACGGATCAGACCGTGGATGAGCACGTCGTTGAACGGCTGCTTGCCCGTGAATTCGAGCGATTGGAAGATCATCCGCGATACCCAGAAGAAGATGATGTCGTAACCCGTGACGAGCGCGCTCGTCGGGAAGTAGCGTTTGAAGTCTGCTGAATCCGTGTCCGGCCAGCCCATCGTCGAGAACGGCCAGAGCGCTGACGAGAACCACGTGTCGAGCACGTCTTCGTCTTGATGCCAGTTCTCAATGTCAGCCGGCGCTTCTTTGCCTACATACACTTCGCCTGTCTCGTTATGGTACCAAGCCGGGATGCGGTGGCCCCACCAAAGTTGACGGCTGATGCACCAGTCGCGGATGTTTTCCATCCAGCGGAGGTACGTGCCTTCGAACCGCTCTGGGACGAAGTTGACTTTCGTCTCGTCGTTGCCTTGCGCTGCGAGCGCCGCTTTGGCGAGTGGCTCCATATCGACGAACCATTGCTTCGACAAGTACGGCTCGATGACCGCGCCTGAACGTTCCGAGTGACCGACCGAGTGCGTATGCGGCTCGATTTTGACGAGCGTGCCATCTGCTTCTAAGTCTTTGACGAGCTGCTTGCGGCAGTCGAAGCGGTCGAGCCCTTCGTACTTGCCAGCATTTTCGTTCATCGTCCCCGACTCGTCCATGACGAGGATACGTGGAAGCTCGTGACGGTTCCCGATTTCAAAGTCGTTCGGGTCGTGCGCCGGCGTGATCTTCACGCAACCGGTACCGAACTCGACGTCGACATAGTCGTCCGCGACGATTGGGATCTCACGGTTCATGACCGGGAGCATGATTGTCTTACCGACGAGGTGCGCGTAGCGCTCGTCTTTCGGGTTGACGGCGACGGCCGTATCGCCGAGCATCGTCTCTGGGCGCGTCGTCGCGATCTCGATGTGACCTGAGCCATCAGCGAGCGGATATTTCATATGGTAGAACGCGCCTTCGACTTCTTGGTAGATGACTTCGATGTCGGAGACGGCCGTCTTTTGTGCCGGGTCCCAGTTGACGATATATTCGCCGCGGTAGATCAAGCCTTTTTCATACAAACGGACGAAGACTTCCTGGACCGCTTTAGAGAGTCCCGCGTCGAGTGTGAACCGTTCACGCGAGTAGTCGAGACCGAGGCCGAGTTTTGACCACTGGGCACGGATCGTGTCGGCGTACTCGTCTTTCCATTCCCACGTCTTCTCGAGGAACTTCTCGCGTCCGAGGTCGTAACGCATGATGCCGTCCTCACGGAGCTTCTGTTCAACTTTTGCCTGTGTCGCGATACCGGCGTGGTCCATCCCTGGGAGCCAGAGGACGTCATAGCCTTGCATGCGCTTCAAGCGCGTGAGTAGATCTTGGAGCGTCGTATCCCACGCGTGTCCGAGGTGAAGTTTCCCTGTGACGTTCGGTGGCGGGATGACGATCGTGTAAGGCTGTTTCGAGTCGTCTTCGTCCGCCTTGAACACGTTGTTCTCCATCCAATAGTCGTACCATTTCGCTTCCGTCGCACTCGGGTCGTACTTCGTCGGCATGCTGATTTCGTTTGTTTCGTTGGTCATTGTGCCAATCCTCCTCTATCTGTCTACACAAAAAACGGCTACTCTCGTCCTTAACGCTAAGGACGAAAGAAGCCGTATCTTCCGCGGTACCACCTTAGTTCGCCAACACGTGGCGCCCTCAAAATCGAATAACGGTCGATGGACCGGACCTTCCTACTTGATTCAAAAGGTCAGCTCCGAGGCGACTTCCGCACACTTCCCTCGCGACCTTGCACCGTGCGGCCGCGTCTCTAGAAAGGAGTGTTGTTGCGTACTATTCCTCATCATAGCTTTTAAACGTATCTGTTAAACAATTGTAGCGATTGAAGACGTTTCAGTCAAGATTACAGTGAAAACTCTTGTTGCAGCTCTTTGAACGTCGCATCGACCGCGGCGAGCGTCGCATCGATATCCTCGTCCGTATGCACAGTCGACAAGAACAAGCCTTCGAACTGTGACGGTGGCAAGAACACGCCACGCGCCGCCATCTTCTGATAGTACGAGCGGAACATGTCGAGGTTCGACGTTTTCGCCTTTTCGAAGTTCGTCACTTTCTCGTTCGTGAAGAAGAAGCCGAACATCGAGCCGGCCCGGTTCGTGTCGTGCGGGATGTTATATTTCTCGGCCGCTGCCGTGAAACCTGCCGCGAGGCGGTCGGCTTTGCGCTCGAACTCCTCGTAGTGCTCAGGCTTGAGTTGCGACAGCGTCGTGTAGCCGGCGATCATCGCGAGCGGGTTGCCTGAAAGCGTCCCTGCTTGGTAGATCGGCCCTTGCGGTGCGATGTGTTCCATGATCTCCCGTTTGCCGCCGTATGCGCCGACCGGAAGGCCGCCGCCGATGACTTTGCCGAGGCACGTAAGATCAGGCGTTACGCCAAAGTAACCTTGGGCGCAATTGTAACCGACGCGGAAGCCGGTCATGACCTCGTCAAAGATGAGGAGCGCGCCGTTTTGTTCCGTGATCTCACGCAGTCCTTCGAGGAATCCTGGCTGCGGCGGGACGAATCCCATGTTGCCGGCAGCCGGTTCGACGATGACACCGGCGATGTCGTCGCCGTGCTTCTCGAACGCGATGCGAAGCGCGTCGAGGTCGTTGTATGGGACGGTGAGCGTATGGCTCGCCAAGTCTTTTGGGACGCCCGGTGAGTCCGGAAGACCGAGTGTCGCGACACCTGATCCGGCCTTGATGAGAAGCGAGTCCCCGTGGCCGTGGTAGCAGCCTTCAAACTTCAAGATCTTCGTCTTGCCCGTATAGCCGCGTGCGAGGCGGAGAGCCGCCATCGTCGCTTCCGTACCGGAGTTGACCATGCGGACCATCTCGATCGATGGGACGCGGTCGATGACGAGCTCGGCCATCTTCGTCTCGAGCTCTGTCGGTGTCCCGAACGTCCAGCCTTTTTCAGCCTGATCTTGGATCGCTTTCATGACGACCGGGTCGCGGTGACCGAGAATGAGTGGTCCCCATGAGAGGACGTAGTCGATGTACTCGTTGCCGTCGATGTCGTAGACACGTGAACCTTCACCGCGTTCGGCAAAGATCGGCGTCATCCCGACCGATTTATAGGCACGGACCGGGCTGTTGACCCCGCCCGGCATGAGTGGGAGCGCTTGTTTGAACGCTGCTTCTGAGCGAGTTTGTTTGTATGTCATGCGAATTCTCCTTCCAAATAGCGACAGACGTCTTTTGCGAAATACGTGACGATCAAATCGGCACCGGCCCGTTTGAAACCGACCATCGTCTCCATGACGATACGTTGTTCATCGATCCAGTCGTTCATCGACGCCGCTTTAATCATCGCGTACTCCCCGCTTACGTTATACGCCACGATCGGCATATCGAGCGAGTCGCGCATGTCGCGGATGATGTCCATGAACGCGAGCGCCGGTTTGACGATCATAAAGTCGGCACCTTGCTCGACGTCCGACTGTGATTCCCGGAACGCCTCACGACGGTTGGCCGGGTCCATCTGATAGCCTTTGCGGTCGCCTTCACCAGGCGCCGACTGCGCCGCGTCACGGAACGGTCCGTAGTAGGCCGATGCGTATTTGACGCCGTAGCTCATGATCGGGATGTGGCTGAAGCCGTTTTGGTCGAGCCCTTCGCGGATGGCGGCGACGAAGCCGTCCATCATCGAGCTCGGCGCGATGATGTCTGCGCCCGCTTGCGCTTGCGTGATCGCCGTCTGGACGTGAAGCGGCAGTGACGCGTCGTTATCGACGTCACCGTTCTTCACGATGCCACAGTGGCCCGTCGACGTATATTCACAGAGGCACGTGTCGGCGATGACCGTGAGCTGTGGTGCCCACTCTTTCACTTTGCGGATCGCTTCTTGGACGATGCCGTGATCGTGGTATGCTTCCGTGCCTTCCGGGTCTTTATGCTCAGGTACACCGAACAAGAGAACGGACTCGAGCCCGAGGTCGACGAGCTCACGGATCTCGTCTTCGAGACGATCGAGCGAGAAGTTGAAGACGCCAGGCATCGAGCTGACTTCGCGTTTAATATTTGTCCCTTCGACGACGAAGAGCGGATAAATCAAATCTTCTTTCCGAACATGGTTTTCACGTACGAGTGCACGCATCGACTTCGACGAGCGCAGACGACGGTGACGGTCGAATTGGTTCATGAAAAATCTCCCCCTACACACTGTATTAATGCATCCATAGTATAACACTCAGGCACTCGGACCGGTAACGTCGAAACTTCTCGGACAGCCCGCTCGGTCACTTCACCGATGGCGTACCATGTCCCGTGGAACCGTTCGAGGTAAGGCGTGAGCGCGTGGACGGCGGACGGACTGAGCACGAGTAGCGCCTCGACATGTTCGAGCGCGGCCGCTTGATCGGCCGTGAGTGCTTTCTCGACCGTCTCATAGACGACCCAGTCGTACACATGCGGCAATTGTCGCATATGCTCGGTGTTCGCCAAATCCCCACGGGCGAACAAGACGACGTCATCCTCACCGACGACGTTCGCCAACTCGCGGAACAACGCTTCGCCCGTATACGTCTCCGGCATGAGCGAAACGGTGAATCCTTCTGCCTCGAGCGCGTCCCGCGTCTTCTCGCCGACGGCAGCGACTTGAATGTCCCGAGGAACGTCTTGAAGCGCTGGGACAGCGGTTTGACTCGTGACGACGAGCCAGTCGAACGAATCAGTTGGCGTTGGTTTCCCGGTCAGCCGTGTCTCGATCATCGGGACGTGATGAACGGAAAGACCGCTCGCGTCGAGCAAGGCCCGTTGCGAAGCGGTCAGTCGTTTTGTCCCTGTGTACCAGACGTCACACATTGACCGAGGCGAGGATCTCGCGTCCGCCACGTCCGAGCAAGTCGTCAGCGACGTCTTGACCGAGCGCGACTTCGTCCGTTGACGTTTTCGTCACACGGAGCACGTCTTTGCCGTCGACCGAGGCGATCAAGCCGGTGAGCGTGACCGTGTCCCCGTCAACCGTCGCGTAGCCGCCGACCGGTACGTGGCAGCTGCCTTCGATTGCCTTCAAGAACGTCCGCTCCGCCGTCGCAGCTTTCGCCGTCACGTCATCGTGAAGGAGCTGTAAAATCTGCGTCACTTCGGCGTCGTCTTTCCGGCTCTCGATCGCGAGTACACCTTGTCCGACGGCCGGTACCATCATGTCGGCGTCGAGCGCTTCGAACTTGACGCGGTCGGTCCAACCCATGCGCTCAAGTCCCGCTTTCGCGAGCAAGATGGCGTTGAAGTTCTCGGTATCGAGTTTTTTCAAGCGCGTGTCGATGTTGCCGCGAATCCATTGGATCTCGAAGTCCGGACGGGCTGCGAGCATCTGTGCACCGCGACGGAGCGAGCTCGTCCCGATGACCGCGCCTTGCGGCAACGTCTCGAGCGTGTAGCCGTTCTCGCAAATTAGTACGTCACGCGCGTCGACACGTTTTGGCATACAGCTGATAAAGAGGTCTTCCGGCAGTTCGGCCGGGACGTCTTTCATGCTGTGGACGGCAAAATCGATGTCACCGGCGAGCATCTGTTGTTGGATCTCTTTGACGAACAAGCCTTTCCCGCCGACTTTCGACAGTTGGACGTCGACGATTTGGTCACCTTTCGTCACGATTTCTTTGATCTCGAACTCGTTCTGGGCCCCGGCTTGCTTCAATTGTTCGATGACCCATTTCGTTTGTGTCATCGCGAGTTGTGAGCGGCGTGAGCCGACGATAATTTTACGCATAATGTTTAGTCCCCTTCATAGAAAAAGGCGACGAGATCCGCCGCCTTTTTGGTTTGTATTAGCGCATCAACGCGCGAAGTGGTGCTTTAGCCGCCATCGCTTCTAGCTCTTCCGGTTCTGTGTCCGCAGTCGGAACGTCGACGTCTAGCGCGAACGCTTCGACGAACTGGGCGATGCGCGTGTTCGCGTCCGGTTGAGCGGCCGCGTCTTTAATGTAGTCGATCGGTTCACGCAGCATGTGGTTGATGATCGACTTCATGTGCTTGCCGATGACTTTCTTGTCCCGGTCCGACAGATGGTCGAGCTTGCGCTCAAGACTTTCCATCGTCTCTTCTTGGACGCGGAGCGCTCGTTCGCGCAACTCGTTCATGATCGGCACGACACCGAGCGTGACGAGCCATGCTTGGAACTCTTGAATCGCCTCATCAATCTTCACTTCAATCTTTTCTGCCTCGACGAGACGGGCTGCCAAGTTTTTATTGACGATCCCGTTCAAGTCATCGACATCAAACAAACGGACGCCCGGAAGCGACCGGACCGCTGGATCGATATCTCGCGGCACGGCAATGTCAATGAGAAGAAGTGGACGTTCCCGACGCAACAATTGCGCTGCGGCGACGTCGTCATACGCGATAACGGCTTCTTTGGCCCCGGTCGAGCTGATCAAAATATCGGCATCGAGCAGTCCACAGGCGATCTCGCGGATCGAGTGGGCTCGGCCTTTGAACTTGGCAGCGACCGCTTTCGCTTTACTTTCAGTCCGGTTGAAGACGGCAATTTGTTTGGCGCCGGCTTCGAACAAGTTGAGCGTTGTCAGCTCACCCGTCTCACCTGCACCGACGACGACAACTTGTTTGTCATCGAGGCGCGTGTACATCTCTTGGGCGAGCGCGACCGCAGCCGAGCTGACCGATACAGACATTTCCCCAATTTGCGTGTCAGTATGGGCCCGTTTGGCGAGCGTCACGGCTTCTTTGAACAATTTATTAAACACTGTCCCCGTCGTCCCGTTCTCTTGGGCGCGGAAGAAGCTTGACTTCACTTGTCCTAAAATCTGCGTTTCCCCGATGATCATCGAGTCGAGACCCGACGTGACACGGAACAAGTGACGAATCGCTTCCTCCCCTTCACGGATCGACAAGTATGGTGTGAACTGATCCATCTCAAGATCGAACCAGTTCGCTAAAAAACGTTTTGTATAATAACGACCCGTATGGAGCTGGTCTGTGACGACGTATAGCTCGGTACGGTTACAGGTCGACAAAATAACCGATTCAAAAATGCTTTTCTCTTCGCGGAGCGCAATCATCGCATCCACGATTTCTTGCTCCCCAAACGAGAACTGCTCCCGAATCGCGACAGGGGCTGTCTTGTTATTTAGTCCAACGACGACAATATGCATGTACCTCTTCCCCTCATCTAAAATCACAGTGGCGGTTGTCATTTCTTTTTTACGTCTCTACCGTACAGTATAACAATTTTTATTTAGGAACTATAATCTTCTGTTCGATTTTCGTGAAATAATTTAAGAACTTTTTGTGACGAAAAAAAGTAGAAACGGTCAAATTGGCCATTTCTACTTGTTTTGTCATTTAAGTGACGATGAATCTGTGATAATCGTACTTTCCGGCTTGTCTTCTTCTTCCGACTCGAGGTAATGTTGTCGCTCTTTCAATTTATAGATGCGGACGATGTTTTTGACGACGACTTTCGCCACCGCATACGTCGGAACCGCAACCAACATCCCGATGATCCCAGCCAGGTTACCGGCCACGAGCAAGACGATGATGATCGTGAGCGGATGCACTTTGAGCGTTTTCCCTTGAATGAGCGGGGAGATGACGTTCGCCTCGATCTGTTGGACGATGATGATGACGAGGATGACCCAGAGCACTTTGATCGGATCTTGGATGAAGGCGACGACGACGGCCGGTGCCGCCCCGAGGAACGGTCCGACGTACGGGATGATGTTCGTCACCATCATGAAGAGTGCGAGCAAGATGGCGTAGTCGACACCGACGATCCAAAGACCGATGAGCGACGTGATCCCGACGAAGAACGCGACGATCAGTTGGGCGTGCACGTAGTTCTTAACGGTCGTGTGCATGTCGTTCAAAATTTTACGTGTCTCTTTCTCATAGCTCGATGGCAACAGCTTGACGATCGAGTCCGGCAAATGCTTCCCGTCAAGCAGCATATAGAGCAACATGAACGGAATGACGACGATCGTGATGACAGCTGATGTAATGAATCCGATGACTTGGCCGAATGAAGAAGCAATATTGCCAAAAATATCACCGAGGTATGTGGTGACATTGTTGGTCAAGTCGGTGAACATGTCATCGTTTTCCGCCATGAAGCGCGACAGGAACTCGTTTTGCATGAGCGAGTCACGCACTGAGAACGCTTGTTGCTGCAACTCTTTGGCGATGCTCGGCATCGCGTTGACGAGATCGGTCACTTGTTCGACGAGCACGGGCCCGAGAATACTGAAAACGAGCGTGATGATCAGGATAAGCGATGTTAGCGTGATTGCGACTGACATACCACGTTTCCCGGACCGTCGTTCTAAATAATCGACGACTCCAACGAGAAAATAAAAGAAAAGTCCTGAAATAATAAGCGGTACCGTGACGAGCGCCAATATGACTTGGATCGGTTCGAACACGAATGAAATCTCTGTCCCGACCAAGATCACTAAGAAAATCGTCAACGTCCAAAATAAGAAGCGATACCATTTGCTTTCAAACATTCTCTGCATCTTTCCACCTCGTTCATTAATGTATTGCTATACAATATGACAATTATACGATACTTACCCGTTCACGTAACCCTAAAAACAAAAAGACGAGGGGGTTATCCCTCGTCGTCCGTCAACAAATCGTAGATGGCTTTCCACGCTTCGTCTTTTCCTTCTGCCGTCTCGGCCGAGAAAGAGACGAAACGGTCAGTCGATTCGAATTGAAGCTTCCGCTTCACGGCCGCCTCATGTTTCTGGCGCTGCGCTTTCTTGATCTTATCGAGCTTCGTCGCGACGACGATGACCGGAATCTCATAATGTTTCAAGAAATTGTACATCGTCACGTCATCACCCGACGGCTCGTGTCGGATATCGACCAAGAGGACGACACCTTTGAGTGCGCTTTGCGACGTCAAGTATTGCTCCATCATGACGCCCCACTTCTCACGCTCGGTCTTCGAAACTTTGGCATACCCGTAGCCCGGGACGTCGACGAACATGATCTCGTCATTGATGTTGAAGAAGTTCAGCGTCTGCGTCTTCCCCGGTTTTGATGATGTCCGGGCGAGTGCTTTACGCTGACAGATCTTGTTGATGAATGACGATTTCCCGACGTTCGAACGGCCGGCGAGTGCGACTTCTGGCAACTCGTGGACCGGATAATGGTCCGGCGCCACAGCACTCGTAATAAATTCTGCTTTATTGATTTTCATTGTTTTCCTCCAAATGCTACTTCTAATACTTGATCGAGCATCGTGACCGGGACGAACGTCAGTTTTTCACGGACGGTGTCTTGAATATCATCGATGTCACGTTCATTGTCTTTCGGGATGATGATGGTCGTGAGTCCGGCCCGATGCGCGGCGAGCGCTTTTTCTTTCAAGCCACCGATCGGCAGGACACGGCCACGGAGCGTGATCTCTCCGGTCATCCCGATATCACGCCGGACTTTCTTCCCGGTCAAGGCCGAGATGAGCGCCGTCGCGATCGTGATCCCCGCGGATGGCCCGTCTTTCGGGACGGCACCTTCCGGGACGTGGATGTGCACGTCTTGCCGCTCGTAGAACGTCGGGTCGATCCCGAACCGTTCCGCGTTCGAGCGGACGTAACTGTACGCCGTCTGCGCCGACTCCTGCATGACGTCGCCGAGTTTCCCCGTCAACTGCAGCTTGCCTTTGCCCGGTGCGAGCGCGACTTCGATCGTGAGCGTATCACCGCCGAACGCCGTGTAAGCGAGGCCTGTGACCGCTCCGATCGAGTCTTCCGTCTCGCCTTTGCCGTAACGATACTTCGGTTTCCCGAGGTAGTCGCTTAGGACTTTGAGCGACACGGTGACACGTTTCTTCTCGCCGATCGCGATCTGTTTCGCCGCTTTCCGACAAAGCGATCCGATGACACGCTCAAGGTTGCGGACGCCGGCCTCGCGTGTGTAGCGGCGGACGACTTCATAGAGCGCGTCTTCTTTAATCGTGAGCTGGCTCTTTTTCAAGCCGTGTTCTTTATATTGTTTCGGAATCAAGTGGCGTTTCGCGATCTCGACTTTTTCGAGCTCCGTGTAGCCGCCGATTTGAATGAGTTCCATCCGGTCGAGGAGCGGGGCCGGAATTTGCGAGACGTCGTTCGCCGTCGCGATGAACAGCACGTTCGACAAGTCGAACGGCTCCTCGATGTAATGGTCCGAGAACGAGACGTTCTGTTCCGGGTCGAGCACTTCGAGCATGGCCGAAGCCGGGTCGCCCCGGAAGTCCGACGCCATCTTGTCGATCTCATCGAGCAAGAACACCGGGTTCTTACTTTCAGCTTGCTTCAAGCCACGGATGATCCGGCCTGGCATCGCGCCGATATACGTCCGGCGGTGACCGCGAATCTCAGCCTCGTCACGCACCCCGCCGAGCGAGACGCGGACGAAGTTACGTTCGAGCGCCGAAGCGATCGAGCGGGCGAGCGACGTCTTCCCGACCCCAGGAGGTCCGGCGAGACAAAGGATCGGTCCACGCAGCGAGTTCGTCAATTGACGGACCGCCAAGTATTCGAGGATCCGGTCTTTGACCGATTCGAGCCCGTAATGGTCATCGTCGAGGACACCGGCCGCATGTTTGACGTCCAATTTATCTTCGGTTTCAATTCCCCACGGCAGCGAGACGATCCAATCGAGGTAGTTGCGGATGACCGCGTACTCAGGTGACGTCGCCGGGACGACGTTCAACCGTTCCGCTTCCCGCATGACGTTCTTCCGTGTCGTTTCCGGCAAGTCGAGCGCCTCGAGCTTCTCAAGGAGACGGTTCGGTTCCGACTCTTGCGACTGGTCCCCGAGTTCTTGTTGAATCGTCTTCATCTGTTCACGTAAGTAATACTCTTTTTGCGCTTGTTCAATCGTCTTCTTCGTCCGTTCACGCAACTCTTGTTCGAGCTCGATGATCTCGACTTCGTGCGTCATGATCTCGAGCAGTTCGAGCCCGCGTTTGACCGCGTCTGGTTCTTCAAGCATCGCTTGGCGAATGTCGACATCGACATCGAGTTTCGATGAGATGTAGTCAGTGAGCGATTCGAGCCGCTCGTACATCTCAAACCGACGACGCTCGTCCGGTGACAAGCCTTTGATCGTCCCGACGAGTTTGCCGAACTGTTCTTTCAAGAGCCGCACGAGTGCCGTCCGCTCGACTTCTTCCCCTTCAACGAGTTCGAGCGAGTCGACGTCAGCAAACCAGCCGTCTTTCGTCGCTTCGACGGCGTTGATTTTGACGCGTTCTTTCCCGACGAGGCGGACCCGTACCGTATCGTTCGACAGTTCGCTCATCTTGGCGATGTGGACCCGCGTCCCGATCGCGTAAAGGTCTTCCGGTTCAGGTGATTCTTTGCCTGTCTCTTTTTGTGTGACGACAATCAAATCTGTCTCGTGTTCCTTTGCGGCAAGGAGTGCTCGTAATGAGAGCGGTCGCCCGACGTCGATCGTCACTCCGATCAGCGGATAAACGACAACTCCACGCAAAGGAAGAATTGGTAATTGTTCCATTACAACGCCTCCTGTGCAAAAAGGCCCAAAACTCGGTTGTGCCGAGTGTTTGAGCCTTTTTCGTTAAGAACTTTAAGCTGTTTCTTGGTTGTCCCCTGTCTGTTCGACAGTACCATCACGGAGAACATATTTCGGACCGGCAAGACCCGTAATCGTTTCGTCTGTAATGATGACTTTCTCGATATCGTCACGCGATGGGACGGTGAACATCACATCGAGCATCATTTCTTCGATAATCGAGCGGAGACCACGTGCACCTGTCTTACGTTTGATCGCAAGTTTGGCAATTTCAATCAACGACTCGTCTGTGAACGTGAGTTCGACGTCGTCGAGTTCGAGCATCTTCACGTACTGACGGACGAGCGCGTTTTTCGGCTTCGTCAAGATTTCGACGAGCGCTGACTCGTCGAGTGTCATGAGCGTCGCCATGACCGGTAGACGTCCGATAAATTCAGGGATCAAGCCGAATTTTTGAAGGTCTTCCGGCAATGCGCGGGCGAGCAAGTCTTCTTGCGTCATCTCGCGATTTTCTTGTTCGTTCCCGAAACCGATGACTTTCTTCCCGATGCGGCGTTTGACGACCGCTTCGATGCCGGCGAATGCGCCGCCGACGATGAAGAGAATGTTCGTCGTATCGATTTGGATGAACTCTTGATGCGGATGCTTCCGTCCACCTTGTGGCGGTACGCTTGCAGTCGTCCCTTCAAGAATCTTGAGCAAGGCTTGTTGGACCCCTTCACCAGACACGTCACGCGTGATCGATGGGTTTTCCGACTTGCGGGCAATCTTATCGATTTCATCGATATAGATAATCCCTTTTTCAGCTTTTTCGACGTCGTAGTCAGCCGATTGGATCAGCTTGAGCAAGATGTTCTCGACGTCTTCCCCGACGTAACCGGCTTCCGTCAAGCTCGTCGCATCCGCGATTGCGAACGGGACGTTCAAGACGCGAGCCATCGTCTGAGCGAGAAGCGTTTTACCGCTACCAGTTGGTCCGATCATGACGATGTTCGACTTCGAAAGTTCGACATCATCAGAACGGCCACCGGCGTTGATGCGTTTATAGTGGTTATAGACAGCTACCGAAAGCGCACGTTTCGCCCGGTCTTGGCCGATGACATACTCGTCAAGGACGTTACGGATCTCTTGTGGTTTTGGAATGTCTTTGAATTCGACTTCTTCTTCGACACCGAGCTCTTCCTCAACGATTTCATTGCAAAGTTCAATACATTCGTCACAAATGTATACGCCAGGACCGGCGACTAGTTTACGGACTTGTTCTTGCGATTTCCCGCAAAACGAGCATTTAAGTTGTCCCTTTTCCTCGTTAAATTTGAACATTCGGTACACCCCTTCTGAATGAAAATGGATGTAAGTGCGATAAATCGCCTATTTGTATTTTCAGGTGCAAAGCACTCACGAAAAAACATTTACATCTCTGCGTTGCAATAATTGTAGCATGAACATATAGCGACATCAAAGATTAACACATACAAAGTGTCATTACAGAAAAAAGGACGACTGCGTGGCAGTCGCCCTCATCTCATCTAATTACTTCGCTTTACCAGTTTCAACGAGGATGTCGATCGCCTTACGGAATTTGAGGTCACCTTTAAGTGTCTCGATTCCGCCTTGCGGTGCGAGCATCGTACGGAGTTGGTCCGGTGCGATGTTGTAGAGTTTAGACATTTCTTCGAGTTCTTTCTCAGCATCTTCATCAGTTACTTCGATTGCTTCTTTTTCAGCGATTGCTTTCAAGACGAGACGAGCTTTAACGCGCTCTTCAGCTTGCTCTTTCATCTCTTCACGCATAGCTTCTTCTGTTGTGCCAGTGAGTTCGAAGTACATGTTGAGGTCGATGCCTTGTGAAGATACACGAGTACCGAACTCTTGAACCATGCGGTCTACTTCTTGGTCGATGAGGATTGCAGGTACGTCGATTGTCGCGTTAGCAGTTGCTTGCTCAACGAGTTGGTCGCGCATCGTGCCATCAGCTTCTTGTTGCTTCGCAGCTTCTAAGCGCTCACGAATTTTCGCTTTCAACTCGTCGAGTGATGCTACTGACTCGTCGATGTCTTTTGCGAACTCGTCGTCGAGCTCAGGAACTTGCTTCGCTTTTACTTCGTGAAGTTTGACTTTGAACGTCGCTGGTTTACCCGCCAAGTTGTCAGCGTGGTACTCTTCAGGGAATGTTACTTCGATGTCTTTTTCTTCACCAGCAGTCATGCCTACCATTTGCTCTTCGAATCCAGGAATGAATTGACCTGAACCGATTTCAAGTGTGTAGTTTTCAGCCGTGCCACCTTCGAATTGCTCGCCTTCAGCGAAACCTGCGAAATCAAAGACAGCTGTATCGCCGTTTTCGACTGCGCCTTCTTTAACAGCAAGTTCTGCGCCTTGCTCTTTGAGGGCGTCAAGTTCTGCTGCGACTTCTTCGTCTGTGACGTTCGTTTCTACAGCATCGTACTCGAGACCTTTGTAGTCGCCGAGCTCAGCTTCTGGTTCAACCACGAATGTTACTTTGAAAGTAACCGGTTGACCTTTTTCGAGTGTGCCATCAACGTCGATGTTTTCGAGAGCCATTGGTTCGAAACCAGCTTCTTCGACTGCAGATTGGATTGTGTCACGGTAGAGGATATCAAGCGCATCTTGGAAGAGTGCTTCTTCTCCGTACATTTTGTTGAACATTGGACGTGGCAATTTCCCTTTACGGAAGCCAGGTACGTTCAAGTTTTTGACGACATCTTTAAATGCTGCGTCGACTGCTTTATTGAATGCTTCTGCAGGTGCTTCGTACGTGAGTACGCCTTGGCTACCTGATGTTTTTTCCCATTTTGCTGTCATGCTAAGTCCCTCCAACAAATTCGTTTATTCTTCTATACCGTACAAAAATGTACAACAATCAGTATTATAGCATAAATCCGGTGACTGCACACAAGGATTTAGTCTAGAAACGCTTGCGTGAAACGGATATCCGCCTCTAAAATTTCAGCCGCGAGCCCGTCTGTTTCTTCATCGTTCAGGATCGCTGCTTTCGCTCTCACGACAGCTGTTTCGATTTCAGATGCCTCACCCGGTGTGAACGGATAGTGCGTATACATGTAGTTCATGAGCAGTTGCGTCGCGATTTCGTCGCCTTTGACGGCTTTCTGCAAATCGTGGACCACATGCTCCCATTCGTCCATCTTCACTTGTGCCTCTGCCTGCGTCAGCCGATGATGCGTTTCGAGGTCGACCCATTCGATGACGGACAGTTCTTCGAACGCTTTTTCGAGCACGATCAGCTTCATCAATTTCGGGCGATCTTCAAGGAGCAGTCCCTTCAATACGTTGTCGAGTACGTCATCGATATTGAAATGGACGTGCTCGAGCAGTTCAATCTGTTCCCCGACACTGCCACGATGAACCGTCCGTTTCAGTTTGGCGATGGCCGCCGGAAACTCGGTCATCTTAAGTACTTGGAGCACTTGGTAAGCTTGGGTGTTCACTTGATCGGCCTTGTCTTGCCACTCTAAATATTGATGGATCCAGTGTGCCGCCTCGAAAGGTTGGTCACGCATGATGTAGTACTGGGCAATTTGAAGCCCGCCGGCTGCCGGCTCTTCTGCCTCATGAATCTGCGTCGTGACGAGTTCTTCGAGTTTTTCAAGCGTTTCCGGCTCTTCCGGACGCTCCATCAAACATTGAAAAATTTCCATGAAAATAAACTGATCGCCTTTGACGGCTGCGTACCAATCCCATAGGATCGGCTCGACCCGTTGCCGCTCCCCGGCCGCGTCCGCTTCTTGAATCATCTTCTGCAGCCGCGACCAGTTCCCTGGAAACGGGTACTCCCGCTCTTTTTCCATCTTCACACACCCTTTCTTCCATCCATCTCCATCTTCCTTAGGAATTGCTGCGTTGTCAATCAATACCCCGGAAAACGAAAAAAGAGACAACCTCCGTGGAGGCTATCTCTATTTTAAATGGAAGTGTCCCAAGAGGGATTCGAACCCCCGACCGACGCCTTAGCTTACCACCATGGCTTTCGCCACCAACGCATGTTGTTTGTAGTCTGGACTATATCTTCACCATTTCAGGTGCGACACGTGTAGTCTCTACGGAACCTCACGAACAAATTGTTCCTTCAATGGTTCTACCTCTAAAGGCTGACCCTTTAGTCCTTTGAACCACCTTGACCTCGAAAGGATACAAGTTTCCTCGGTATTACCATCAGCATGATCTGTTAAGGCTTCACCGATATAGTGTCGTCCACTCTATAGGTTTCTGTTTCCCTATAAAGGCTCCTATTTGTCTTGAAGGGCGTTGCTCTATCCAGCTGAGCTATTGGGACATTGACAAGAAAACTATAATAGAAAAATGCTTTGCTGTCAATTGGTTCTTTCTGTTTTGTTCAAAGTTGTCCTGACAAGTCCAAATCTTCGACGGGCGTCCCGTCCTCAGACCGGTAAAACCGGACCGCTGCCTGACCGGCGTCAAGGTCGATCAACGCGTACGTCTTGTCCGAGCGTCCGCGCGGCATCCGGATCGAGCCCGGGTTCACGTAGAGCACCCCGTCTTCGATGACGGCCCCGGCCACGTGCGAGTGACCGTACAAGACGACGTTCGCCCCGATTTCCTCGGCCCGATAACGCAACCGGTTCAAATCGAACTTCACGTCATGGTGATGGCCGTGGACGATTAAAACCGTGCCTTCAGGTGTCGCTTCGATCCGTTCGAGCGGCAAGTCGCCCCCAAAATCGCAATTGCCGCGGACGGTCCGATACGGCAGCAAGTGCTCGTCGACGAGCGCGAGCTGGGAGTCGCCGCAATGGAACGCGTCCTCAATCTCGGTTTCATGCCGAGTAAAGATGGTCGATAGTTCGTCTGTCAATCCGTGACTGTCACTGACTACGAGAAAACGCATACACCTCAACCTTTCATAAATGGAATGATTTCTGCCTCTAGTTTTCTTAACGCCTGACCGCGGTGACTGACCGCCGCCTTTTCGTCACGCTCGAGCTCTGCTGCCGTCTTATGGAGCGACGGGACGATAAAGAGCGGGTCGTACCCGAATCCATTTTCCCCGTGGGGCGCATAGCCGATCGTACCTTCGATCGTCCCGCGCACGGTCAACGTCTCGCCTGTCGGTTTGGCGAGGCAGAGCGCGCAGACGAAGCGGGCCGAGCGATCGTTCGCCCCGTTCAACTTCTCGAGCAGGAGCGCGTTGTTCGCCGCGTCCGACTTCTCAGGACCGGCGAAGCGGGCCGAGTGGACGCCTGGGGCACCGTCGAGCGCATCGACTTCAAGCCCCGAGTCGTCGGCGAGGACGGCGTGTCCGAAGTAACGGGCCGCCTCGGTCGCTTTCAGTTCGGCGTTCGCTTCGAACGTCGTGCCCGTCTCATCCGTTTCCGGTGCATCCGGATAGTCCAAGAGCGACTCGACTTCAAATCCGAGCGGCGTGAGCATCCCTTCGATTTCAACCACTTTCCCTTTGTTGCGTGTCGCGACAATCAGTTTCATATCGTTTCCTCCATTTGTTCCCCGACATACCACCATGAGGCACCGAGCGCGTCTTCTGCTGCTTTGAACAGCGTCTCGATCCCGCCTTGGGCCATCTGTAGCATCTCATTCATTTCTTGCAGCGTGAACGTCGCTTCTTCACCCGTGCCTTGCACTTCGACGAAGCGTCCGCTCGCCGTCATGACGACGTTCATGTCAACTTCGGCCGCCGCGTCTTCTTCATAGTTCAAGTCGAGCAACAGCTCGTTCGTCCGACCGACCGAGATGGCGGCGACGCCTTCTTTGATCGGTGTGTCGCCGAGCTTGCCTTGACGGATGAGCGCGTCGACCGCGAGCACGAGCGCACAAAAACCGCCTGTGATCGACGCTGTCCGTGTGCCACCGTCCGCTTGGATGACGTCACAATCGATCCAGATCGTCCGTTCACCGAGCCGTTCCAAGTCGACGACCGAACGGAGCGAGCGCGAAATCAACCGTTGAATCTCCATCGTCCGTCCTGTCTGCTTACCGCGAACGGATTCCCGGACGGTCCGGTTGCCCGTCGCCCGTGGCAGCATCGCGTACTCGGCGTTGATCCAGCCTTGCTTCTTCCCGCGCAGGAAGTTCGGGACGCGTTCTTCGACCGTCGCCGTACAGATTACTTTCGTGTCCCCGATCGAGATCAAGACCGAGCCTTCGGCATGTTTGTTCACGTGCGGAATGATCTCAACGGTCCGCAGTTCATCATGTTGTCTTTCGTTACGCATCGACACCAGACACCTCTACTTTCTCCGCTTTCACGGGTTGGCCAAGCCATTCTGTCGCCAATCGGTTGAAGATGGCGACATCCCCGGTCGCATAAAACTGATGCGTCGGGATGGTGTCCAAATCGTTCTCAAGTTCTTTAAAATCAAGGATCGCTGCCACTTCGAGCGCTGTCTCATCACCTGACGAAATCAAATGGACATCGGGTCCGACGACGTCTTGGATGACCGGCGCTAGCAACGGATAATGGGTGCACCCGAGGATGAGCGTGTCCATCTCCGAAGCTTGGAGCGGCAGGATTGTCTCGGCGACGATCGACCGGACGCGTTCGCCGCTCAGTTCGCCGGCTTCGACGAGCGGCACGAACGGCGGGCAAGCGAGCGAATAGACATCAATCTCGCCCGCGACGTGACGGAGCGCCGTCTCGTACGAATTGCTTTCGACCGTCATCTTCGTGCCGATGACACCGATATGTTTGTTGCGCGTGCCTTTGACGGCGGCCCGGGCGCCCGGGTCGATGACACCGATGACCGGGATGTTGAGGCGTTTGCGCGCTTCTTTCAAGACGACGGCCGTCGCCGTGTTGCAGGCGATGACGATCATCTTAACGTCTTTTTCTAATAGGAATTCAATCAATTCCCACGTATATGCTTCAATCTCATCGTGCGGGCGCGGCCCATACGGACAGCGCTCCGTATCGCCGATATAGATGATTTCTTCTTTCGGCAGCTGGCGGATCAGTTCTTTGACCACGGTCAAGCCGCCAACACCTGAATCGAGTACTCCAATCGCTCGTTTCATAAATATCACTTCCATTCCCATCTATCTTACCAAAAAAGCCGTATCCAAAAAAGAAACGGTGTCATGACAAACAAAAAAGACGAGGTAGCCGATTGGCCGCCTCGTCCGTTGCTCGAATTACTGAGCAAGACCTTCGCTAGTGAGCATGTCAGAGAGCGTGTTAACCGCTTCTTCTGCATCGTCACCTGCTGCAGTGATCTTGATTGTTGAATCTTTAGCGATTCCGAGTGAAAGTACACCCATGATCGACTTCAAGTTAACTGTCTTACCATTGTACTCAAGGTTGATATCTGATTGGAACTTAGAAGCTGTGTTGACCAACTGAGTAGCTGGACGAGCGTGGATTCCTGAATCAGCAACGACTGTGAATGTTTTTTCCATGACGTGATAGTCTCCCTTCAAATCTGAATTCTGCAGGCGAACCGGCAGAAATTTTTGTTTGTGAACTCATTATCAAATGATAGCGGATTCGCAAAAATTCTGCAAGCGATTTTTATATTCTGGAGTCCATTCGGCCGGGCGACCGGTTTTTGACAAATGCACGAGGCTCGTACGGCCCGCGAACATGAGTTGATCTCCATCATATGCGCCGTAATGAATATCACATGAAGTGTTTCCGACCGTCAAGACATTGGCATATACCTTCAACTGTTGCCGCGGCATCACTTGTCGGACGTAATCGCACTGGGCGTCCGCCACGACGACGAAACCGTCTTTCAAGGAAAATCCTGTCGTTTCGAGTAGCTCGATCCGCGCATCCTCAAAATAGATGAACGGGATCGTGTTATTCATATGGCCGTACGGGTCGCACTCCGAAAAGCGGACTTTGACGTCGAGCTCGATTCCTGACCTGACACGCGTTTCCCAACCGGGTTCCCGAAAATACTTTGACATCGGCAAACGTTACGCCTCGACCGCAGAACCGGTACGACCTTTGTCGCTGCCGAAGAACTGTTTGAACGAGTGAAGCGTCGTCTGACGGTTCATCGCGGCGATTGACGTCGTGAGCGGAATGCCTTTCGGACAAACCTCGACACAGTTTTGCGCGTTTCCGCACTGCATGATGCCTCCATCTTCCATTAGCGCTTCGAGACGTTCTTCCGCGTGGAAAGCGCCGGTCGGATGCGAGTTGAAGAGACGGACTTGTGAGAGTGCGGCCGGGCCGATGAAGTTCGACTTGTCGTTGACGTTCGGGCAAGCCTCAAGGCAGACACCGCACGTCATACATTTCGATAGTTCATACGCCCATTGACGTTTGTTCTCTGGCATCCGTGGTCCTGGACCGAGGTCGTACGTGCCATCGATCGGTACCCACGCCTTCACTTTTTTCAAAGCGTCGAACATGCGCTGACGGTCGACTTGAAGATCACGGATGACCGGGAACGTCTTCATCGGAGCAAGGCGGATCGGCTGCTCGAGTTTATCGACGAGCGCCGTACACGACTGGCGCGGCTTACCGTTGATGATCATTGAACAAGCGCCGCACACTTCCTCAAGACAGTTCATGTCCCAGGTGATCGGTGTCGTCTTGTTGCCTTCGGCGTTGACCGGGTTGCGGCGGATCTCCATGAGCGCCGAGATGACGTTCATGTTCGGACGATACGGGACCGAGAACTCTTCCGAGTAGGTCGCTTGATCCGGACCGTCCTGGCGTTCGATGATAAAACGAATATCTTTATGCTCAGACTGCATCGGCGTCGTCATTTCGTCTTCGCCCCTTTCTTCGAGTAATCCCGTTTACGTGGCGGGATTAACGAAACGTCGATCTCTTCAAACGAGATATCGACTTCCCCTTCGTTGTAACGTGCCATCGTCGTCTTCATGAACAACTCGTCATTCCGTTCCGGGAAGTCCGGTTTGTAATGAGCGCCACGGCTCTCGTCGCGTTTAAGGGCGCCGAGCGTGATGACGCGCGCGAGGTCGAGCATGTGGTCGAGTTGACGGATGAACGAGGCACCTTGGTTGCTCCAGCGCGCCGTATCGGTCGCTGAGATGTTGTTGAAGCGTTCACGTAGCTCGCGTAGCTTCAAGTCTGTCGCTTCGAGCTTATCGTTGTAACGAACGACCGTGACGTTGTCGGTCATGAGTTCGCCGAGTTCCCGGTGAATCTGGTAGGCGTTCTCCGTACCTTCCATCGCGAGAATGTCATTGAACCGCTCGATCTCTTCACGTTCGTTGAAGTTGAAGAGCGCTTCTGGCACGCTCTCGGTCGCTTGGTCGAGACCGCGCATATAGTTGACCGCCGCAGGACCGGCCTCCATCCCGCCGTAAACGGCAGACAAGAGTGAGTTCGCGCCGAGACGGTTCGCCCCGTGCATCGAATAGTCACACTCGCCGGCTGCGAACAGCCCTGGGATGTTCGTCATTTGATCGTAGTCGACCCATAGTCCGCCCATCGAGTAGTGAACGGCCGGGAAGATCTTCATCGGTACTTTACGCGGATCGTCGCCGACGAACTTCTCATAAATTTCAAGAATACCGCCGAGCTTGATGTCGAGTTCTTTCGAATCTTTATGCGACAAATCGAGATAGACCATGTTCTCGCCGTTGACGCCGAGCTTTTGGTTGACGCAGACTTCGAAAATCTCACGTGTCGCGATATCACGCGGTACGAGGTTTCCGTAGTCCGGATACTTCTCTTCAAGGAAGTACCAAGGTTTTCCGTCTTTGTATGTCCAAACACGTCCACCTTCTCCACGCGCCGACTCACTCATGAGCCGAAGCTTGTCGTCCCCTGGGATCGCCGTCGGGTGGATTTGGATGAACTCCCCGTTGGCGTAGACGGCACCTTGGCGGTAAACCGCACCGGCCGCTTGCCCTGTGTTGATGACCGAGTTCGTCGATTTGCCGAAGATGACACCTGGGCCGCCTGTCGCGAGGATGACCGCATCCGATGGAAACGCTTTAATTTCCATCGAGCGTAAATCCTGACAGACCGCACCGCGGCAGATACCCGTTTCGTCGACGATGGCACGGAGAAACTCCCAGCCCTCATACTTCTCGACAAGACCTTGCGCCTCGAAGCGACGGACTTGTTCGTCTAGCGCGTACAAGAGCTGTTGCCCTGTCGTCGCGCCGGCGTAAGCCGTCCGATGATAGAGCGTGCCGCCGAAGCGGCGGAAGTCGAGCAGACCTTCTGGCGTCCGGTTGAACATGACGCCCATCCGGTCGAACATGTGGATGATCTTCGGTGCCGCTTCTGCCATCTTTTGGACTGGCTGTTGGTTGGCAAGGAAGTCCCCGCCGTAAACCGTGTCATCGAAGTGTTGCCAAGTAGAATCCCCTTCCCCTTTCGTGTTGACGGCTCCGTTGATGCCGCCTTGAGCACAAACTGAATGTGAACGCTTGACCGGTACAAGCGAGAATAGTTTAACCGGAACACCCATCTCTGCCGACTTGATTGTCGCCATGAGTCCAGCTAGACCGCCACCGATGACGATCAAACTTTGATTTGCCATATACATTTCCCCCTATTACAAGATGCCCGCGAACGTCAAGATTGAACGGATGCCGACAAAAGATAGTGCCAAGAACACGGCTCCAGAGACGTAGCTCATGAAGTGTTGTGAACGCGGCGACTGTGTGATTCCCCACGTGATAGCAAACGACCAGAGACCGTTCGCGAAGTGGAACGTAGCCGAGAGGATCCCGACTATGTAGAAGATGAGCATGAGCGGATTGTCGACGATGTTTTGCATCATCTCCGCATTGACCTCGACGCCACGCAACTTCGCCAAGCGCGTTTCCCAAACGTGCCACGCGATGAAGATGACGAGGAATACGCCCGTGAAGCGTTGGATCATGTACATCCAGTTCCGCGCGTATGAGTATCGGTTCGTGTTGATCGAACCGAGGAAGGCGTAATACACGCCGTACACACCGTGGAAAATCATCGGCAAAGCGATGATTGTCACTTCAAGGAAGTACAAGTACGGTAAGCTCTCCATAAATTTTGCTGCCTTGTTGAACGATTCCACCCCATCGACGATATAGTAGTTGACCGACAAATGGACGATCAAAAACAGGCCGATAGGAATGACCCCAAGTAGCGAATGGACTTTACGACTGAAATAGTCACGACGCGCTGCCATTCTAGTTCCCCCTTTTCACGAGCCCTTGGCTCGTTTTGTAAATAAAAGCGTTTTCAAATGTAAATATAGCTTTCTGTCTCCTATTCTACTCTTGTGAAATTTGTATGACAAGATAACCTAGCCGATTTGTCCCACATTCTTTTAGAAAATACCCGGTGACCAAATCCAAATTTGTCGTTATAATAGTATAGAAAGATTGGAGTGATGGAATAAGATGGAAACGATGAGCCAACCCACTTTCGCGATCGAACTGCTTCGCGACTATGTGTTGACAGATTTGCTTGGGGACGATTACGCCCAAGTCATCTATTGGTCCGGAAAACGGGTCGCCCGCAAATTCCCGACGATGCCGAATGAAGAACTGACTGCGTTCTTTTCGGAAGCCGGTTGGGGAGAGTTGACGCTCGTGAAAGAAAAAGAGAGCAAGTTCGTGTTCGAACTCACTCCTCCGCCTGCGACCCAAGCGAAAGCGAACGGGTATTACCAGCTTGAGGCTGGATTTTTGGCCGAACAGATTGCCGGTCGTTTCCAATGCGTCGCCGAAGGCTATGCCGACCCGGGGCGTCAGGCCGTCCACATCACCGTCCAATTAGACCAAAAAGATACGTACGAATAAGAAGAGCCGATGCGGTCGCATCGGCTCTTTCTCATTCATCTGTCTCCTCATGGACGTATTGGATTACGGTCTCAGCCAACTTCTCCGGCAGGCCTGCTTCCTTCAACTGTTCGAGCGAGGCGAGACGGATCTGTTTCATCGACCCGAAATGACGGATCAGTTGCTGACGCCGCTTCGGTCCGACACCCGGGATATCGTCGAGCACCGACTGCGTCATCTTCTTCGTCCGCAAGCTGCGGTGGAACGTGATGGCGAAACGGTGAACCTCGTCTTGCATCCGTTGCAACAGATAGAACGCGCTTGACCGCGAGTTCAATTCGACGACACCGCCGCCTTCACCGAACAGAAGCTGGCTCGTCCGGTGGCGGTCATCCTTCTTCAGCGATCCGACCGGCAAATCGAGGCCGAACTCATTCTGCAACACGTCAAGGGCGGCGTTCAACTGGCCGAGTCCCCCATCGATCAATAGAAGATCCGGCAGACGTTTCTCCTCGGTCAACAATCGCCGGAAACGGCGACGGACGACTTCGCGCATCGTCTCGTAATCGTCTGGTCCTTGGACGGTCCGGATCTTGTACTTCCGATATTCTTTCTTGAGCGGCTTGCCGTCCTCGAAGACGACGAGCGCCGAGACGGCGTCAGCCCCTTGGATGTTGGCGTTATCGATGATGTCAACGCGCGACAAGTTCGGGATACCGATCGCCTCACCGAGCTCACGCATCGCGAGCAATGTCCGCTCTTCATCACGCGCGAGCAGTTCGAACTTCTCGTTCAAGGCGATGCCCGCGTTCTTCGTCGCGAGCTCGAGCAACTGTCGTTTCGCCCCGCGTTTCGGTTGCATCACTTTCGTCCCGAGCGCCTCGACTAACAAGTCGATCCGGACAAGCTCTGGGACGAGCACTTCTTTCGGCAACACGTTCTGCTCATAGAACTGGACGACGAAGCTCTCGAGTTCTTCTGACGGTTCCCCGTGGAGCGGGAACAACGAGACGTCGCGTTCGATCATCTTGCCGCCGCGCATATAGAACACTTGGACGCACATCCAGCCCCGGTCGAGCGTATAGCCGAAGACGTCGCGCGCCGTCGGGTCGGCCGTGATCATGTTCTGTTTGTTCATGATCGATTCGACGGCCCGGATTTGATCGCGGAGCTCGGCCGCCCGCTCGAACTGCATATCCTCGGCCGCCTGGTGCATATCGACTTGGAGCTTGGCGAGCGTCTCGCTCGTCTCCCCGTTCAAGAAACGGCGGATCTCTTGGACGATCGACTTCTGCTCGTCGGTGTCGACAGCGAGTTCACAAGGACCGAGACATTGGCCGATGTGGTAGTACAGACAGAGCTTCCGTGGCATCGGCTGACATTTCCGGAGCGGATACAGCTTGTCGAGCAACCGTTTCGTCTCGTTGGCGGCGTAGGCGTTCGGATATGGCCCGAAGTAATGGCCGCCGTCCCGTTTCAACTTACGTGTCGTGAGCAGCCGCGGGTACGGCTCGTTCGTGACTTTAATATACGGATACGATTTGTCGTCTTTCAACCGGATGTTGTATTTCGGGTCGTGTTTTTTAATGAGCGTCATCTCGAGCAAGAGTGCCTCGAGCTCGCTCGCCGTGACGATATATTCGAAGTCACGGATCTCGGCGACGAGACGCATCGTTTTAATATCGTGTGCCCCAGTAAAATAAGAGCGGACGCGATTCTTTAAGTTTTTCGCTTTCCCAACGTAGACGATCTCGCCATACTCGTTCTTATGCAAGTAACAGCCCGGTTCGTCCGGGAGCAGCGCCAATTTATGTTTAATGTGGTCAGTTTGACTCAAATTTTATCACCTCAGTTTAGCTTCCTCCAAGACGGGAAAAAATTGGTGTAGTCTCAGAGGGAGGGTTTTTGATGAAACGATATGACGTAATCATCATCGGCAGCGGTTCGGCAGCGAGTCAAGCCGCGAGCGTTTTACGCGACGCCGGTAAACGGATTGCCATCGTCGAGAATTGGACGTTCGGCGGGACGTGCCCGCAACGCGGGTGCGATCCGAAAAAGATGCTCGCGGAAGGGGCGGAACTCATCGCCAAAGTCGAACGCATGAAACCGCTCGGCGTGAAAGGAGACATCACGCTCGACTGGCACGCCTTCAAGCGACGTGTCGATGAATACCGCTTCGCCATCCCGACGACGAAGATGCACAAGTGGAAAGAAGATGACATCGACTTATACGAGGGCGAGCCCCACTTTATCGATGAGGACTCGATCGTCATCGAAGGCCATGAGATCTCGGCGCATCAGTTTTTGATCGCGACCGGCCAACTCCCGCGCCCGCTCGACATCCCAGGCGGTGAAGACGCCATCACGAGCGACGACGTGTTCGACCTCGAGGACGTGCCCGAGCGGATCACCATCGTCGGTGCCGGATACATCGCGTTCGAGTTCGCGCACATTCTCCGCCGGTTCGGCAGCGCTGTCACACTCCTCATCCGGTCGCGGGCGCTTAAACAGTTCGACCGAAAAATTGTGAAGCGGCTCATCGATGAGACGGTCCACATCGGCATCGACGTCCGGTTCGGGCTCGAGCCCGTCAAGCTCGACGGGAACATCTTGACATTATCAGATGACTCTACCCTAGAAGGGCTCGTCCTTAACGCCACGGGTCGTATCCCGAGCATCGAGCGGCTACGGTTGGATGCGGCTGGCATCGAGGCGGACAAGGACGGGATCACCGTCAATGACTATTTACAGACGACGAACGCGAACGTCTATGCGGCCGGCGACGTCGCCAAAAGTCCGAACCCGGCGCTCACTCCATTTGCCGGGCAAGAAGGACGGATCGCCGCCCTTAACCTGTTGCGGAACAACACACGTCCATTGCCGGAGCGTCCGGCCCCGACGGTCGTGTTCACGACGCCGCCAATCGCCAAAGTCGGTCTGACGGTCGACGAGGCGAAATCGCTCGGGATCGACTATGAATGCAGGGACAATGACATGTCCCACTTTCTTACGTATGAACGGGTCAATGACGCGACCGCCTTCTCGCGCGTCTTACTCAGCAAAGACGGCCGCGTCATCGGCGCTCACTTGATCGGGCAACACGCGCCCGAGCTCATCAACTTGTTCTCGTTTATTATACAAAACAATATCAGCCATCAACACGTTAAGCACTTAGAGTTCGCCTATCCGACGTCCGCCTCTGATTTGACACACTTGATGTAAAAAAAGGCTCTTCCATGTCGTATGGAAGAGCCTTTCGTCATTCGATCCCTTTTTCCTTATCTTCTTTGAGCGCGTCCTGTAACGACTTCTCCCAGAGCGGGACGCCTTTAGCGTGAGCCGCCCGAGCGAGCAAGTGTCCGCCGACCGGTGCGGTCAACAAGACGAAGAACAAGCCGAGCAAGAGACGTGCATCGAAGATACGTTGGTCGACCCAGACGTGGAGCACCGCCGCGAACAAGACGAACATGACGCCGAGCGTCGCCGACTTCGATGCCGCGTGCGTCCGCGAATAGACGTCTGGCAAACGGATGAGGCCGATCGCCGCAACGACCGTGAAGAACACCCCGATGATCGTGAAAACGCCAGTCAATATATCAAAGATCGTTGTCGCGGTCATGATGAATGATCTCCCCTCTCTCTAAGAATTTCGAGAACGCCACCGTACCGATGAAGGCGAGGATACTGAGCAAAAGGATGACCTCGAAGAACATCGTCGTATCGAGCAAAATCGACAATAGCGCGACGACCGAGATCAACGCGATCCCGATCGAGTCGAGCGCGATGACACGGTCAGCGGTCGTCGGCCCTTTGATGACCCGATACAGCATGCCGAGCATGGCAAACAAGAGAATGGCGAGCGCAATGTAAATTAAAATATCTAATATGCTCATTCCGTCGCCTCCTTAATGGTTGATTCAAAGTTATTGTAGATGTCGCGTTTGAGCGCCTCTTTATCCGGCATGTTGAGTGCGTGGATATAAAGTATTTTATTATCTTTCGAGACTTGGACGACGAGCGTCCCTGGTGTGAGCGAGATCAGCATCGACAACAGGCTGATTTTCCAACCCGTGCGCAGTGACGTTTCATATCGGAAGATACCAGGTTGAATCTTCAATTTCGGGCTCAAGACGAGACGTAACACCTCGAAGTTCGCCATGACGAGCTCACGTGCAAAAATCAAGAACAGCTTGAACAGCTTGATCACACGTGTGAAGTAAAAGCCCGTACCTTCAGATTTGAAGAACCGCCGCATCATGAAGATGACGAGCAGTCCGAGCAAGTAACCGATGAGAAACCCGCTCGTCGTGAACGTACCGGAGAAGAACATCCAGATGAACGCCAAGAAAAAGTTGATGAGTAGTTGGTAAGCCATGTCTAAATCACTCCTTAATCACGGCATCGATGTAGATTTCCGGGTCGACGAGCGGTTCGATTGCCTGGGTAATGAACGGATGCATCGCCTCGGCCCCGAATCCGTACGCGACGGCCACTGCGACGAGTAACAACGTCGGCACGATGAGTCGGTTCATATACGGGACGAGCGGACCGTCATAGACACGTCTCTCTTCTCCCCAGAACCCATAGAGGAAAATCTTAATAACCGAGAACAGAACGAACAAGCTCGACAGCAAGATGAGAAGCGGGCCGAACAAGTCGCCGTCGGCCACCCCGCCTTGAACGATCAACAATTTACCGAAGAAGCCACTGAGCGGCGGAATGCCGGCGAGTGACAACGCGGCGATGAAGAACGTCCATCCGAACAGCGGGAACCGGGTGATCAATCCACCCATGTCGCGAAGTTGACCGGAACCGGTGATCCCGATCATCATCCCGACGAGCATGAACAAGGCGGCCTTGATGAGCATGTCGTGCATCAAATAGTAGAGCGCCCCTTCGAGCGACGTCTGCGTATTGAGGGCGATCCCGTAAAGAATGACGCCGACCGCGATCATGATGTTGTAGATGATGATCAACTTCACATCGTTATAGGCGATCGCCCCGGTCATCCCGATGACGATCGTCAGCACGGCGAGCACGATCAAGAACGTCTGCATGAACGACCCTGTGTCGAACAAGAGCGTGTACGTCCGTAAGATCGAATAGACGCCGACTTTTGTGAGCAAGGCACCGAACATAGCGAGGATCGGCGTCGGGGCAACGACGTACGATCCAGGCAGCCAGTAGTGCAACGGGACGAGCGCCCCTTTCATACCGAAGACGATGACGAACAAGACACCGATGACGGTGATGACGTTTTGATTTTCGACGAGCGGGATCTTCTGTGCCAAGTCAGCGAGACTGAGCGTCCCGACGACGCCGTAAAGAAGTGCGACGGCCATGACGAACAGCGCCGACGCGATGACGTTCACGAGCAAGTATTTGATCGACTCGCGCAACTGGACACCTTTCCCACCGAGTACGATCAAGACGTACGAAGAGATGAGGAAGACTTCAAAGAAGACGAACAAGTTGAAAATATCGCCCGTCGTGAAGGCGCCGTTGACACCGACGAGTAAAAATAACATCGCGACGTACACGTAGTTCGATTCATAAGCGTCCGAGAAGTAATGCGTCGCAAACCAGACGATGAAGAACACGATCAACGTCGATGTTGTGACGAGAAGCGCCGACAACATATCCGAGACGAGCGTGATTCCGAACGGTGCGGGCCAATTCCCGAGGTTGACGGTCAAGATACCGTCTTGCGATACGGTGAAGACGAGCAACACCGATACCGCGAACGTGACAAGTAAAGCCCCGAGTGCCATCACACGTTGTAGGCGTACCTGTTTTGGTGCGAACATCAGGATGACGGCCGCAAGTGCAGGGATGACAATCGGAAAGATCGGTAAGTTAATCATTCGATTCCGTTCCTTTCATTTCCTCAATATTATCCGTGGTCAACTCCTGGTACGTCCGATAAGCGAGTACCAAGAAGAACGCCGTCACACCGAAGCTGATGACGATCGCCGTCAAGACGAGCGCTTGCGGTAGCGGGTCAGTATATTCCGTGACCCCGTCGACGAGGACAGGTGCCGCTCCCGTCTTGAGTCCACCCATCGTCAAGACGAGCAAGTGGGCTGCGTGACTGAGCAGGCCGGTACCGATGATGATGCGCAACAAACTCTTTGAGAGAATCATGTAGACCGCGCTCATCGTCAGTACCCCGATGATGATGCTAACGAAGATTTCCATTATTCACTCTCTCCAATCGTTTGAATGATCGTCATCGTCACACCGATGACCACAAGGTAGACGCCTAAGTCAAAGGCGATGGCCGTGTGAAGCGTCTGTTCACCAAGGAGCGGCAAATCGAACTTGTCATAAGCGTGTGTCAGGAACGGACGATTCCAAAAGATGCTGTGGAGCGATGTTAGCATCGCAATGACAAGACCGAGTGCCGTCATGATCCGATAGTCGAACGGTAAGACTTTCGCAAGCGTCTTCGAGTCGAACGCGAGCAGTAACAACACGAGAGCAGCAGCCGTCATCAATCCACCGACAAACCCGCCGCCTGGCGAATAGTGCCCGGCGAAGAATAGGTTGATTGAAAACATGATGATGATGAAGAAGATGATCACCGCGGCCGTCTGTAAGATGACGTCATTCACTTGATCATTTTTCCGATTCATGTTCATCTGCTCCTTTCGTGCGTTCTGTCGTTCTAAATTTGATCATCGTATAGATCCCAATTGCCGCAACGGCGAGGACGACGATCTCGAACAGCGTATCAAAGCCCCGGAAGTCGACAAGGACGACGTTGACCATGTTCTTTCCGGCTGCTAAGTCGTAGACGTTCTCTTTATAATACTCAGAGATCGAAGACAACGATCGGTTCGACAGTGCCATGAAGCTGAGCAACATGACCGTCACCCCAACGATGACCGACACGATCGCGTTCTCCACTTTAAATTTGATACGAACTTCTTTGCGGCTGATCTCCGGCATGTGATAGAACACGAGCAAGAACAAGGCGACCGATACCGTCTCGATGACGAGCTGCGTCAAGGCAAGGTCCGGCGCACCGAAGAACACGAAGAACAAGGCGACCGAATAGCCGATGACCCCGAGCAAGATAATCGATGGCAGGCGTGAGCCCATGAACAGAATCGCGAGCGCCGCCAAAATGATGACCGCCCCGAGCACATATTCATACGGCGCGACAGCCTCCATCTCGCCGAACGAGAAGTTGAACAAGTCGAACCAGTACATCGAGAACAACAGCATCCCTGATAAGAACAGGAAGATGTAGATCAAGTAGGACCGGATGAAGCCGGTCATGTAGTTGTCTTTAAAGCGATAAGCCGCTTTGTTCGACCAGACGAGCGACCCGTCGTACATGCCGTTCAGCGTCAGCCGGTTCGGGATATGGTTGTAGATCCCCATCCACTTGTTGATCATGAAGAACATGAGCGTCCCGAGGGCGATGATCCCGAGCGTCATGAATAGCTCTGGAGTCGGTCCGTGCCAGAAGTAGATGTCGACTTTGACCTCTTGCCCGCTCGCGACGAGCGTCGGATAGATCGACTCGACGGCAGGCTTGATGAGCGAGTTCGACAATACGTTCGGAACGAAGCCGAGGACGACGACGAGGATGGCTAAAATGGCCGGCGGGATGAGCATCCCGATTGGTGCCTCGTGCGGCTGTTTCGGCAATTCGTCGAACTTGGCTTTCCCCATGAACGTCCGTGTAAAGATGATCAAGCTATAGATGAACGTGAACACGCTCGCGATGAACGCGACGACAGGGATCAAGATCCCGATCGTGTCGAGCGCGAAGAAGTCCATCGAGAACACTTTCGTCGTCGCCTTCAAGAACATCTCTTTACTGAGGAAGCCGTTGAATGGCGGTAACCCTGCCATCGACAACGAGCCGATGACGGCGATCGTGAACGTGATCGGCATGACGGTCATGAGACCGCCGAGCTTACGGATGTCACGTGTTCCCGTCTCGTGGTCGACGATCCCGACCATCATGAACAACGACCCTTTGAACGTGGCGTGGTTGATCAAGTGGAAGATGGCCGCGATCGTCGCGACCATGAAGATGTTGTCGTCGATCCCGTCATAGTGAAGCGCCGCGGCGCCAAGGCCGAGCAGCGACATGATGAGACCGAGCTGACTGACCGTCGAGAACGCGAGTATCCCTTTCAAGTCCGTCTGTTTGACGGCGTTGAAGGCTCCCCAGAACAACGTGAACGTCCCGACCGAGGCGATGATCCATAGCCAGAGCGATGATTCTTGGAACACCGGACTCATCCGGGCGACCAAGTAGAGCCCGGCCTTGACCATCGTCGCCGAGTGCAAGTACGCACTGACCGGGGTCGGTGCTTCCATCGCGTCCGGCAACCAGATGTGGAACGGGAATTGCGCTGACTTCGTGAACGCCCCAAGCAAAATCAAAATCATGGCGGCGACGAAGAACGGACTTTCGGCGATAAGCGCCTGATTCGCGACCATGTCGCGGATGCTGAACGATCCGACGATCGACTCCAAGATGACGATCCCGCCGAGCATCGACAGACCACCGAACACGGTGATCAGCATCGACTTGCGTGCCCCGTAGCGAGAGCGTTCTTTCTCATACCAATACCCGATCAACAGGAACGACGAAATCGATGTGAGTTCCCAGAACATGTACATGACGACCATGTTATCCGAGAGGACGACACCGAGCATCGCACCCATGAAGAGAAGCAAGTACACATAAAAGTGACCGAGCGACTCTTTATCTTTGTTCAAGTAGTAAATCGAATACAGGACGACGAGCGCCCCAATCCCTGTAATGAGGAGGGCAAACAGTAGTCCAAGCCCGTCCACGTAAGCGGTAAAGTTGATCCCGAGCGACGGCATCCACTCGACCGTTTCGCTCACGACGTCTCCCGCACTCGTGATTCCGATGAAGCGGAAGAAGTAGACGAACAGGAGTACCGGGACGACTAGTACGAACCAGCCCGTATGGATCCGTTTCAACGCCCGAAACAAAAACGGGATGAACGGTGCCGCGAGGAGCGGCAATAAGATAGCGAAATGTAACACCGACAAGAAAATTCCTCCTTCGAACAGAGTCTTACAACGATGACATCAAATATTAAGTTCATTTGACGCCATCACGTCTTCCTCATGAGTATAGCGTAAATTTTCAGGCTGTTTCCATGATAAAAGCTTCTCACTTTTCTAGCCATGGTTAAAAAAACCTGAACTGTTAAATATGAAGGGAGTCGACAAAAAACGACTAAAAAAAATTGGATGCGGACAGCATATGTAAGCTCTCTCAAACGTGTTGCCGCTCCCGAATCGATGGTAAACCTTAACCTATCTTATTCTTTGCTCGCTCACTAAACTCCTTGTTCCCTAACGAAGCCAACAAAAAACAGCCGATCGGTCTCCCGATCGGCTGTACGTTTATTATTTTGCTGACGCGATAAACTCTTTAAGCGCTTCTTTTGGTTGGAAGCCCATTGTTTTCGAGACAGGTTGTCCGTCTTTGAACATCATGAGTGTCGGGATGCTTTGGATTTGGAAAGCGCCCGCTACTTCTGGGTTCTCGTCAACGTCGAGTTTAACGATTTGGACTTGGTCGCCCATCTCTTGATCGAGTTCTTCAAGAACCGGTGCGATCATGCGGCACGGTCCACACCATGCTGCCCAAAAATCGACGAGGACGACGCCCTCTTTCACTTCTTGTTCGAACGTTTGAGTCGTTGCGTGTTTAATAGCCATTTGGTAAATACCTCCCCAGTAAGATGAGACAGTTCAATTAAGAACTCTCTTGCATTTCATGTTCAGAGTATACCACGGAGGGTAACTTTCCCCAAACGTTATGCCCATCAGCTATTGACGAGGTGTTTTCGGAACTCTTCAGTCAAGAGCGGCACGACGTCGAACAAGTCGCCGACGATGCCGTAGTCGGCTACGCTGAAAATGCTCGCTTCCGGGTCCTTGTTGATGGCGACGATGACTTTGGCGTTGCTCATCCCGGCCAAGTGTTGGATTGCCCCGGAGATCCCGCAGGCGATATAAAGGTCCGGCGTGACGACTTTACCCGTCTGACCGATTTGGAGTGCGTAGTCGCAGTAGTCCGCGTCACACGCTCCACGTGAAGCACCGACCGCGCCGCCGAGCAGTTCAGCGAGCTCTTCGAGCGGTTTAAAACCGTCCTCGCTCTTGACGCCGCGTCCTCCGGCGACGATGACTTTCGCTTCCGCGAGATCGACTTTTCCGGTCGCTTTACGGACGACTTCTTTGACGATCATGGCGAGATCTTTCAATTCGACGGCCGGCGTCTCGACCGACACGCTCGCCCCCGCTTGACGCGGAAGTGCGTCGATGTTGTTCGGACGGATCGTGAAGAACATGACCGAATCTTTGAATTTCACTTTCTCGAACGCTTTACCCGAGTAGATCGGACGGACGAATTCGGCGTCTCGTCCCGAGCCTTCGATCGAGACGACGTCACTGATGAGGCCGGCGTCAAGACGGGCCGCGAGTTTCGGTGCGATATCTTTTCCGAGTGCGGTGTGACCGAGGACGATCATGTCCGGTCCTTCTTGGTCGATGATTTGGCGGAGTACTTGGCCGTAACCGTCCGGCGTGTAATGTTTGAGTCGCTCGTCTTCGATGACGAGGACGCGCGCTGCGCCGTGCTCCCCGAGTTCAGTCGCGAGTGCTTTGACGTTATCCCCAATGACGACCGCCGTCACGTCGTCCGTCAGTTGCTTCGCCGCGGCGATCGCTTCAAATGATACGTTCCGTAACGCGCCTTCGCGCGCTTCTGCGAGTACTAAAGCTTTCATATGTGATGTCCCCCTTAAATGACTTTGGCTTCCGTGCGAAGTAATTGAACGAGCTCGCTCACTTGTGTCGACGTGTCCCCTTCAAGAATACGTCCCGCTTTCTTCTCTTCCGGCAAGAACCGTTTGATCGTCTCGATCTTCGCTCCGATCTCGTCTTCGTCGAGGTCGATGTCTGAGAGATCGAGTTCTTCGAGCGGCTTCTTCTTCGCTTTCATGATACCTGGAAGGCTCGGATAGCGCGGTTCGTTCAAGCCTTGTTGCGCCGTCACGAGGAGCGGCAGGTTGACTTCGATCACTTCCGTGTCCCCCTCGACGTCACGCGTGACCGTCGCCGTCGTGCCGTTGATGTCGAGCTTCGTGATCGTCGTCACGTAGTTCATGTCGAGCAGCTCGGCGACGCGCGGCGCCACTTGTCCGCTACCACCGTCGATGGCGACGTTACCGGCGAAGATGAGGTCTGGTGCTTGGTCTTTCAAATATGCGGCGAGCACTTTCGAAATCGTCACGTGATCCGCGTCCTCGACGTCATCCTCGATCGAGATGCGGACCGCTCTGTCCACACCCATCGCGAGCGCTGTCCGTAGTTCTTTGTCCGCGTCGTCCGGTCCGACCGTCACGACCGTGACTTCTCCCCCGAGATCGTCACGCTTGCGGATCGCTTCCTCGACCGCATACTCGTCATATGGGTTGATGATGAATTCGGCACCGTCTTCTTGAATCTCCCCGTTCTCAAGTTGGATCGCTTCTTCTGTATCGAACGTACGTTTTAGCAACACAAAAATATTCATCGTAGTTCCCCCTTTAAGTTGTTCGCACCATCATTCATGAATCTCCATTCATTTTTTGAGCTAGCGAGAGGGCTTACGGTTAAGCAAGCCCTTTTTTCAACATATGGTGTACTTTCGGTAACGTCGACATCAAGTCGTACTTGAAGCCGCTCGCCATCCAACTCGTGACCACTTCATCGATCGTGCCGAAAATCATTTGTCGCGCCAGCCGGTAGTCGAGGTCCTGGTCAAACTCCCCGGTCTCGATGCCGTGCTTGACGACCGCATCGATCAAGTTCAAATACGGCTTCAACACTTCACTGATCTTTTGGCGGAGCGCCAAGTTCGACTGTCTGAGCTCGATTTGCGTCACGACGGCGAGGTCGTAGTCGACCGACAGCTGCTTGAGATGCGACTCAATCAACTGGTACAGCTTGTCGCCTGCCGTCGTCTCCTGCTCGATCTGTTGCTTCGAGTAGTCGATGAACAGGCCCATCTTCGTCTGGAACAGTTCGATCAACAGATGCTCCTTATTTTTGAAGTACAAATAAATCGTTCCGTCCGCGACACCAGCTTCTTTGGCGATGGCTGTCACCTTTGCACCGTGATAACCATGGTCCGCGATCACTTTCACTGCCGCATCGATAATGCGGTCACTTTTTGATACATTCTTTTTCATAGACACCCATGCTCCTTATTGCTGCAGAAAAATGAATGATGGTTCATTCATTTATTATTCTATCATGTCAAAGAGAGGTGTCAACTGCTTTGTTTCACTTGTTTCGCCTTCTCTTCGTCGACGAGGACGCGGCGCAGGATCTTACCAACGAACGTCTTCGGCAACTCGTCACGGAATTCATACAGCTTTGGTACTTTATACGCCGCGAGCTTCTCACGGCAATGCTTGTCGAGCTCGTCTTCGGTCACATTCACCCCGTCCCGCGTGACGATGAACGCTTTGACCGTCTCACCGCGGTAAGGGTCCGGGACACCGATACAGACCGCTTCCTTGACGGCCGGATGTTCGTACAGCACTTCTTCGATCTCACGCGGGTAGACGTTGAAGCCGCCGGCGATGATCATGTCTTTCTTCCGGTCAACGATATAGAAGAACCCGTCCTCGCCCATATAGCCGAGGTCACCGGTCGCGAGCCATCCATCTTTCAAGACGGCCGCCGTCTCTTCTGGTTTTTGCCAGTAGCCTTTCATGACTTGCGGTCCATTCAGGAACACTTCGCCGATCTCACCGACTTCGGCCAATGTCTCGCCGTCTGCCTTTACAATTTTAGCAGAAGTATCGGATAACGGCACCCCAATCGAGCCGACGATGCGTTTATCCCACAAGAAGTTGGCATGCGTCACCGGTGACGTCTCGGACAACCCGTATCCTTCGACGATGCGCCCGCCCGTCACGTCTTCGAACTGTTCTTGCACTTCGACCGGTAGTGGTGCCGATCCTGAGATACATGCCTCGATCGACGACAAGTCATACTTTTTCAGTTTCGGGTCGTTCAAGATGCCGACATACATCGTCGGGGCTCCTGGGAAGAAGTGTGGTTTCTTCTTGTTGATCGTCTTCAAGACGTCGGTGACGTCAAAGCGTGGCACGAGAATGAGTTCATACCCGTTCGCCACCCCGAAGTTGAGGCAGCATGTCATGCCGTAGACGTGGAAGAACGGGACGACGCTCAAGACGCGCTTCTCATCACCGCGGTTATATTTATAGAAGAAGTTCGAAATTTGGTCGACGTTCGCCGTCAAGTTGAAATGTGTCAGCATGACCCCTTTCGGCAGCCCGGTCGTCCCGCCCGTGTATTGGAGCACGGCGACGTCTTGTTTCGGGTCGATCTCGATCGGCTTGACCGGTCCAAAGTTTTTGAAGTCCTTGAACGCGACCGAACCTGTCGTATCGATGACGATATTGTTCTCGCGTTTCACTTTGATCGGGTACAGCTTGTTTTTCGGGAATGGCAGGTAGTCGGCGATACTCGTCGTGATGATCGTTTGAATGTCCGTCTTTTCTTTCACCCGGAGCGACTTCGGATAGAGGAGGTCGAGCGTGATGACGATCTTCGCGCCGGAATCGGTGATCAAGTTTTCAAGCTCGTGCTCGGTGTAGAGCGGGTTCGTCTGGACGACGGTCCCACCGGCATACAGGACGGCGTAGAACGAGATGACGTACTGTGGACAGTTCGGGAGCATCAGGCTGACCCGGTCCCCTTTTTGCAACCCTCTCGACTGCAACATCGTCGCCAAACGGTGGGCCGCATCATCGATTTGGGCAAACGTCAAATCCTTGCCGATGAACGAGACGGCGGTCCGGTCCGGGAAATCTTTAGCGGCGCGGCTGAGTGCCTCATAGAGTGGTTTCACCTCGTAGTCGATCGTTTCAGGCATGTCAGCTGGATAATCTTGTAACCACGGTTTTTCCATTGATTCTCCTCCTTAGAATGAATAGTCATTCAGTTAATTCCATTATAATGCTAAGAAAACGCTTTCATCTACCCTTTACCCGATAATTTTCAGAAAATATCGAAAAAAAGTGCATGGATTCAAAAATCCATACACTTTAGACGCGTCTGAAGTACGCTTCAGTTTGCTCTTCATTCCCAATTTTTTCATCCAAGCGGGCAATCAACTCTTCTTCTTTCTCGATCGTCGAGAAGTCGATCCCGAGCCACGCCTCCATCTCGGGGCGAGAGAACGCGTACGTTCGGTTCGGGAACGCGAAACGGACGATCTCCGTATTTTGTACGAGCGTGAAATACGTCGCCGCGTTACGGATGGCAAGCCGCTCCTGCTCGATGCGCTCAATCTCCGGATCATGATAACGGACGGTCAGCCCATAGGGACGTTTTTTCGTCTGCAGCTCGATCGACTTATAACAGTCGTGCATCGGCAACGTCTTGGCGATCCCGACGACGGCGTTGATATCGCCGACGTATGTGCCCTCGTATTGAAAGGCACTCGGGGGCCGCTTCGAGGGATCACTACACCCAGAAAGTACAAACAGTAATACGACGAGCACCAGACCGAACCGTTTCATGATACGTCCTCCTTAAGATTTGAGTTGCAGGTTGAAGCGGTAGAGCAGGCGTTTGGCGAGCAAGTGGGCGAGGAAGCCGCCGATCAAGAAGCCGATGACGTAAAGGATGCTGTTCGTCGAATACGCGATATTCGCTAAGATAATCCCACCAAGCATGGCGAAACAAAGCACCATCATCAGGTGAACGAACCAGAGCCAGTTCGAGAACATGAAGAAGCGGCCGTTGTTCTCTTGCGGGGCCCGGTTGAATGTAAGGAGTCCGAGTCCAAACGATAGGACAATAAAAGCAAGTACGCTTAATGGAGCAACGGCTAGGAACTCTTGCCACACGCTGTTGTCTGTATATAAGTTATACGTGTCGACGTTAATTACATTCGCAAGCGGTGAAATCACGCGCAAGAACACACTTTCAATCGCACGTTCGAATACACTATATACGCGCTCTGTATTTTGAGTGAACGATATGACCGATCCTTGAATCAGCAATAAGATGCCGACAGGGAACAATAGTGCGACGACCGACCAGAGCACTTGCGAGATTGCCTCCCCGCCAAACGAACCCATCCATAACGCCAACGAGAAAACAGCAATTCCGGTCAATAGCATAAAACCAACGAGCGCTGCGACTTTCAACGTATGTCCTTCAATTAAGAACGAATAGCGTGACGCATGGATCATCCAAAGCATGAGCGGTCCACCAAGGAGTGTCGAGACGACGATGCCGCTCGTCCCAATCAACCATTTCGATATGTACAACTGGTTCCGGTTGAACGGGAGGGACATCGCAAAGTCAGACATTTGGCTGTTGCGTTCACTGCCAATCAAGACAGACGCCATCAAGAAGCCGAAGATGATATAGAGAAAGATGACTCCAACATACGGGATGAGTGTCTGTAAATCGCCAATCCAGTAACTATATTGCGGGTTGAACAACTCTTCAACTGATGCGTTCGACGCATCACCATTAAACCACTCGGCATACTTGTCCGGATTCATTTGAATGTCCTGAACTTGTTCATCGAACGACTGCATTTGTGTCCACACCGGGAGCGTGTACGCGACAATCCCAAGGAAGACGAGCAAAATCCATAACAACGACACTTGTTTCCAATCTTTTTTCAACAACACGTTAAATGACACTTGCCTCACCTCCTAATTGGACCCGGAAAATGTCTTCGAGCGACATCGGGATCTCTTCGACGAGCATCGGGTCGTGGGCGTCGACGAACGTGTCGAGCTCTTGCGTCCGTTCTTTCGCCATGAACAAGACGACGCGTCCCGTCACGTTGATGATTTCGATATCTTTTCGTTCGAGCAGTTCGACCGGTACTTGGTCGTTGAAGACGACTTGCAGCTTGACGCTCGACTCACGAGCCTCTTCGAGCGACATGATTGCTTTGACCCGTCCCTTCTCGATCATGATGATGCGGTCGGCGATCCGCTCGAGCTCGTGCAGCTGGTGGCTCGAGACGATGATTGAGCAGTTGCGTGCCTCGACTTGGGCGATCATTAGTTTCAAGACGTCGGCCTTGGCGACGACATCGAGTCCATCGGTCGGCTCATCGAGCAGGTAATAGCTCGCTTTGACGGCGAAGGCGAGCGACAGCGTCACCATCGCTTTCTGCCCTTTGGACAACTGACGGATCTTTTTATTACCGATGTTGTAGCGCGTGAGCGTCTCGGTGAACGCCGCCCGGTCGAACGACGGATAGATCGAGGCGTATAAATCCATCGCCTCGTTGACGGTGTAATGTTTGAGCGCGTCGGCTGAATCCGGAACGAAGATGACGTCCCGCTTCAATTCAGCTTTCTCAAAAATGCTCGATGGCCCGTAGCGGACGTCCCCGGTGTCCGGTCGGATGATGCCGACCATCGTCCGGAGGAGTGTCGTCTTGCCGGCCCCGTTACGACCGACGAGGGCGATGATCTCTCCTGGTCTGACCGAGAAGTCGATTGCATCGAGCACGGTTTGGCGGTCGATTCTCTTACTCAGTTGCTGTACTGTCAGCATGGTTCTCCCCTACTTTCTTATACTCTGTCTCAAATAGCGTCATCGCTTCTTTAAGCGACACGTTTGCGTAATGGCAATCGATAGCGAGCTTTTGGATGGCTGCGACGACCGGCGCGCGTGACGCGTCTTGGTCAACCCAGTCCATCGAGACGAACGTCCCGCGCCCGCGATGCATCTCGAGCAAACCGAGCCGCTCGAGCTCTTGATACGCCTTGCTGACGGTGTTCGGATTGATGACGAGGTCCGTCGCGAGCTCACGGACCGACATGACTTTGTCGCCCGGTCGTAAGATGCCGCGGATGACGAGCGCTTTCGTCTGATTGACGATTTGTTCATATAAAGGTTCCGCACTTTTCATATCGATCTTATATAACATGGGTCACACCCTCTCTTGTAAACGTGGTATAAGTGTATTATATGTATTAGTACACGTAATAGCAATAGTTCTTAGAGGGCATTTTCAGTTTACAGGGAATTGGGAATAAATAGAATACGACTTTGGACCGAGACGGGATTCGGTCTTTTCGGGTACATTGTAGTAGAGGTGAACAGAAAATGAAGAAAAGGTTGTTAATTGGCGCAGTCGGCTTGCTCGTCGCCGGATCGATGTACGGGAGAAGCGAAGCGACGGAGCGCTATACAGACTACATCTATGACACGTACGGGGAGCGTGTCGATGTCGACGTATCACAGGACTGGAAACTGACTGGATACAAGGCGACGTTCAAACTGGAGACGACACCGCTTCGCGGGACGTATTCCGCACGGACGTATGGGGACGGCTCGATCCATGACGATGTGATGCCCGCCTACTGGGTGAAAGAAGCCGAGACGACGCTACACGACCGACTCGTCACCGCGAACGTCTTGTCACGTGAAGAGACGGTCCGGGCGAACGTACCGGAAGACGCGGTGCGAATGCGCGACGTGACGACAAAGCCTGAACCGACGTCCATCTTCGAACTGAATCCAGAGACGTTTTTAGGCGCCTCCGTCATGCTGCACGAAGCATGGAACGACACCGCTGAACAGAAACAGCGCGTGCTCGACGTCATCCGTCTGCTCGAGGACGATGTGAAGTCGATCCATTTCTCGTTCGACGGGACACCGAACGAGGATGACGACTTCACCGAGCGTTATTTGAACGTGTCACGCACACCCCAATCTGGCGACCCGTCGTTCAATTCACTCCAAACAATTGACGACTTGAACCGCCACGACCGCCTGTATGGGTTTGACAAGACGACGTTCATCAGCGAATACCGATTTGATGGGACAAAAATCGAATAAAGTTATTATTCCATCAAGTTTTATTGTATTTTAGGAATATATGACATTTTATTAAGGGAGTTTTACTAATGATAAATTTGAACCCTGCTAATATTCCGCCATCAAGAACTTGGGAAACTAAGGTTTCCGCTATACCTAATATTCCAAGAGGCGAAAAAGGTTATCCTAATACTTTATTAACTATTCTTAATCACTTTCAAGAGAATACGCCTACAAACTATTTAGTTAATATTGAAGGAAGTAGCAGACAGGACACGTTAGAGAATCTGTATATTAAATTACGACCCGCTGGATTTTTAAAAAAGACAGTTAACGGTTGGTCTCTTACAAGCGACAGTGAAAAATGGCTAAGTTCACCTAATAATTTTTATTTAGCCGCAATACTCTCAGCAAATATTAAGTTTTTTTCAGAAATCGTTGGCATGCTATATCAAAATGGACCTTTGACTTCTACACAGCTTCAAGAAATAGCTAGTAATGAATATAAGCTAAGCTGGAAAACAAAATCAGAGCTTCAATCAAGACTGGCATGGTTGCGAGATTTTGATTTAATTACTTTTGAAGATTTTTCATTAAAGTACTCAGTGACAGAAGAAGGAATTAAGTTTATTAACGTTATACCTTATGTTAAACCGGAGGAAATCATCATTTACTCCGACCAAACCATTGACGAAACTGAAGTTCCAGCTTCAGATTGGGCTCTTGACTTTTTAAACAATGAAAGTACTGATTTATCTGAAAGAAAAAATGGATTTGGGTATTGTCCCGGCAGTGTACATGACATGCATAACACAATTTTAGATTACCTTTTAATGATGAATACACCTACTGATTTTGCGACAATATCGGAGTATTCTTCAGTCACTTTCGGTATTTCAGAATCTTCTACCAGAGCGTTTATTTCAACACTTATCAATTTTAATTTTATTGAAAGACAAACTAAAACCTTGTTTACTACTACAAACTTAGGCAAACAATTTCCTTCGCAAAATTTCGAGTTAGATTTCTCATTCTGCGTCAACGATAAGGTGACTTTTGTTTTTGAGATATTACTGGAGTTAGAAAAGAAAGATTTAAGTGTTAAAGATTTAACCATTATTTCAAAAGTTTCTTTCAATTTCCCTAGTGAGAATTCAACCGAAATCAATAAACGATTACATATTTTAAAGAATGCACAATTGATTCAAGAAACAGGATACAATCATTACGGTTTAACACACCGCGGCGAACTTCTATGTAAGCAGTTAAAAGCGTTTAGTAAAAATAAAGCTGTGCACCCTCAATCAACTGACTCTATTAGTAAGAACAACTCAGAAGTTGATGACCTTTTGAATGAACTACGAATATCTTCAAAAGACTCAGTAAATCCAAGTAGATTCGAAAAAGCTTTAAATTCAGCTTTCCAAGTACTAGGATTTAAATCTGAATGGCTTGGAGGTTCTGGAAAAACCGATGTTCTTGTCCAAGCTCCGACTTCTCCAAAGTTTTCCTATAAAGTCGCTGTCGATGCTAAATCTAATTACAGCGGTGGGGTCACTGAAGGACAAATTAATTTCGATACCATTTTAGATCACAAAAAGAAGCATAAAGCTGATTTCTCACTTATCATCGGACATAAATTTCAAGGGGATCGTTTAGTTGAAAGAGCAACAAAACATCAAGTTGCATTATTAGATATTGAAACTTTAGAAACATTGATAAAAATGCATGTCGAAGTTCCTTTAAGATCCGATTCATATAAAAAAATATTTTCACAAAATGGTGAGGTGACTGCTGATTTAATTCTTCCTGATCGAGAAAAAATTATTAGAGACGGAAAATTATTGCGGATTTTAATGGAGTGTCTATTTGAAGAAAGCAATGATTCCCTTACAGAAGGAATAATGCAACCTCGAGAAATTTATTTACTTTTAAAAAGAGATACGAGTTTTAATCCCATCCCTAACGTAACTGAAATAGAACAAATGTTAAATTTTTTGTCGTCTCCTCTCATCGGATGCGTTGAAAAAACTAAAGAAGGATACTACGCTTTAGCCTCTTTATCCGATGCTGCTCAAAAATTTGATTTTTACTTCAAGGCTTGTACAAAATTTTAGAGTCTTGAATGGAAAGTGCTCAATAATATATGAATTTTCTAAACACTATTTTATATTATTGAGCATTCTCCTTTACAGACAGCGGTCGACTTGCTAACATTTGACTTGTCAATGATTGACGAGTCAAATATGAAAGGTGGGACGCAATGGAGCTACGAGAGATGAGCCGGTTGCTATACCAAATCAAACTCGCCGACCAGCGCGTCGCGACATCGTTCGAGCGTGAGACAGGTTTCAGCCTGACCCGCTACGAGATGCTCATGATCGTCAACGACAAAGGCGTCTGCTCGCAAAGCGAGATCCAACAAGAGATGAAGATCGACAATGCGGCGATCACCCGTCACTTGAAGATTCTCGAGGAGAAAGGCCACGTCAGGCGGGAGCGGAACGTCGCAAACAATCGCGAAGTGTTCGTCCGCTTGACGGAGACGGCGGCACGCGAGTTGCAGCACTGTGAACAAAACCATGATCAGACGAACCATTTGATCGCCAAAGTATTATCGGAGTCGGAGATGCAACAGCTATCCGCCCTATTACAAAAGCTAAATACTATTTGAACAGAGAAAGAGGAGATTACCCATGGCAACTACATTTGAAAACAACACATTAACAGACGTAATGCTCGACAGAAAGTCGATTCGCGTCTATGACGAAACGGTCAAAATTCCACAACTCGAAATGCTCGAAATGATTCAAGAAGCGACGACGGCACCGTCGTCAGTCAACATGCAACCATGGCGCTTCGTCGTCGTCGAGAGCCCGGAAGCAAAAGAGACGCTCAAACCGCTCATCCGCTTCAACGTTCGCCAAAACGATACATCGGCCGCGATGCTTCTCATCTTCGGTGACATGGAATGCTACGAGCTCGGCGAAACAATCTACGATCAAGCCGTCGCTGAAGGCAAGATGCCACAAGAAGTACGCGACCAACAACTCGACGCTATCATTCCTTACTACAAAAACTTGTCGAAACAAGAGATGAACGACATCGTCAAAATCGACTCAAGTCTCGCTGCGATGCAGTTCATGCTCGTCGCCCGTGCCCACGGTTACGACACGAACCCGATTGGTGGGTTTGAGAAAGACCAGCTCGCAGAAGCATTCGGTTTAGACAAAGACCGTTACGTGCCGGTCATGATTCTCTCGGTCGGTAAAGCGGCAGAAGCAGGCTACCAATCGGTCCGTCTCGACGCAGAAACGATCACAAACTTTAAATAATCGGAGGAATTCAACATGATCTTAGTCAACGCCATCTTTGATGTGAAAGAAACAGAATTTGACAACTTCTTAGCCGATATCAACAAGCTCATCGACTCGTCGAAACAAGAAGACGGTTGCTTGAGCTATGAGCTCTATCAGTCGACGACGTCAGAGAACCGGTTCGTCATGATCGAGAACTGGGCCGACCAAGCGGCAATCGAAAAACACAACCAAAACCCGGACTTGATCGCCTTCGCCCAAAACGTAGCCAACTACGTGACGGCGAAACCGGTGCTCCATGTGACGGAAGTCAACTAATCAGCAGACGGTCGACCTCGTGTCGGCCGTTTTTCTGTACGCTCTTTAGCATGATCCCTACCATTGGCAACCGTTATCCGACTAGCAGTCATACAAAAACCGCTTCTACGTGTGTAGAAGCGGCTGTTTATTATATACCGAGAATGGCGAACGATACGCCGACGACACCGATGAGCGCCATCGCGTAAACTGGTACGCGCGGCATCTCGCCGTTGTTGTCGAGTGCTTTCCCGAACATGAAGAACACGATCGGATGCACGAGGAATGGCATCGAGAAGATGAGCGGGATGAGAAGCGATGCTTCCGTCCCGAACATGCCACCTTGGACCGCTGCGAAGAGGCCAAAGTGTGAGATGGCTGACGATTGCGCCATCGTCGTGTAGTCGAATGCGATCGTGCTGAAGCTGAGGATGACGAGACCGCCGAAGACGGCCATCATCTGCCAACCGAACGAGAACTGCATGAGCGCCTTCACTTCTTTGAAGTCCTCACCGTTCGCACCGCGCAAGTTTTTAAGCGCGAGTGCCGTCAAGACGAGACCGACCAAGACGATGATCGCCGTCGGCCAGATCCAAAGCGCCCCGTTGTCGGCACTGACTGCCAAGATCGAGAACACGAAGATGTGACCGAAGAACGGGATGTTGATCATGATCGGCGCACGTTTTGCCGCCACTTGACCGAAGTCACCGGCCGTACATGCACCTGTGAGACCACTGTGCGACAGCGAACCGGCCATACCTGGTGCGAGGTTACGGATGTGCCCCGTGCGGGCGAACCACATGAGGAGCGCGATCCCACCGAACATCCAGAACAACTGACCGAAGAAACCGTAGACGAGAATCGAGTTCATGCCTTCGATAGCGAAGGCGTCACCGATCCGCGAACCACCGACCATGAAGTTGGCCGCCAACACGACCGGGATACCGGCGAACAAGAGCGCGCGGACGGTCGGTCCGTACGTCCAGTTTTGGAAGATGGCACCGAGTGCTGATGACAAAAGCATCGCAAAGAAGATTTGCGGCAAGGCGATGACGGGTTGAACGGCCATGGCGATTGCGTACGAGATGAACAAGATGACGAGCAGTAACGCCGTCTCGATCAAGCCCTTCTTCATATAAACGTGCTTGTCGTCGATCTGTGCCTTATGGTCGATCAAGAGGAACGATGCCGCGAGACCGATTAACGCGAGGATCGGATAGTAGAGCGTGATGCCCTCTGCCGCTCCCGGTTGGATCATCATGCGGAAGAACCCTTCAAGTCCGACGAGCAAGAAGAACGAACGAACGATGAAGATGAACTGCGTCCGTCCTGTTCCGAGGAACATCTCTTCTTTAGATGGGACGACGATGTCTTTCATCTCGAGCTCTTGCTTGCTTAAGATCTTACGAAGCTCTTGCCCACCGACGAAGAACGATACGACGAGCGCGATGATCGTCGTCCGCGACAGGAAGTCGACGAGCGGGAACTCAGGAAGACCCGGAGTCGCGATGCCCATCTCGACCATAGCGAAGCCGAGACCGAGGCCAAAGATGACGATGACGAGGATTGGTGAGAACCGTGAACCGGCCACGACCATCCGTGATAAAATGACCATCGGGATGATGAAGGCCACAAGTAACCAGAATTGGTTGAGTAATTGCATTTGCGATAATTGCTGAACGATTTCCATGAAGTAACCCCTTATACATTTTTTTCACACTGTTTCGAAGTTTACAGGATTGAACATTCTGTGACAAGGGGGTGTGACGTATTGTAAACTTTGAAAGCGGAACCAACTGAAATGGTTCCGCTTTCGGTTAGGTATTCGGTTGGCGAAGGCCCCAGATGCCCTTATTTCCCGTGGCATAAAACAAGTCATCTTTGCCATTGAAGCTGGCTGAATCGCTCGAATGGGCGCGAATCTGTTTATTGACGTGAGCCTTCCAATCTTTGTAGCGATCGAGCTCGAGTTGATAGTACGACCGCTCGATATATTCATAGATTTCTTTCAATGATGCCGTCCCGCCGTGATGCTGGAGGGCGAATTGGATTTTGCGAAGTAGTGCGCGTTTCAAGTTAAAGACTCCTTTCCCAATCACTCTGAAGCTTTCCGACTGAAGTAGTGATGCAGTCGAACTTCAACGATTTGACTGACCCATTCGTAAACCAAAGGATGAGCATACGCTTCGTTATGCTCGATATGTAGCGATTCCTCTGAGACGAAGAACGGTCCTTTCGCTATTTTATCAAAAGGCATCCGTAACAGTAACTTTTCGATTCTTTGCTGATGGAACGGTGATTGGAAGTCTTTTGTCTGCCCATCGATTTGTTGACGGTACGGGATTGCATTGATGAAGTCATAAAACGGCCGAGCTGCCTCGCTCGCTGAAAGTAGTCCGAGCCATCCTTCTAGCCCGCGGTTCAACATGATCGATAGTACAATCATCTTATAACTCTTCGTCATGTCAGTGTATTCAACTTCGACTAACAATGATTTCGCACCTTCAAACAGATGACTTTCTTCCTCTCCCAACTCACTAATTCGATTCAAGAAACCGACGTAGCCCCCGTCTTTCTTCCATTGAGAGCGATAGGCGTCCATCGAGTACTCGCCTCGTTGAATCAACTCCATATAACTCGGTCGTCTTCCAAGCTCTTCTTTCACCATGAAGTAGTTCCGTTCTAACTGCTGCTGGCGGGTTGAAGATCGAGTCACCATCCGCTTCAACAAATCGATGGCATGTAAATCAAATTCGATGGTACAGCCATCGGGCAAGGTCCCGTTTGTTGGAAGCTCTTTTACAATTGGTTGTCGCTTTGTCGTCAAGAGCGCCAACTTCTTGTCGATGTTCTTGTAGTTCCCGATCAAGTCGATGATGGTGCAATGCGTCTTCCCGCTCAACAAACGGAGTCCTCGACCAATCTGTTGCGTGAAGACCGTCAACGATTCGGTCGGACGGCAGAACAACAACGTATCGATTTCAGGAATGTCTACGCCTTCATTGAACAAGTTGACCGCGAAGATGATATCAAGATGTCCTTGCTTCAATTGTTTGATGACGTCCGCTCGGTCATATTCGGTCTGGCTATGTAAGGCGACGGCTTGAACGCCTTGGAGGCGGAAGTAGTCGGCTAAATATTCGGCTTGAGCGACCGAAGAACAGAATCCGAGCGCACGCGTCTGGTGATGCATCTGCCACGCTTCGAAGATTTTTTGAGCGACACTTTCCTTTAACTGTTCAGCCAATAGTTCGTCCTGGTCATAACGGCGGCCGTTAATCAATCGAATTTGCGAATAATCGATTTCATCATAAATACCGACATAATGAAACGGTGTTAAGTAAGATTCTTCAATCGCTTCAGTAAAGTGCATTTGATAGGCGACATTGTCATCACAGAGAGCGTAAACGTCTCCCCCATCCAGTCGGTCCGGCGTCGCCGTCAATCCGAGCAAGAACTTCGGCTCGAAAAAGTCAAGGACGCGGTGATAGGATGGTGCGGCCGAGTGATGGAATTCGTCGACGATTATCAAATCGAACTGATCAGGCGCGAACTGTTGCATCCGATGTTTCGAGGCTAACGTTTGAATCGAAGCGAATAACACGTCGGCTGACTGCACATCTCTCGAGTCACCACCTAGCAATAAGCCCGTTTTCCATTCAGCCGAGACTTTCTTATAAGAATCCTCAGCTTGAAGCAGAATTTCTTTTTGATGGGCAATGAAGAGCACTCGTTTGAACTGTCGTGCGAAGAAGGCACTTAAATATGTCTTCCCTAAACCGGTAGCGAGCACGAGCATTGCTTTCTGTCTGCCCTCTTCCATCGTTTCACGTAACGCCTTTAAGGCGGCATCTTGGACGGTGTTCGGCGTGATCGTGTCGTCCTCGATGTAGACAGGAGTCATCTCAGCTACTTTGCCCATCTCATTCATCCGCTCTTGTCTCGCTTCGTATTCTTCGCGATAAGGCTGTAACGAGATTGGATTCATGATTTGAGCATACTCACTATAAAACAGCTCGTGGAACGCATCGACCGATTGTTCGAACACGTCCTCTGAGATGCTTGCCGGAATCTCGACGTTCCATTCGACGCCACGGTTCAAGGCGCTGTGCGACAAGTTCGACGAGCCGACAAAGAATGTTCCGCTCTCTTCAGTCCGGAACAAATAGGCTTTCGGATGGAACGATTGACCATTCGAACGATAAAGTCGCAACTCAACCCCATCGATTTCCATGAGCATCTCGAGCGCAACCGGGTTCGTCAAATAGAGGTAATCCCCAATCAAAATCCGGACTTGGGCACCGCGCATGACCGCCTTTTTAAGTGAAGACGCAATCTCTTGAACACCTGATACTTGTGCAAACGCGACGACCATATAAATTTCAGTCGCCGCGTTGATTTGATTCTGTAATGGAATTCGTAAATGACTGGTGTGCAGACGTAACTCACTCATGATCAAGGACCTCTTCCAAGAAGATACCTTTTTCGAAACCGCCCCGCTTCTCGCGCTTCTCCTCACGAATGCGATTTAATTCTTCAAAACTCGCACCGTGCATCTTCCCGAGCGTATAGACAAGTTCCAGTACGTCGGCAAGTTCTTCGAGTGATTCTTCATCGATGTTTGTTTCCTCGTACTCTTTGATTTCTTCATGAAGTTTATGAGTTGCGAATTTCATATGTTCAGCATTAGATAGTTTTTTATGTATTGCTATTTTCCCAGACTGCTCAATGATTGTAGGAATTTTATCCCTTACCAACTTGTTATAGATCATGCAATCTCCCCTTTTCAAATCCTCATCCTTTATTTTACATAAATAAAGGATATAAATCATCCTACGTTTCGCCCTATATAAATTATTTAACAAGGTTACAAAGGAATCACTCAGAATCGATGATTATGATTCTATATTTTGTTACAATGTTTGTAAAATATCATTTTTATACAGGAAAGGGATTAACAATGAACACCCAAAAAATCTGGTCTTTTTTAGTTACGAACCTAGTTCCTGAGGAAGATACAAAGTTTACTTATGAGGAATTCAACAAGTGGATGATTGATTCACCTACAGAGGCTATGGTTTACTTAGACGGCATTTTCCAATCTTTAACTTTAAAACGTATGTATATGCTTGCAAAGAACACTAAGCGCCCAGCTCTATCTGAACGATACTTTGATCGTCACGTCATCAAGTTTGGTTGGCAAAAACTAAAGGTCGAACTAAACGCATCGATGAAAGAGTTAAAATGGGCTCACCGTTACATAGAGTTAAGTGACTTATATACAAAGCGTAACCTTTTAAAAATTGAGACTCTAGAAGCTTTTGAAAAATTGATCTCTTTAGGCGAAGTATATCTCAACGAGACGGAGAATTCATCCGGACTTTATGACAGCGATGTCTTCACAAAAGAAGAAATACTGGATGACTCTGAAGAGCATAGAGTAAAGCCCATTACATTCTCAGAACCACCTACTCAAGAAATCAAAGAAACAATCCCTGAAGACACAACTGTAGAGGATAACGTGAACGATTCATTCACTAAAGAAAATCTCCTGGCCCAAAAAGATACAGTCACCGAGGATATTGTTAGTTCTATAGATATTAATGGAGACGCTACAACTAGCAAATTGCTAGATAAACTGCGTATGCTGCAATCTTCTTCGAAAGAATCGGTCGTCAATGCAGATAGCTTTGGGGAGTTTCGGGAGTATATGCATATCGATCGCCCGATTCAATACTCTCTCATTGAAACATTAGAGGCGATTGACAATGAATCCACACCACAACTAATTTTGCTAAGTGGTAGTGTCGGAGATGGGAAGAGTCACTTACTGGCCTACATCAAAGAAAAACATTCTCATTTGGTCAAAGATTTCAGGATTCATAACGATTCGACCGAGTCATTTGATCCATCAAAAAACTCAATCGAAACATTAGATAGTGTACTATCTTCTTTTTATAAACAGGATTCTGAAACTAAACATTTGCTGATTGCTATCAACCTAGGAGTTCTTCATAACTTCTATAACTTTGCAGCGTCTGAAAACCGATACGAATCACTCAGAAACTTCATTGATGACTCGGACATTTTCGGGAACGGAGAACACATTGTCTATTCAAATAAGTCACTCCACTTATTAAATATAGCCGGCTTCCAAACTTATAGCTTAGGAACAAACGGTGCCGAGTCTTTGTTCTTCTCGAAGATTTTAGAAAAAGTGGTCTTAACGTCGAACGACAATCCGTTCTATGATGCTTACTGTGAAGACGTCAATAATGGCATCCAATCTATTATTCATGACAATTACGATTTTCTATCGAATTTGGCTGTCAGAGAATCGGTTGAAAATGTCGTCATCCAAACAATGGTGAAAGAAAAGTTAATTATCTCAACGCGAGCATTCTATAATTTCATTTTTGATATTCTTGCACCATCAAACTTAAGCCTTGAACCAGATAAACCGAACGCAGCTCTCCCAAACCTTATTTTTGGTCACCCGGATCGTTCAATCATATTGAATGCTTTACATCGAATTGATCCAGTTTCGTTCCGCACCGACTTCTTCGATCAATTGATTACAAAATATGTATTGGCACAGCAGCCTCAAGATATTGCTAAAAATGCTTTAGGTGACATGGCAGAAATCTATCGATTCATTCATCATGCACCGGAGAATACAGATACTATGAATGCACTCGGGTCGTTCCTCATTCGAAGTTATTCACTATTGAACCCACAAGAAACCGATCGCACTTATCTAGATTTCTTGAAATATTTAAAGGCGTACTATCTCGGTGACGGAGAGAGTATCGAATCATTATTTGAATTGATTCGAGAAGTCATTTACTTATGGCGCGGGTCTCCACGAGAAAATTATTTATATATCGACGGTGCGAATAATGATTATAGAGTCGCCTACCCGTTTCAGGCTGAGGAGATTGTAGACGAACGTCTATTCGCAAGTGCAGAAAACAAAGACTCAGATTTTTATCGTTTTAGCCCATTTATTCGAATCGGTTTTGAAGTAGGCGGAAAAGAAATTTTATTCGATCTCGACTATAAACTCTATAGTCTGTTAGTAAAAATACAAGACGGATATCGTCCAAACCGAAATGATTTGCGCGACGCGGTTCAATTTATCGATTTTTATGATGAACTCATTCGATATACTGATAAATCAAAATCGATTCTATTGGTATCGACACATGATGGATCGATGGTTGAACTGACTAAGCCGAAATTTAGCAAATCTAAGTTTGAAGTAAGGAAGGTGAAACAGTAATATGACTAACGTTCAACATTTAAATGACTATTCACTAGACTGGTCACGACTTGAATCATTCTTAGTTCAGAATAAAGGTTATCGATATGCTCGACGTAAAGATACGTATGTTTTACCTTTACCTACTCGTGAACCTGAGCGCTCAAAGTTTGAAAACGGGTTTTGGCCAATAACCGGAGGACTTGCAAGACTACTCTCCAATGAGCCTATTATTCCTGAAGAAAACAGCACGGACATGAATCAGATTATGTCTATCGGCAAGTTCGACTCACCTGAAACAAATGAATGGTTCAAACATTTTTTACAGAGTCAGCAACGCAAAGTTGAGGAAACAGATGTTTCAAGGCTTTCACAATTACCACTTTTGACGTTAAGTGAGAAAAAAGAAAGAAACGGACAGATTGATTTTATTAACTACGTATATGGGACCCTCATTGAAGGAAACGAAGATGAACTTTCACCACTCTTCTCTGATGACGACAACAATGATTTATTGACTCAAATTTTCCGTAGTACCCAGTTTTCAAAGGAAAGTTCGTTCACAAGTCCATACTCTTGTCTGTTTCCGAATATACAGGAACAGTTCAAACAAGATTTGATTCACCTATCTAAAAATCCAAAATTCTTTTTAGATAACTTAAATCACTTGTTAGTACACTATACATTTATCATGATTTCTCAAACAGTTCTTCAAACGAATCGCTTCACTAAATTTGATCATGAACAAATGATACCGCTCTTCTTTTTGATGGAGTGGGAAAAAGGGGCACGTTGGAGAACCAGTTACACGAATGGGTACAAATTGTTAAAAGAACAGGCAAAGGACTTTTATAAACATGAACATGCATTAAATATCGTTTGTCAGACACCTGCTTTTCAAACGAAAAAAAATCTATATTATCATCACCTCAATGAAATATTGGTGTCAAACGGCGAGGAAGCTTTAAATACTTATGTTCAATCACTTTATGATTGGATGAACAATTTTTATACGAAATACAAGGCAATCGAAACACCAAAATACACTTCCGCAAAAACGTTGGACGAGGCATTCAGAGACTTGGCTGAATCCGTCTCGGTTGGATTGAATAAAGAGCTAAAATCTCGATATCCGGCAGCTCTTGAGGCCTTTGTTTTGAAGTTTTATAAGAAGCATGGCGGATCATTAGGTTCATTACTCGCCATCAATCAGGAACAACTTTTGGCATTAGTAGCTTGCTCAATCAAACAAGAAAAGATTGAATTGAACAAACTTTGGCACGAACTTGAAGCAAGAGGATTATTCTTCGATCACCATTCAAAAGAAGAAATTGTCGGGTTACTGGACAAATTGAATTACCTTGAAAAGAAAAGCGATAGTGGGGATGCACAGTATGTCAAATCAATTTTATAAGTTCATCACGCAACAATTGCTCAATTTCTTCGATAACGAAATTAAGCAAAAAAGAACGGATCGTTACTACGTCTATCTTCCGTCGAAACAAGATGTCAAAGAGATGTATGACGCGTTATCAGCATTAAACGTCGCAAACATATTTACGTACAAACACCCATTCGGGAACGAGGACTACGTCACGACTTCGTTAAACTTCTCATCTGGAAAATTAGTCGTGGCAAGCTCTTTCGATACAGATATTGATTTCCTTGTCACGTTAAGAAATGAGATGAGTGAACAGATTGGTCAATGGGCGAATACTTCTCTCTTAGTCTTGACTGATAATTTAAATGACTCCATTCGTGGAGGTAGTATCGACTTAACTTCTGAAGGACGTCCATTGCATATCAGTAAAATCATTCAACATTTAGATAACCAATTGGCCAGCAGTCAATTATCAAAACCTGAACAGATGATTGTTTCAGACTATTTAAAGCGTCACAATCATCAAAAACAAATTACGAATGGCTCATTCTTAGATTTCATTGATATTTTAGGCCTTCTTCATAAAGACGCTTTAGCGATGGAAGATTATACATCGTTACAATATTTTCAAGATGGAGAGCTATCTTCACTCATCCGAGAACGAGATGAACAAAAATACGGTTCTTCTACTTGGAAAAAAGTTAATAAACAAATCGAAAATCGTTTATCAGAGAACCATGAACTGTTCGAAGATGTCGAGCGATATTTCACATTAGGTAACTCGCGCGAAAAATTAGAAGAACGATTTGATAATGGGGCCTCTAAATTAAAAGAAGATACGTGGCAACAAACGGATTATGATGTCTTGAAAAAGTGGGAGGAAAAAGCAAAATCGAATCGAGACATTCAATTTGTTTCGGAAAAAATGACAGCTAAAGTGAGCGGCTCATTAGTTTCAGGGCATTATTTTTGGAGACGGCCGCAATCTGAAACAAAATCCGGTCAGCGTACTTGGCATATTATCCTCTTTGCTCCAGAAAATGCTAATGATATTCAGATTCATCTCCCATTTGACCGCTATACATCAAAACAATTTTTAGACAACAAGAGTGCGAAGAATACGACAAGTTCAGGTTATTCACTCATCACTTCAGTGGAAGTCGATTCAAATCAAGTCACTTTTTCAAAAGTCCGGTATAAACATGAAGGTCAGTCATCTACCACGTATTTATTCAATATCGCTGTAGTACCATTGACACCTGAATTTTTAACACCGTATCAAACAAGATACTTGGTTGATACAACATCTAAAAGTCAGCAAGCTATCCGCTTGATTCTAGATGGTCACAATGTGATAGAACTTGGCGATGGTACGGGGGATAGCCTTGAAGTCACCATTGACTCCCCTGAGGCGTTAGAGGTTGATCAACATGATGTAATCAATCTCCCGCTTAATGTTTTAGACGAAGGAGAGTCACGCATTCGATTCTCGATCATGTTAAATGACGTCGAAATTCCTCTTTCTATTAAAGATGATATGTTAAAAACCACGCCCTTAGACGGACTTAGCATTTGGACGAGAAAACGAAAAGACGAAACATCATTTTTGATTGATTCAGACTTTAAAACAATCCATAACGGTCAACGTACCTATTCAACGCGTTCCGTTGACAGAAACTATTTCAAAATGGAGCAGGAGTGGTTGGATAATCACGTACGGTATGGAAAACAATTATCTGATGATTCTTTTGAAAACATCCATCTAGATATTCCTACTTCTGTTGAGCAAAGTTATAACGGATTTTTAAATACGGTCAAAAACAAAGGCACAATTCCTTCATTGTTGTACTATGATGCCGAGGTACAAGCTGCGGCTTATACATTTGTGAACGAGTATTTGACTGAAATTGAGAACATCCCTTCTCAGGCACTGATGACCATTCAACAACGAAACTTATATCGTTTAGGACAAATCGAGACAATCGACGGCTTGTTATTGACGCCATTTTCTCCTCTGAACATCGCATACCAATGGCAAGTGAACGAAGCTTTAGGGTCTGAAGACATTGATTCGAACATCTTAAAGAAATTGAAAGCAAGCTACACCGTGCCATATGCATTTAATATGCATGAAATGCTTCTTAAACCGACAGATCAATCTCCTTTGCCAGAGTGGCATGAATACACATTGCGAGAACGTGTAAGTGTAGGTGAAACCAATTCTTATTTAGCAAAAGTGGTCGAAGATAAAATGAATCACTTCACTGAACATTATGATTATTTATTCTCGATTCAGAACTCCGCTCCACTCTGTGTGAATGTCATCAACGTAACAAACGACGACGAAATTTTAAAAGGAATTATTTCATGGTTCAAACAACAAATTGCTTCTAAAGGGACCCTGGATGCGGTCAAGTCATTAGAAGTATCATTGTACATTCCAGACGCTTCTGGTTTGAGTGCGTTTGATAAATTGAACGATATCGAAACGGGCGAACAATTCAAAGACGAATTCGGGATTGATTTGTCTATTCATGAATTTGAGCCAGACGAAGTATTGCATCTACTCCAGCAGTCTATCCTGTATCGCAAGTTAAATTTTGATGCCCCTGTACATTATGCCCATATCTCATTCTATAAGATGGGGAACGAATCTCGGGTCGTTAGTCAACCAATGAGTGAGTTGGCCAGCAGCATGAATTTAGACGGGCTGTTTACTACCGTTTCTTCAGTCCAAAGCAATGAAACCGGGTACCGTGTTGGCTTTGGTACTGCAGGAGCTGACGTTACTCGAAGTCTCATGACACGATTCGGCTATCATTACAATGAACTGACAGCAAACATGAAAGATGGCGGACATAGTTCATACATGAAAAATGTTTCGTTGACGATGCATATTGATGTAGCTGATAAAGGTGCGCTTGAAAAAATCTACGGTTCTTCTCATTGGGTAACCTTCATCGATCCGCCGGTCGGGCTTGATTTCTTCAAGTCGTCTTCCGACAATTTGATTATCATTCATTATAGTGATCAGTACTCGTCTACGAACGGATATGACGCAATCACTGTTACTGACAAATCGGATCAATATTTCAATGTCATCCAAGAATTCATCAGTTCTCAAGGCGTCACCTCTACTCAAAATCAAATCGAGGAAACAATTCGAGCCTTCAATACGTTTAATGGTGAATGGTTACTTCGTGCTGTTCAAGGGAGAGGGTACGACAAGCGCGAGAAGATGAGCATTGTTTCAGCGATTAAAGAAACGCTGTTACTGTTCAATGAAGACAATACAATCTGGGTGCCAATCTCTATGGAAGAAGTTGTTCGAGTAACCGGTAATGTGAAATTGAGTAAGCGAGCTGGATTATTTTCAGGTAAGACTATCGGACGGAGAGGCAACTGTAGCGATGATTTATTGATGATTGGTCTTGAAATCAATCAATCAGATTTGAAAGTGCACTTCTTCCCGGTCGAAGTTAAAATCGGATTGAACGATAACTCGGTCATCACAAAAGGTATCTCACAAATCTCAGAGCTGAAGGCTCGCTTAAACGATCATTTGCTCGACTTAATGACGTTTGATGCGAAATTCCTACGCAACTATTTTGCGAGACTCTTTATCAACAACGCACAAAAAATGCAGGAAAATGATATCTGGCCAAGCAAAGACTATCGGTTAGATGCTTCATTGATTGACCGATTGATGAACGATGATTTTGAAATTGTCGACGAGAAACGTGCGAAATTCGGAAATGGCGTTCTCGTTTCATTCAAGAAGTCTTCGGACTCTGTTCGCCATTCGAGAAACCAAGGGGTCGTTATTCTCGAATTACCTGAACAATATGGATATGAAGTGTTAACAGAATCATTAGACTCGCTTAATGCAAAACAAAAAGAAAAAGGCAGTACGTCTACTATCAAAAATGAAGCGACCTCTTCTCATACGCCTAGACTTCGAATCGCGAAAGAAGTTAGTGACGAAACAGATAGAGCAAAAGTCGCTGTGAAAGTTTCAACAGATAACGGCAAAAAAACAACAGAACCTCAACCAGTGATTCCATCAATCAATCCTGTCACACCTACAGGAAATAGTTTTAATGCTATCAGATTGTTATTAGGTAGCGAATTTAATAAAAACTACTATTGGGAGTATGGACATTCGCGCTTGTCAAACAGACATCTGTTGATTGGTGGTCGATCCGGTCAAGGAAAAACGTACTTCGTCCAGTCCCTACTCTTGCAATTGGTTGAACAGAATCAATCCGCTTTGGTCATCGACTACTCAAACAGTTATACTTTAGGGCAACTCGATGAAACATTTATAAATCGTATGGGGTCAAAACTGACGGAACGCATCGTATACCACGAGTCATTCCCATTGAACCCATTCAAGAGACGGGAAAAAGAAATTAGCGGACGGAAAGAACCTGAAAAGATTACTTCCGTCGCCACAAGAGTGGCAGCCGTATTCGCATCCGTCTACAGAGGTTTAGGAGATCAACAAAAAAACGCCATTTATATGGCGACGAAAAACGGGATTGAGAAGTATGGGGAAGAAATGCGAATGGAATTGCTCATCGAAGAGTTAGAAAGTCTCGAGACTTCCTCAAAATCTACAGTCCAATCTGTAATCAGCCGCCTCACCCAAATGGTCGATATGGATCCATTTGATTATGAATCGGACAACGATTGGAGTAAGATTTTTGACAACAACAACGGAGTGACGGTCATCCAACTTGAGGGATATGACCAAGATGAAATCAAAAAATTATTAGCAGAGTTTATTCTTTGGGATTTATGGTATTATTCTTTATCTGGTTCAGAAAGCCGACCGATGCCGGTCATCTTGGATGAAGCGCAGAACCTATCTTTCCGTAAAGGTTCTCCATCTGAGAAAATCTTAAGAGAAGGTCGGAAGTTCGGTTGGTCGGCTTGGTTCGCCACACAATCGTTCAGCAACTTCGATAAAGAAGAACTTGCGATTTTGGATAATGCCGCTACAAAGATTTACTTTGCACCAGCTGACAGCGAATTAAAAGTGATTGCTAATCGTATTGGCGCAGTCTCACTTGAAGATCTAAGAGGTCTAAAGAAAGCACATTGTTTGGCGGTAGGACAATATAAAATAAATGCCGAGGAATTAAGCAACCAAGAGCATCATCATCTTAAAGTCCCGCCAATGAATTAAAAAATCACGCATCCTTTTTCGGATGCGTGATTTTTTGTCACTCCAGAACTTCCTCCAAATATAACCCCTTCTCAAATCCACCCTTCCGCTCCCGCTTCTCTGCACGAATCGCATTCATCTCTTCAAACGAAGCCCCATGCATTTTACCGAGCTCATAAGCGAGCTCAAGAATATCCGCTAGCTCTTCAAGACATTCCTCATCGATATTCGTCTCTTCATACTCTTTCAGTTCTTCATATAACTTCAGGCGTGCCTGTTCAAAGTGCTCGGCTTGATTCAACTGTTTGACGATGACTCGTTTTCCGTCCGCACGGATCAGTTCAGGTACACGGTCTCGGACCAACTTATTATGTTTCACCATAGCTGCCTCCTACTCCACAATCTCAAACGCCTTCACATACACGACATGATCGAGGAAAATAATCCATTCGTCCTCGAACTGGACAAAGCCATCCGACGCATGCCGGAACGACTGATAAATGGCTTCAAGTGCCGCATAGCGACTATCTGCCTCGACGACTTGCGTCAACACCTCATCATTGATCATGTGGAATTCGATCTCGTACGATTTCATGTCGTCTCCTCCGTTTCACCCCATAATGTCTTGCCTACTCTCTTCTTTACCCGCTCGGCATAGTCTTGTCTCAAAATTCATCCACCTCGTCGACTTCTGTCACGACGACACCGGTGTCCCCGACTTTCCCTAAGTCGAGCACCGTCGGCTCTTCGTAGGCCAACACATGAAACTCCTGCTCGAACGTCCGAATCACGTAATGGGAAAGCTCGCCTCGGTCCGTGTTGACCCGTTCCGTCTTCATCTGTTCGGCGGCGAACGCACTGAAGCGGGATGTCTTCAGTTTCACAATCGGATGCCTGTTCGCGAGACCATCTTCTGGCATCCCGTGCTCTTCTAGCGTCCCGAGGAAGAGCGCATACTGCTCGAAACGGATCAGAATGCGGTCGCGGTCGGCATCGTCCGTTAAAATCATCGTCGCGTCACTTGCCCCGAAACAAGTCCACTCGAGCGGATAATAGGTGACGCCCTTCATCTGAAACGACTCCGTATCGAGCACGTAGTCTTCAGTCGACATTAAAAAATCCAAATCGATTGCCACACGTTTCCCCCGCTTTCACAAAAAGCGACGTTCACACACGTCGCTCGTCCTTTGATTAGATTCCTTCTTCGCGCAAAACTGCCTCGATTTCCACAAATTCAGCCTCGATGATGTCAAAATGCTCTCGCTTCATTTCTGCAAAGCTCTCGACTAGTTCTTCTTCTGTCATATTCACGCTGTCTTCAAGCGCATGCAGGAGACGGTTTCCCATCTTTGTCATCGAAGAGAAGGTGAGTCCTCCCGAAATGACACCTCCTGCGAGTGGGATCATCTTCGACACGCCTTTTGCGAACGTATCTTTCGTCATCTTGAAACCAATCATCGCTGACATCTTTTTAATGATTGGAAAATATACCGTTTTCGTCAACGCTTTCTTCGGCAGTTGTTTCAAGGCCTGTTTCGACAGTTGAGCGGACAGCGCCTTAATCGTGGCTGTCGCGCCTCCGACACCGAACATGACGCCCAAGAACAAGACCAAGTCCCCGTTTACTCGATCGACGTCAAGTTCTCCATTCTCCCAAAAGTCATCGTAGCCGTATAAGTATCCTGTTTCCTGCGCCAGGCGGAGCGAAAATCCAAAAAACTGTGCCGTATCCGCAGGAATCGTCGCAGCCAGTCCGATCCCCCCAGGCAATCCCGCCGCGAAAGACGCACTCGAACTCTTCATCGTTTGGTTAGCAATATTCCGTTTCGCGATTTTTTTAATAAGCGCGAGTGGAACGTTCGCTCCAATCGGTCCTTTCTCCATAATCTCCGCCAACTGACTTGCTGGGACATGTCTACTAAAACTTTGATCTAAAAACTCTTTGCGGTCGACTTTCACCCCTGGTAGTTTCACCGCGTTCGTCATCAACACCTCAAACACTTCTGACCCGTTCGACATCGTCTACACCTCATCTTTTCATTCACGATTAATATATGACCTTCATATATATGTCATTCCAAATTCTAGTTTTAGTATAAAGCGTTTTATGTATAAATTGTAAAAGAATTTCCTTTCACCTAGACGTTTTATATTAAAGGTATCCGAAATCAAAAAAATAGAGTGCCCTGTAGGACACTCCACTCCTTCACTCAATAAAAGACAAACCACAGCACCGCTGCCACTAAAAACAGCCCGGCCCCGATAAAGAGGATCTTTGCCAATCGTTCGTATACCATGTCTTCACCTCACCAACGCCGCGCCGACGACGAGCGAGACCCCGATCGAGAGCATGAACGCGAGCAAGCCGACCGCGATGTTGCCTTTCCCGATCTCCTCGTTCACTTTGAGCGACGGCGTCAAAAATTCAAACAACCAATATGTGACGAGCAGTAAGAAGAAGCCGAAGCTCCCTCCGACCAACACGTCGACCATCCGCTCGTGATGGCTCTCGACGACACGGAAGATGTTGGCCAGGCCGACGACCTTGCCCCCGGTCGCGAGCGCGACGGCGATATTCCCTTTTTGAACCTCGCGCCAGTTACTGTACGGCGTCGTCATCTCGAAGATGGCGAGCCCGACGACGATCATCAGACCGGCAATCGAGTACAATCCGAGCGACTCGAGCATCACGCCAAACGTTACGTTCCCCATCATCATGCGTCCCTCACTTCAATTCGACGACCGTGACCCCGAGTCCACCTTCACCCATACCACCCGGGCGCTGACTCTTCACGTGACGATGTCCTTTCAAATACTCTTGCGTCGCTTGTCGCATCGCGCCCGTACCGAGCCCGTGGATGATGCGGACGTTGTCGTATCCGGACACGAGCGCCTCGTCGATATATTTGTCTAGGCGCGAGAGTCCCTCTTCGACCCGAACACCGCGAAGATCAAGCTCCGACTTCGTCGAGCTCTGGCGCTTCAGTGAGCTACCTTTCGACTGGAGTCCTTGTTCTTTCGAGGGTCCGACTTTTTGAAGGTCGTCCGCTTTGACGTTCACTTTCATGATCCCGACTTGGACGTTGTACTCGTTGTCGTTGATCTGGTTCACGATATACCCTTTTTGGTTGAACGTCGTCACTTTCACTTCTTCGCCTTTACTGAACGTACGTTTTTGTTGCGCTTTTTGTTTCACTTTTTGGATCTTTTTATCTTGGAGCGTCGGTTTCGCCGATTCGAGCTGTTTCTTCGCGGCGATGATCTCGTGCTCTTTGACGATGCCTTCTGCGCGTAGCTTCTTCAACCGGTCGATGACTTCGTTCGCTTCCCGCTTCGCCTTCTCGACGGCCTTCTCGGCACGAGCCTCGGCCTCGCCGTACATCGTGTCGCGTTCGGTCTCGAATTCACTCATCTTCGCCTCGAACGCCGCTTGCTCTTGTTCGAAGTCGTGACGTTTCACGATCAGTTCTTGCTCGAGCTGCTCGGCGCGTTGTTTCGCCGACTCGAGCTCGTTGATCATCGATTCGACCGACTCGGCGTCGGTGCCGACGTGGCTCCGTGCCTTATCGATCACTTGTTCGGACAGACCGAGGCGTCGGCTGATCTCGAACGCGTTCGAGCGTCCCGGCACACCGATCAACAAACGATACGTCGGGCTGAGCGACTCGATATCGAACTCCATCGAGGCGTTGACGACACCTTCTCGGTTATAGGCATACGCCTTCAACTCGGAATAGTGGGTCGTCGCCGCGACGCGGGCCCCGCGCCGCTTCACTTCATCAAGAATCGCGATGGCGAGCGCGGCCCCTTCTTGCGGGTCGGTCCCGGCACCGAGCTCATCGAATAGGACGAGCGACATGAAGTCGACTTTGTCGAGCATGCTGACGATGTTCGTCATGTGCGAGCTGAACGTCGACAAGCTCTGCTCGATCGACTGCTCGTCACCGATGTCGGCGTAGACGGCGTCGAACACCGAGAGCTCTGTACCGAACTCGGCCGGGACATAGAGACCTGACTGGACCATCAGTTGCAGTAACCCGATCGTCTTGAGCGTGACCGTCTTACCACCCGTGTTAGGTCCGGTGATGACGAGCGACGTGAAGTCTTCCCCGAGCTCGACCGTGATCGGGACGACCTCGTCTTGCGGGATGAACGGATGACGCGCCTGCTTCAGTTTGATCTCGCGGGCGTCGTTCAACTTCGGTTCCGTCGCTTTCAGTTGATGACCGTACGCGACTTTCGCGAACACGAAGTCGAGTTCGGCCAAGACGTCGAGGTTTGTCACGACGGAATCGGCTACGCCGCCGACGAGATTTGACAGTTCGGTCAAGATGCGGTCGATCTCCGAGCGTTCTTTCAAGCGGACTTCTTGGATCTCGTTGTTGATCGAGACGATCGCTTGCGGCTCGATGAAGAGCGTCTGCCCTGACGCCGACTGGTCGTGGACGATCCCGCCGAACGCTTGGCGATACTCTTGCTTGACCGGGACGACGAAGCGGTCGTTCCGGATCGTGACGATCGCGTCTGAGAGCATCTTGGCGTTGTTGCGGAGGATGTTGTCGATCCGCGAGCGGACACTGCCTTCGTAACTGCGGAGTTGCGTCCGCAGACCGCGCAGTTGCGAGCTCGCCGAATCTTGGACCGTACCTTGGTCGTCGATGGCGTGACGGATCGATTGCTCGACCTCGATCAGCTTCGTCAAGCGCTCGGCATATTCGTCGAGGCGCGGGATTTGGATGTCTTCGTTGTCCTCGTGCAACTTCTCAAAGAAGTTTTTCACTTGGCGGCCGCTGTACATGACGGCGGCGACGGCGAGCAGTTCGCTCGTCGAGAGCACCGAGCCGATGGCGGCCCGTTTCACTTCGGCGCGGACGTCTGAGAGACCGCCGAGCGGCAAACGGTCCCGGAGCCGGACGACCTCGGTCGCCTCGCGCGTGACGTTCAAGTTGGCGAGTACCCGGTCGTACGAGTAGTCAGGCTGCATGTTGAGCGCCCGGTTTTTCCCGAGCGAGCTGGCCGCATGCACGGCGAGCTGTTGACGTAACTTTTCATATTCTAATACGCGTAACGCGTGATCCATCTAGCATGTTCCTTTCTGTCGCTTCGCGTCGAAGAACGCTGTCGCTTCTTCGAACGTGAGGCAGTTAATAATGTCTGACGGTTCGAGATAGGCTTTTCTTGCGTGCAAGACGCCGAGTGCCATATCTTCCATCATATCAGGGTGGTGGGTGTCGGTGTTTACCATCAGTTTGACACCGGCCGCCTTCGCTTTCTTCAGCGTCGAGGCGGTCAAATCGAGACGGTTCGGGTTGGCGTTCAGTTCGAGCGCTGTCCCTGTCTCTTTCGCGAGGGCGATCAAGCGCTCCTCGTCGATCGGGTAGCCGTCACGACGTCCGATCAAGCGTCCGGTCGGATGGGCGATGACGTTGACGTAAGGCGAACGGCAGGCGTTCTCGAGCCGCGCCATGATCTCGTCGACACCTTGGTCCATCTTTGAATGGATCGAGGCGACGACGTAGTCGAGCGTCGCTAAAAACTCAGGCTCGTAGTCGAGCGTCCCGTCTGGGCGGATGTCCATCTCGACACCGCGCAAGACGTGCATATCGTGTTTTTTCGCCGCGACAAGGATCTCTTCCCCTTGCGCTTCTAATCGTTCCTCGGTCAACCCATTGACGAACGACATATACTTGCCGTGGTCGGTGATGGCGATCCACTCGTAACCTCGCGCTTTCATCGCGGCGACGAGCTCATCGACCGTCAACTTCCCGTCCGACCAGACCGTGTGCATATGCGCGTCGGCCTTGATATCGTCGAGCGTGACGAGCTTCGAGATGTCGTGCTCGAACTCAAGATTCCCTGCCCGTAGCTCCGGCGGGATGAACGGGAGGCCGTAGCGTTCGAACAGCTCCGCTTCCGTCTCCGGCTGCCATAGGCCGTCCGCGGTCTCGACCCCGTACTCGGAGATCGACTCACCCTTAGCTTTCGCGAGTTGGCGCATGCGGACGTTATGGTCTTTTGAGCCGGTGAAGTGGTGGAGCGTCGCCGCGAAAGCACCGGGATCGACCATCCGGAAGTCGACCGACACCATCTCCTCGCGCTCTAAGACGAGCGACACTTTCGTCTCACCGGCTGCGATGACTTCATTGACGAACGGGAGCGCGAGCAGTTTGTCGCGCAAAGCGACAGGCTCCTCGGTCGCGATGATGAAGTCCAAGTCTTTGCACGTCTCCTCGGCCCGGCGGAAACTGCCCCCTACCGAATGCCGGAGGACGAGCGACTCGCCTTCTAACACCGTATTGATCTCTTCTACGACCGGGCGCATCATCGCGTACGACAGGCGTTCCGGACGGGATTCCAAGTTCCGTGCTGCTGCGAGCAACTTCTCGACGCTCTTCGTGCCGAAACGCGGCAATTCTGACGCCGTGCCGTCTTCCAATACACGGATGAGCGACTCGAGGTCGACGACGCCGACCTCTCTTAGCTGAGCCAGTTTCTTGCCGCCGAGCCCTTGAATTTTGAGCAGCTTCATCAAGCCGTACGGAATCTCTTCTTGGAGCGACTCGAGCACCTCGCTCCGTCCCGTCTGGCGCCATTCCTCGAGTACAGCTGCCGTTCCTTTACCGATACCTGAGATCGTCGTCAAATCATCAATGTCGTCGAGTTCGAGCTCGGTGTTCTCGAGCGCCGTCGCCGCTTTACGAAACGCGTTGATTTTGAACGGGTTCTCACCCTTGATCTCCATATATTGCGCGATTTTCTCTAACAGCATCATCGCCTCAACTTTATTCATCGTATTTCCCCCTTTTTCATACAGAAAAGACCGAGACACAAGCGCTTGCTTGCATTCCGGCCTGTCGTGTCACAGCATCTTATTCGAGAACCAGTCAGATAGGTATGGCGTATCCTGGATGATGAACGTCGCGAGCGACGAGTTGTCGACCGCATTTTGGACGCCCGCCATCGGGACGAACGCAATCACCCAAAGGATGAAGAACGTGATGACGTATGACTCGAAGAATCCGAGCACGGCACCGATGATGCCTTTCAATTGGCGCAAGATCGGCAAGTCCGTCAAGAAGTCGAGCATCGACAAGATGAGATGCAAGACGAGCTTCGTGATCAGGAACAAGATGACGAACCAAAAAACGTTATAGAATGTCATCTCGATGCCTGACAGTGAGTTCAAGTCGAGCACACCGCCCGGTAACGTCCCGTCAAGTTGTGACGGATATGGGATCCAAAGTTTGAACGCTTCGGCGAGATCCCGGTAATAGGCGTTGGCGACAAAGAAACTGATGATGAGCGCGACCCAATGGCCGAGCTGGAGGATCGCTCCACGGCGGAAGCCGTTAATGATCCCGATAAACAAGAAAAACAGTATAAGTAGAGTAACCATGGATTGATTTATTCTCCCGTATTTCGTTTAATTTTGACGTGATCGCTCGCAATTTGGATGGCGGCGAGGACCGCTGCCTGACGAGCGTCTAGCTGAGGGGACTGTTCACGAATCTCGCGGATCTTACTATCGACGAGAAAGCCCACTTCCCTCACATGATCGGCTGACTCCTCGCTAACAATCGTATAGTCTTGCCCCGCAATGTGAATCGTTGTTCGTTGTACCTGCACGTGTCACCCCTCCTTTACGTCTGTTCCAAATTAATCATAACATCGTTTGTATATTAGGAAAAGGAGAAGACCCCTTCCTTTTTCCCACTAACATTTTGTGATACCCTGTTCAGAAGTTGTCAAACGTCAATCTTCACTAAAATTCGAAGATAGGCTGGCAACACGCAGGGAAATGTGCGAAAATAGCAACAATTCAAACATTTAGAAAGGATGATTTATTTGAAATTAAGGATTGGTCTTCTAGGCCGCATCATCATCGCTATCGCTTTCGGGATATTAGTCGGTAGCATCGTACCAGAAAGCCAGAACTGGATTGTACGGACGTTCGTCACGTTCAACACGGTCTTCGGACAATTCTTAGGCTTCGCCATCCCGCTCATCATTCTCGCCTTCATCATTCCAGGTATCGGGGAACTTGGAAAAGGCGCCGGGAAACTAGTCGGCTTGACGGCCGCGATTGCTTACGTATCGACGATCGTCGCCGGTACACTCGCCTACTTCGCGACGAGCAACCTGTTCCCGCAGATCTTAGCACGCAGCACGGCATCAGCTGAAAACCCAGAAGAAGCACTCTTGAAAGGTTTCATGGAGTTTGAGATTCCACCGGTATTCGGTGTCATGACGGCGCTCATTCTCGCGTTCGTCATCGGAATCGGGATCGCCGCGATCGAGAGCAAACGCTCACTCGACCTCGCCATGGACTTCCGCGATATTATCGAACTACTCATTAGTAAAGTCATCATTCCATTTTTGCCGATCCACATCGCCGGAATTTTCATGAACATGACGTACGCCGGTCAAGTCGCCGAGATTTTGTCGGTGTTCTCGCTCGTCTTCGTCACGATCATCGTCCTTCACGCGACGATGCTCATGATTCAATATTCAATCGCAGGTGGGCTCAATAAAGAGAATCCGTTCAAACTGCTCAAGACGATGATGCCGGCTTACTTCACAGCCATCGGCACACAGTCGTCAGCCGCGACGATCCCGGTCACGCTTCGTCAGGCAAAATTGAACAACGTCGATGAAGGCGTCGCCAACTTCGTCGTCCCGCTCTGCGCGACAATCCACTTATCAGGCTCGACGATCACGCTCACATCGGTCGGTGTCGCCCTCATGTACTTGAACGGCATGCCGATGTCATACGCGATCGTCCTCCCGTTCATCCTCGCCCTCGGCGTGACGATGATTGCGGCGCCAGGTGTTCCTGGTGGGGCCGTCATGGCATCACTCGGATTGTTCGGGTCGATCCTCGGATTCGATGCGACGATGCAAAGCCTCGTCATCGCGCTCTACTTGGCGCAAGACAGCTTCGGTACGGCGACGAACGTCACAGGTGACGGCGCCATCGCCAAAATCGTCCATTACTTCAAACGCAACACGAACTTGCTCGACGACGCGAAAGCGCGCGAAGACATCGCTTAACGAGTTACGAGCTAGACAACGGGCAGGCCTCACGGTTTGCCCGTTTTTCATACATATACAGAAAGGGTGTCGACTTTGGAAGTGAAAGTTTGGAACGACCCGTTCGCGTTTTCGGAACGCGTCATGTCGGAATTGTTGAAAAAAGAGGCCGAGAACAGCTTGATGATCGGCATCCTTGAAAATATTAAGCGAGACCTATACGACACCTACCATCAGTTGACGGTCGAGGACGATGGACAGCTCCTCGCCATCATGCAAGTCACACCGCCGCACCCGCTCAATTACGTCGTCGTCGACACGTCTCAGGCAACATCGATCCACGCGGCTGTCATCCCGGCTCTACTACAGCTAGACATCCCGTTCACAGAAGTCGTCTCCGAAAAGACACATGCCGAGACGTTCGGTGCCATGTGGGAGAAACGGACGGATGAAGCAGCGTCGACGTTCATGTCGCAAGGGCTCTATCGATTAGACCGCGTCAACGACATCGTTCTGGCCGGCGGGTCGATGCGCCAGGCGACCAAGTCCGACCAGCCTCTTTTAGAGACGTGGTACCGTGCCTTTGAACAAGACTCGGGACTCGAACCATCACATGACGAAAGAATGGTCGCTGTCGTCACTTCAATGATTGATAACGATGACGCCTTCATCTGGGAAGTCAACGGCATACCCGTTTCGTGCGCAAAGCGCTCCCGCCCGACGTTGAATGGCATCACGGTGTCTTTCGTTTACACGACTCCTGCGAAACGCGGAAACGGATACGCTCGCAGTCTCGTCGCTACTCTCAGTCGCCGATTGCTCGAAACGAAATCGTTCTGCACGCTCTACACCGATTTGACCAACCCGACATCAAACAAGATTTATCAAGAAGTCGGCTACCGGCCGATCATGGAATCTTCGTGGATTCGGCTCGCTAGATGAATCATCCCGCCTCCCCTATACTAATAGGTGGAGGCGATTTTTATGAGGAACTGGTGGAAGCAAATCCCGAAACGAGTCCGTTCGGTCGTGTCGACCGTCTTCGTCGGCTCGATCGTTGCCTACATGCTGATCGTCGGTGGCATGAGCGTCTTTGCCGACCCGAATCTCGACACGCTCTTGCTGAGCGTCATCGGGGCCGCCTTGCTGACGTTTATCGCTTATCGGGCAATAAAAAAGTGATCGACGCGTTCGTCGATCACTTTTTGTATACGTTTAGAAGAATGAAGCTGGGTTGACCGTGCTACCCGCGCTCGAAGACGAGTACGAGTAACCGCCACGGTGAATCTCGAAGTGCAAGTGCGAACCAGTCGAGTTACCTGTGCTACCCATGCCGCCGATGTTCTGACCTTGCGAGACACGTTGGCCAGCCGATACCGACACCGAGCTCAAGTGAGCGTAGACCGTCGTCCAAACTTGTCCGTTCAAGACGTGCGTGATGATGATGTGGTTCCCGTAGGCGCCGCCCCATCCTGCCGTCGTGACCGTACCTGTTTGCGCTGCATAGATCGGTGTGCCGACCGGTGCCGCGATATCAAGACCGTTGTGGAACGTATAACCGTTCACACCACTTGCAGGTCCAAAAGGTTGTGTAAGACGACCGCTAGCAGGACGTTGGAACATGCCGCCGCTTGCCGGTGCCGCCGCTACAGGCGTTGCCGCTGACGCGCTCGGCTTGCTTGACGAACCTTGTTGCTTTTGTTGTTTCGCTGCTGCTGCAGCTGCTGCCGCTTCCGCCGCTGCTTTACGTTTCGCTTCTTCAGCCGCACGACGTTGTGCTTCGATTTCTGCCTTGATTGAAGCTTCTTGTGCTTGGAGCGTTGATTCCATTTCTTTCAAACTCATCAATTTCGATTCGAACTTGATTTTTTCAGCGTTGAGCTTCTTGACTTTAGCCGCCCGCTCTTTCATTTTCTTGTCGAGCGCTGCTTTACGTGCTTCAAGTTCTTGCTTTTGTTTAACGAGAGCGTCGCGCTCGGCTTTCAATTCAGCCTGTGCTGTCGCAAGCTTTTCTTTCGTCGCTTGGTACTCTTCAAAAATTTGCTTGTCGTTCTCTTGAATCGTACCTGCTGTGATCATACGAGTAAGCAAGTCACCGAAGTCTTTTGATCCGAAGATGAACTCGGCCCAGTCGATCGACCCGCCGCCGTTCTTTTGCATCGTTGCCATGCGCTCTTTCATAAGTTCTTCTTGTGCTTTCATTTTTGCTTCATACTGCTTGATTTGTTTTTCAAGCGCGGCAATTTTTTCTTGCGTAGCACGAATCTCAGCTTTCTTTTGTGCGACGTCGTTGATGACGTCTTGGAGTTCAGCGTCTAGCTTGTTGATTTCTTGCTGCTCTTTGCTGATCGCTTGTTCGCGTGATTGGATCGAAGAGTTCGCTTTGCTCTGCTCAGTGCTATTCTTTTGTTGCTGCTGTTGGACCTTTTTTTGCTTGTCTGTAAGTGACGCTGCAAAACCAGGTGTCGTGCCGCTGATTAGAAGAGCGCCTAAAGTGACGGTTGCTGCAAGTTTCTTCAAGTTAATCAATGTGCTTACCTCCGCTGAGTCGTGTGAATTTCTATAGGATAATAGATGAATGAGTTCTGTATAGTTTTGCGAGAATCCGTCTCGCCCTGTGACTCATTATAGCAATCTAAACCTAAAGTTATTTTACACTTATATTTCATTCGCGTTACATTGACCTGATTTAGGTTTTATCCTCGATAAAACGTGGGTATTTAACGGGCTCAATCCACAAATTGTCACAAAATATGAATTTAGTAAAAAAGAAAAACGCCTTATGAAAGCGCTTTTCAAATAATGACCTATACTATTTTTTATCTACCTGACCGATACATAACCTCTCCGTTGGTGTTTATTACGTTTTCTCACGAACAGATAATAGCCACCAAAGAGCAGGACGCCGCAACAAGCGCCGAAGCTGTCTAATACGACGTCTTGAATGAGCGGGGTGCGTTCCGGGGTCAGACTCTGATGAAACTCATCAAAGATGGCGACCGTGTTCGCGAGCGCCCACGCGAACAACAACACGAGCCACGCGTTCAGTCTCGTCCGCGACACGGCTTTGACGAACAACGCACCTAAGACGAAGAAGACCGTGAAGTGTGCCGCTTTCCGAATTAAAAATTCGATCAAGCCGACGGTTCCTTTGTCTTCGAGCGAGACCGGGCTGCCGGCATAGTCGAAGTCGACGTTCGAGAGGGCTGGTTCGGCCCACGTCCAATCGAAGCGTTCGAGCGGCGAGACGATGCTTTGGTCAGAGTACGGCGTCGCACTCGAGACGAACAAGCCGATCAGGATCAATGCGATCCAAATAAATTCATTTTTCAATATGTACATAACACCTTTCCTCTCTACAACGATTCATTATACGGGTTCCGTTTGATTTCATTGTAACAGCGACCTCATCGTTTCGTGACAATTTGATTGCGGACAACCGGTTCAAAGTCGTTCGCAATCGAACGGCTTGCTATAATGAACATAAAAAGGGGGAATCAGATGATGATCTATCAGTACGAAGCAGCCGACATGAGCGGCAAGCTGCAGCCTTTATCCAAATACGAGGGGGACGTCCTCTTGATCGTCAACACGGCGAGCAAGTGCGGCTTCACACCTCAATTAGACGGCCTTGAAAAGCTATTTGAGCGCTATCAAGGTCAAGGTTTCCATATTCTTGGCTTCCCGTGCAACCAGTTCGGCAACCAAGACCCGGGCTCGAACGAAGAGATCAGCGAGTTCTGTCAATTGAACTACGGCGTGACGTTCCCGATGTTCTCGAAAGTCGACGTCAACGGCAAAGACGCCCACCCGCTCTTCCAATACTTATCGAAAGAAGCACCTGGCCTGCTCGGCTCGAAAGCGATCAAATGGAACTTCACGAAGTTCCTAGTCGACCGGAAAGGCAACGTCATCGAACGGTTCTCACCGCAGACGACACCGGACGAGATCGAGCGAGCGGTGAAACGCCTGCTCTGACCGCTAAAAAGGATGGTCCGCCCCTCTAGGGTAGACCATCCTTTTATCGTGGTGTGATGAAGTTGATCGTATAGAATGGACTGTTGTCTTCATTATAGACAAGACCGACCGAGGCGTGCGTGAAGTCTCGCTTTAAGATGTTCTCGCGGTGACCGAGCGAGTTCATCAGTCCCCAGTGAGCGTGAAAGACGCTCATCTGTCCCATCGCCAAGTTCTCCCCGGCGAGCGAGTAGGCAAGTCCGGCCTCATTCATCCGTTCGAACGGGTCGCGTCCTTCGGGGTCGGTGTGGCTGAAGAAGTTGTTCACCGCCATGTTCTCACTATGCGCCCGGACGACCGGAAGCAGCGGCTCATAGTCAGCGAGTGCGGATAACCCAAACTTTTGACGGTCCCAGTTCATGAGCATGCGCATGAGCGCCTCGTTAGACACGATGCTCTCTTCCGAGACGTCTCCATAATAACCGTCGCTCGACTCCTCGACGCTCCGTTCAACGGAAAGGATGCCTTTCAGCTTGTCTTCGTCATGTTGGTCAAAGAACATCGTGACGTAATTGCCGTTCATCGCATAGACCGAGAACGAAGGATCGTCCGGGATCAAGTAACGTTTCAACCCTTTATCGTAAGACTTCACTTCGTCGAAGCCGATGTTCTCGACTTGTTGTCGTGTCGTCTGGTCAAGGACGAGCCCTTCGAACGTACTGCCCGACTCGAATTGGTATTGCCCTTTTTTGGCACCATCCTCATCGACGAGCTCAAGCGTCCGGTCGCCATTTTTCTCGAGCAAATACCAGTCGTGACCGGCATATTGGCTCGCGAACTTTGGAGCGTCGGTCGCGACGCGCTCTTCCACCACTTCCGTCGACTTCACCTGGACGCTCGTCGGCGCCGATACGTTCGGCACCTCATAGTTCCAAGCCGTATATAGACCAATCCCAATCAATAGAATAAACAGTTTACGAAACATATCGTCTCCTTTCGTGAGAACCTAGCCCTGTCGCTCACCGAATTCACGCAGACGCGATTTGATATCGATGAGCATCTCCATATAAGCGAAATAAGTCGCTTCGTCTATATTTAGCATACCACTCACTTTGACCGGCACGTCCTCGGCCTGCTCACGAAGTGCGCTACCCGATGCGGTGAGCGACACCAACACCCGGCGCTCATCATCGGTCGCCCGGATTTTCTCCACGTACCCGAGTTGGGTCAACCGTTTGATGAGCGGTGACAGCGTGCCCGAATCAAGCGTCAACCGTTCCCCGAGCTGTTTCAAATCGATGTGATCTTCTTCCCATAAAACGAGCATGACCAAATACTGGCTGTATGTGAGTTTGAGCGGCTCTAAGATCGGCCGATACAAACGTGTCAATTCTTTTGAGGCGGTGTAGAGCTGAAAGCAAATCTGATGCTCTAATGTTAACGAACTTTTCATATAAATTCCTCCGGCTAAAGTCTTAGGTCAAGCATATCACTTGAATATCTGTTTGACTGCCCTATAATTAAATTGTGCACAACTTAATTGTTAAAAACGAAACGGAGGAATTTAATTATGAAACCACTATTCACAGCTTCAGCAACAGCTCTCGGTGGCCGCGAAGGTCGCGTCACATCTACGGACGGCGTCATCGACTTGAGCGTCGCAATGCCAGGATCGAAACAAGCAGAAGAGTCGACGAACCCTGAGCAATTGTTCGCAGCCGGATACGCAGCTTGCTTCGGCAGCGCGTTGAACCTCGTCATCGGTAAAGAGCGCGTCAAGACAGATGGCACGAGCGTCACTGGCCACGTCACACTTAACCAGAACGACGAAGGTTTCTTCATCTCGGTCGAGCTCGAAGTCGAAATCAAAGGTGTCGACCAAGCAACTGCTGAGCGTCTCGTCGAAGCAGCGCACCAAGTGTGCCCGTATTCGAAAGCGACACGCGGCAACGTCGACGTCAAATTGACGACAAACGTCGCCTAATCCCCTGCCCACTCAAATATGAGTGGGCTTTTTTTTGCGTCCACACCTATTAACAGAGTAGAATGAAAAGACAAACATCCGACCGAGGAGGCGACACGATGCTAAAAGGAAAACGAAAGTACATCACGTTCGGCATCGTGGTCGTCTTTCTGTTCGCCGCCCTTTACAACGGGCTGACGATTAGAGAGTACGAGCTGACGACCGATAAGCTCGAAACTGGTCAATCGTTACGCGTCATCCTCCTCTCGGATTTGCACGGCTATTCGTATGGTGAGGACCAAAAAAATCTGATTGAAAAAGTTCGTGAGCAGCAACCTGATCTGATCGCGCTTCCCGGTGATTTGCTCGATCGATACCGCTCGCCAGACGCCGCTTTCGAACTAATCGAAGGGCTACAAGGAATCGCCCCGATGTATTTCGTCACCGGCAACCATGAAATTGATGAATCAAGTGATTTCGTCCGGCACGACGTCAAAGACGTGTTTCGTTCGTTTGGTGTGATCGTGCTCGAGAACGAAGCCGAGGCCGTGACCGTTAACGGAGTCGAACTCATCATCGGCGGCGTCGAGGACCCGCTTCGCACGTACGCCGAAAACATATACGGGAACTGGGAGCAAGACGTCTTGACCGCACTTGACGACGTCGAAACGGACGACACGTTCAGCCTGCTCTTGTCCCACCGGGCGGAACAAGTCGAGACGTACGCCGAGCTTCCGTTCGACCTCGTCTTGTCGGGCCACGCCCATGGCGGCCAGGTCCGTATCCCTTATCTATTGAACGGGCTTTACGCGCCTGACCAAGGCTTCTTCCCAAAATATGCGGGCGGCCTGTATGAACACGATTCGTTCACCCATATCATCGGCCGCGGCTTCAACTACACAGTCAGCGTACCGCGTATCTTCAATCCACCCGAGATCGTCGTCATCGACATCGCGGGCACTGGGACTCCTTTGTGAGTCCTTTTTTCTATTCCCGTTCGCGGGTAGATTCATGCTCGCACCATACGGGTACAGTAACCATGTCGTCGTTCACCTGTCTTTCAAAAAAGGAGGTAACCAACGTATGCGTGCTGTTACTTATCAAGGGACGAAAAACATCGAAGTGAAAGATGTGTCGGACCCGGAAATCGAGAACCGAGAAGAGATCATTGTCAAGATCACGTCGACGGCCATCTGTGGGTCTGACCTTCACATTTACCAAGGCAACATGCCGGCCCGGCACGGGTTTATCATCGGACACGAACCGATGGGTATCGTCGAAGACATCGGACCAGACGTGACCAAAGTGAAAAAAGGCGATCGCGTCGTCTTACCGTTCAACGTCTCTTGCGGCCATTGCTTCTATTGTGAGAATGAAATGGAGAGCCAGTGTGACAACTCGAACCACGCCCCGCACACAGATGCGGGCGGACTGTTCGGTTACACTGAACAGTTCGGGAACCACCCGGGTGGTCAGGCCGAATATTTGAAAGTACCGTATGGTAACTTCATGCCGCTCGTCATCCCAGAGTCGTGCGAGCTCGAGGATGAGGCACTGTTGTTCCTCTCCGACGTCATCCCGACCGCATGGTGGAGCTTGGACAACGCTGGGATGAAGGCCGGTGACACGGTCGTCGTTCTCGGGTCGGGCCCTGTCGGCTTGATGACACAAAAACTCGCCTGGGTGCGCGGCGCAAAACGCGTCATCGCTGTCGACCCGGAAATCTATCGATTGAACCGAGCCAAACTCTCAAACAACGTCGAAACCGTTTTGTTGAAAGACCCGGTCGAGACCGGCAAATACATCCGGGAAATCACGGGTGGCGGCGCCGATATCGTCGTCGACTGTGTCGGCATCGACGGGAAGAAAACCCCGATCGAGAAAGTCGAGCAAAAGCTGATGATCCAAGGCGGAACGCTCAGCGCCATCAAAGTCGCCAAAGAAGCTGTCCGCAAGTTCGGTACGGTCCAATTGACCGGTGTCTACCCGATGAACTATAACCAGTTTCCGATGGGTGACTTCTTCACGCGCAACGTCACGCTTAAGACTGGTCAAGCTCCGGTCATCCACTACATGCCTGAGCTGTTCCAGATGATCGTCGACAAGAAGTTCGACCCGACCGACATCATCACCCACCGCCTGCCGCTCGAACAAGCCGCTGACGCCTACAAGATATTCAATGACCACCTCGACGACTGCGTCAAAGTCGTGCTGAAACCATAACAAAAGCGGTCCCCGACTCTTGTCAGGGACCGCTCGTGCGTTTACCAGATCGTTCGTTCCTCGCAGTGTGCCGTCTCTCGTTCGATTTGAACGGTCGAACGACCGAACGACCCGTACTGCTTCATCCGCTCCGTCACATCGTGCAGCACGCGTTGATCATCTGTCGCTTCATCGATCAACACGTGGCACGTGACGGCGTACTCCTCAGACGTGATCGACCAGACGTGGAGGTCATGTACTTCTTTGACGCCTTCGACGGTCGCAAGGTCACGCTGCATCGCCACGACGTCGACTTTGTCAGGCGCCCCTTCCGTCAAAATATGGACGGCGTCCCGAGTCACGCGGTACCCGCTCACCAAGATGAGGAGCGCGACGAACATACTGGCGATCGGATCAGCGAGCGTCCACCCGAACATTAGAATGAGCAGCGCCGCCGTGATGGCCCCGACCGATCCGAGCAAGTCTCCGAACACGTGCAGGAGCGCGCTCCGGACGTTCAAGTTGTCCCGCTCGCCACGCATCAAGATCCACGCCGCGAGCACGTTGACGAGCAACCCGATGACGGCGATGGCGAGCATGCCGCCGCTTAAAATCTCTGGTGGCGCGAACAAGCGCTTATACGCCTCGATGATGATATAACCTGAGATGACAAGGAGCGTCAATCCGTTGACGAACGCCGCCAAAATCTCAAAGCGGCGGTACCCGAACGTCTGGTTCGGTGTCGCCTTCCGGGCGCCGAACCGGACCGCCAAGAAACTGAGCCCGAGCGCTGCCGCGTCGCCGAGCATGTGCCCCGCGTCCGATAAGAGCGCGAGGCTGTTCGTCCACAGACCGCCGATGACTTCGACGACCATGAACGTGACGATCAACAGAAATGCTAGCAATAATGCTCGTTGATTCGTTGTGTGGTGGTGGCCTTCGTGGCCATGATCATGTTGTCCCATGCGTCATCGCTCCTCTCTCCCTTCATTATATCCCTTTTCCCCCTATCATTCAAACGCTCGTTTGAATGAATTCGAAAAAAGAAGCGCCGACAGGATGCACCCTCTCGACGCCAGCATTTACTTTTGTTCAATTCGGACCCGCATGACCCCGTTATACGGGAACAGCTTCAATTGAAGCGTCTCCCCGTCATACCAACTGCCCGCGCTTTGGGCGCTCGCCGCCTCAAGTTCAGGCGTCACGGCCGTCTGACGGTCCCAATCGATCGCTTTCACTCGTTGGTCACGCACCATTAAAAAGAAGCCATTGTAGAAGTGGTACTCGTTCACTTGGTCGCGCTGGACGGACGCCGGTGCCCCGAGTGTCGATCGGACCGTCGCCACGTCTTGTCCGAGCCAGTCCAAAGCAGACGCTGAAGCCGTCGGCACGACCGTTTGCCACGCCTGTTCCACTTCATCGTCCGAGACGCTAGTCGCTTCCTCGGTCACGCGCTCTTCCGTCACCCATCCGGTCGTCCGGTCGTTCAACTGAAGTTTGACGAATCCACTGACGGCTTCGAGCCGTTCGAACCGGTCTCCAAGATCCGCCTCATATAGAACGGTCACACGATCATCAGCATACACTTTCGTGTACGGCGTCGCGATGTAGACGACGTCCTCACTCGGCTCTTCTTCAGTCGCTTCCTCTTCAGGTTCCGCCTCTGTCCCGCTATCGACTTCTTCCGTCGAGATGTTGTCCGACTCAGGCAGTGCCGTCTGCTTTTGCGAATCGATGTACGCCGCGAACGCGATGACACCGATCAATGAAGCGATCAACAAGACCGCCGTCGCTAACCGTAACAACCGTTTTCGTTTCCTTGACGCGGCCCGTGATGACCGAACTTCTTCCTTCATTATTCTCCACTCCTACTCGTTTCGTCTCATCTGTTCCGATTCGTCAAACGGCTTCACGTTTCCTGCCTCGTCAACAAATTTTTGTTCGTCATTCGTCAGCGCCTCGAGCGTCTGAATCGTCGCTTCGACGTCGATGGGGGGCGTGTCTTGTCCGGCTTCTAAAATTCGCACCGTCTCGCCGAGCTCGATCGTCCGGTCCGTCAGCTGATGGAACGTCCGGTCGTGCGAGATGAGGATGAGACCGCCCCGGTAGATCGATAAGGCCGCCTCGATTTGTTCGCGTGTCGCGACGTCTAAATAGTTCGTCGGTTCATCAAGCGCGAGCATGTCTGCGTCTGAGAAATAAAGGATGAGGAATGCGATCCGACACTTCTCGCCCATGCTCGCCTCACGCATCGGTTTATAGACGTCGTCACGACGGAACAAGAAATGGGCCAGGAGCGTCCGCGCTTCCGTCTCCGGAATGTCGCTCGCGGATAATAGTGCGTCAAGCAGCGTCCCATCCTCGGGCAACCGCTCGAGCGTCTGTGAGAAGTAGCCGATTTTCAGTTTCGGATGGCGATGCACAACACCCTCGTTTGGCTGAAGCTGCCCTAAAAGCAGCTTCAACAGCGTCGTCTTGCCGCTCCCGTTCGGTCCGACGATCGACAAGCGGTCTCCTCGATTGAACGTGAACGAAAGATGCTCGAACAACGGCTCGTCATACCCGAACACGACGTTCTCGACCGTGATCCACGTCTTCGCCTCAAGCGGTTCCGCTTCGAAGCGGACCGAAACGCGCCCCGCGTCTTTCGGTTTGTTGGGACGCCCTTGTTCGAGCTGATCGAGTTTTCGTTGCCTTGCTTTCATCTTGACGGCAAGGTTCGCCGCCCCTTTCTGAGCACCAGGACTGCGGACGCTCGCCGTCGCTTTCGCCTTCAAGTGCCAGCCTTTGTACTGGACGATCATATCGAGCAGTTCCGACTTGCGCGCCACATAGCGCGCGTGGGCCCGCTCGTCACGCACCCGTTCCTCGGCTTTTTGCTGCTTATAGGCGCTATAGTTGCCCGGATAGCGGACGACCTCGCCGTCACTCAGTTCAAGGATGACCGTTGCGACGTCATCGATGAACTGGCGGTCGTGGGAGATGGCGAGCACCGTGCCCGGAAACTCACGCACCCAGCGCGTCAGCCAGTCGATCGAGTCGACGTCGAGATGATTCGTCGGCTCGTCGAGCAAGACGACGTCGACGTGACGCATCATGAGCCGGGCCAATTGTGCCCGCGTCTGTTCGCCGCCGCTCAAGTCAGAAAGCCGTCTTAATCCCATTCCATCCATGCCGATTCGTTTCAACGCTTGGTTCGCCTCGGCCTCGAGTCCGAAAGCGTCACACGCCATCGCCTCGTCATACACCGCGAGCACGCGCTCCGTGTCGCCTGATGTGACTTCTTCGTACAAACGGAACCGTTCGCTGTCACCTTTCATGACGTACGCGAGCGTCGTCCCATCCCCAACGGACACGGTCTGTTCGACGACACCGACTTTTCCGGCTACTTCGATTCGACCGGCCTGAGGGCTCAGTTTACCGACGAGCAATTTGAACAACGTCGTCTTCCCTGACCCGTTTTGGCCGAACAAGACGGCCCGTTCGCCTGTTGACACGTCGAACGAGACGCTGTCAAATAGCGGTTGCTGGTCGTAGTCGAACCGGACTTGATGTACAGATAACATAGTTGTCTCACCTCGCTTGTTTGTCCGATACGCGATGAAACAAAAAACACCATTCGCTAGAAAGCGATGGTGTGAAGATCTCCGGTCAAGCGGAAAAAAAGGGTCACCCCGCAGCTTGAGATTGGACACACTTCACCCGTGACTGTTCAGACGAACAGTGATGATTCGTTTCATCAGTTGAGTGAGTGTGACTTTTTCATAGCACGCGGTACCTTCCTTTCCTAATCTACTGCCACCTTACCAAAATGTAAGCGGATTCGCAACCAGCAAACCCACAATCTCCCATCGTTTCTACGCCTATGGGCGGATGCATGTCTTAGTCGTCAGCGTTAAGATGAAGCTATCCTATATAACGAGGTGACTCACATGAAATTACGCAACTTACTCGTCCCGAGCGCTGTCTTGGCAAGCGTCGGCACGTTCTTTTATACACGACTGAAACAGCGGTTACCGCGTCCTGACTTTAAAGAGGCGCCGATCAAACCGGACTTGTCCATTTTCGACGAGACGAGCGTGAGCGCCACGTGGATCGGCCACTCGACCGTGCTCATCCATTGGTACGGCCTCAAAATTTTGACCGACCCGGTATTCTCAAAACGGATCGGTGTCCACGTCGGTCCCGTCACGTTCGGCATGAAACGGCATACCGCCCCTGCCCTCTCGATCGAAGAGATCGGTCACGTCGACGTCATCTTGCTCAGCCACGCCCATATGGACCACTTCGACCATAAAAGTTTGAAGCGGCTCATCACCCGTGACACGGTCGTCATCTCGGCACCGGGGACGAGCAAACTGTTGCGTCACTATCCGAGCCTACAGACGCTCGAGATGCATCCCCACGACAAGTTGACACTCGCGAACGGACTCAACGTCCAAGCGATCCCGGTCGCGCATTGGGGCAACCGCTTCCCGTGGGACAAACATATGGGCTATAACGGCTACGTCTTGAAATATAAAGGCGTCCGTATGCTGTTCGCCGGCGACACGGCGTACACCGAAGCGTTCAACGGGCTCGCGAGCAAAGAACCGATCGACCTCGCCTTCTTCCCGATCGGTGCGTATCAACCGGACTCGTTCCAGGAAGCGCACTGCACCCCGGAGCAAGCGTGGACGATGTTCAAACAGAGCGGAGCGAAACGGTTCTTCCCGATGCACTGGGACACGTTCGTCTTATCATACGAGCCGGTCGAGGAGCCGTATGACCGCCTCGTCGCCGCGGCCAAACTCGAACGCGATCAAATCGTGATTAAGGCGCACGGAGAAAGCATTCGGCTGTAGGTTTCGCTTTCACTTTGTCGTGATTTTCGGTAACGTTAGATGTGAGAGGGAGGGAATCAAATTATGGAATGGACAACACTCAATAATGATGTGAAACTGCCGATGCTCGGGCTCGGCGTGTACAAAGTTGAAGACGGGACGGTCACGGTCGACACGGTCAAGGCGGCACTCGACGCCGGCTACCGGTTGATCGACACGGCCGCCATCTATCAGAACGAAGAGAGCGTCGGGCAGGCGATCCGTGAGTCGAGCGTCCCGCGCGAAGACATCTTCGTGACGACGAAGCTGTGGAACGAGTTTCACGGCTACGACGAGGCGCTCCAGGCGTTTCAAGACAGCCTCGACCGACTCGGTCTCGACTATGTCGACTTGTTCTTGATCCATTGGCCGATGCCGCGCTTCGGTAAGTTCGTCGAGACGTACAAAGCGCTCGAACAGTTGTATGAGGAAGGCAAAGTACGGGCCATCGGCGTCTCGAACTTCGAGATTCAACACCTCGAACAGATCATCCAATCGTGTGCGATCGTACCGGCGGTGAATCAAGTTGAGATCCACCCATACTTGTCCCAAAAAGAATTGATCGCGTACTGCAAGCGCTACGACATCCAGATCCAAGCGTGGAGTCCGCTCATGAAAGGTCGTGAGGCGCTCGAGGATGCGACGATCGTCGACATCGCGAGCAAGTACGGCAAGTCCCCGGCCCAAGTCATCTTGCGCTGGCATCTTCAAAACGGTGTCGCCGTCATTCCAAAATCGGTCACACCGAGTCGGATTCGTGAAAACATACAGGTATTCGACTTCACGTTGACGAAAGAAGACATGGCAGCGATCGACGGACTCAACCGGAACGAGCGGACCGGGTCCGACCCGGTCGAGATGCACAAAATCCACTACTGAGGAGAGACTGTACATGTTCAAAAAACTAGCTTCTGATTTGACAGGCTTTAGCGATATCGGTGAAGTCATCGACCCGAAAGACTTCGACAAGGCCGATGCCGACGATTACGTCTTACATGAGGACAACGAGAAGATTTACTTCTTGATCAAGTCGAAATCGGATGAGTACTGCTTCACGAACCTCGCGATGATCCATCTCGACGGCGCGAGCGCCATCAGTTCGAAGCGCGTCTTGTATCGTTATCCGTACGCGCAACATCCGCTCCAACACGTCATGTTCGAGACGGCCGGCACGGTCGACTTAGACGTCGAGATCAAGTTCACGATCGGCGATAAGCCATACTCGATCGACGTAAACAAAAAGCAAATCGAGCACGTCAAAGACTTGTACAAATCACTCCTCGCCATCGCCGAGAAACAACGCGAAGGCCGGAAAATGCTCGAGTTCGCCAACGCGTCGCTCACGCATTCCGTGTCAGTTCTGAGCGGCCTCCGTCAAGGGGACATGAACGTCGCGACGACGTTCAAAGACTTGTCGCAACAATCGTTCGACTGGCTCCAAGGCCACTATCACGAATGGAACCGGAAAGATTTCGGTGACGTGTTCGAGAAGTACATCAATAATTAACTTGGTGGTGACGTATGGACTACATGTGGTTGTTGATTGCGTTTTTCTTGTTCATGCTCGTGATTTTGACTGTATTCATCAGTAGTGTGCTCAACGCCTTGCTCAGGAACCTCCACCCGTTAGTTCATATCACCGTCATTTTGTTTTTGTCGTTCACGTATGAGCGTCTAATGTTAGATTATAATCTCTTATGGACGCTTTTCATTCTTGTGACCATCAGTTATTTAGCACCACTTCTCGTCGTTAAAATGTACAACAAAGGTGAGCGCTTCGAACGCGAACATCTAAAATGACAAAATGTCCCCTAGACTACAAACGGAGTCTAGGGGACATTTTTATTTACTTTCGTCAATCAAACGTTCGGCGAGCCGTTGGTACAAGTGGCTCATATGCACCGCGGAGGCAATGGCGAGCGACTGTTGGATTTCACTCGCTTCAGTCGCTTTCACGTTCGCGAGCAGCGTCTCGGCTTGCGTCTCGAACGCCTGCAAGTTTTGTTCTTTCTGAGCCTGATAGGCGTCATAAAAGTCTTCGAGCGAGAACGCCTCGTCCGATTCGTTCAATGGACGGAGCGTCTCTTTGATGTCGTTGATCGACAACAGCCCTTTCATCTCGTAAATCAGGCTTAGTAGCATCAAATGCTCGTTCGTGTACTTCTTGTTTTTGACGGGATGGAACAACTTGCCTTTGGCGTAGTTGTTGATCATCGTCTTCGTCAAAATCGTCTCGTCTTCATTACGTTTCATCTTGCCGTAATGCTGCTCGAACAGTTGGATGACTTGGTCCATATATAAGTCGATCGTCGGCAATACCGCTTTCGGGAGCGTGCCTTCCGTCCGTACAATCTCGTTCGGTTTCATCGAATCACCTCACTTTCAGTATACGGACAATCGTCGTTTGTCGAAACAAAAACCTTGTTCTTCTTGCCCATACCGCTTATCATGTAGTTATGGATACTACATGACGTCATAAGGAGTGTTTTTGCATGAATTCGATTTTTCGGGAACCTATTAACGCGCTGACCCATCTCGCCGGAGCGGTACTCGCCTTCATCGCCTTGATCGCGATGACGGTGAAAGCGTCACTGCTCGGCTCACCGCTCGCCATCATGGCGGCGATTTTGTTCGGAATCAGTCTCGTCTTTCTTTACCTGTCGTCTGGCTTGTACCACAGCATCATCGCCTCGCCGAAAGTCATCGCGTTCTTCCGACGAATCGATCATGCGATGATTTACGCCTTGATCGCCGGGACATACGCCCCGCTCACACTGCTCGCGCTCGAAAGCCCGATGCGCTGGGTGCTGTTCGGTATCGTCCACGTCCTCGCCTTGTTCGGCATCATCTTCAAACTTGTCTGGTTCCACGCCCCACGCTTCTTGTCGACTGCTCTCTACATCGGTATGGGCTGGCTGTCGGTCTTCTTCATCGGACCGCTCCATAGCGTGATCGGCAACGGCGGCATCTTTTGGCTCTTGCTCGGAGGCTTCATGTACACGGTCGGCGGTCTCATCTACGGCTTCAAGCCGAAGTTCGTCAACTGGCGCGGTTGGGGCTTCCACGAGGTGTTCCACTTGTTCATCTTGTTCGGCAGCTTCGCCCACTTCGTCTGCGTGTTCTGGTACGTCTTTTAAGTCCTCCTCGTGAGGGCTTTTTTTGTGAGCACATTCATTTACTTCAATTTCAAGACATCCTACACTGACTGTAGGAGGGATTCACTATGAAAATTGAAGTTTGGTCAGATTACGTCTGTCCGTTCTGTTATATCGGCAAGCGCCGTCTAGAAGAAGCACTCGAACAGTTCCCACACGCGGACAAGGTCGAAGTGGAGTTTAAGAGCTTCGAACTCGACCCGAACGCCCCGACGACCGATTCACGTTCGATTTATGAAGTGCTCGCGAAGAAATACAGCATGCCGCTCGAGCAGGCGAAAACAACGACGGCCCAAGTCGCCGCTCAAGCTCAATCGGTCGGACTCGACTATGACTTTGACAACATGGTCGTCACCGGCACGCTCGACTCGCACCGGTTGACGCACTATGCGAAGACGGTCGGTAAAGAGAAGGAACTGTCGGAAGCGCTCCTCAAAGCGTACTTCATCGAGGCGAAACATATCGGCGACCACGACGTCCTCGTCGAGATCGCGACAAGCGTCGGACTCGATGCTGACGCCGTGAAAGACGTGCTCGCTTCAGACGTATACACGGAAGAGGTTCGTGCTGAAGAAAGACGCGCGAGCGATCTCGGCATCACCGGTGTCCCGTTCTTCGTCTTTGACGGGAAGTACGGCGTCTCCGGCGCCCAGCCGACCGAGGCGTTCACGCAAGTACTTGAGAAGACGTGGGCCGAATCGGCACCGACGCTTCAAGTGCTCTCGGGTGGCGCGACGTGCACGGATGATAACTGCGATATTTGACTTCAAAAGAACGACAGAGAAGCATTCGTCTGAATACGGACGAATGCTTTTTTAGGTTTAATCTAAGTTTGCAAATCCTTTAGCATGGCCTCGAATGAAATTGCTTCAGAATGTTCTTGATGTGCACTCATTGATTCATGATAAAGCACTATGTCTAATTCATCTTCTATTCGTTCTAGGACAGCTTCCCGAACAAGCATAGAGAGGGTAAGATTTTTTGTTTTCGCATACTCTCTAATGAGAAGTTCGTCTTCCTTATTGAGTCGCACAGATATCGTTCCCATACAATCACCCTCCTTTACACACATTGTATTACGAAATCAGAGTGTTTATATAATCAGTTCGCATGAATCAATGAATGGGAGAAGAAGTCGAATCTCGGCTTCTTTTTTGTGGCTTAATGAATCATTCTCGAGCATAATTATTATTAACTGATAAGAATCGAGGACTTAACATATGTGGAAAAATCGGAACGTCTGGATCATCTTGACCGGGGAGTTCGTCGCCGGTCTCGGGCTTTGGCTCGGCATCATCGGCAACTTGGAGTTCATGCAGGAGAAAGTCCCGTCCGACTTCGTCAAAGCGCTCATCCTCGCAGGCGGCCTACTCGCAGGCGTCGCCATCGGACCGCTCGCAGGTCGTCTCACCGATCAAGGCTCCAAAAAGAAAATCATGCTCATCTCGAGCATCGTCCGGGCGCTCAGCGTTCTCTTCATGTTCGTCGCCATCGAGACGGGAAGCGTCCTGTGGATGGTCGTCTTCCTCGTCTTCCTGCAAGGGTCGGCCGCGTTTTACTTCCCAGCGCTCCAAGCAGCGATCCCCCTCATCGTTAAAGAACGCGAGCTGCTCGCCTTGAACGGGGTCCATATGAACGTATCGACGTTATCACGCGTCATCGGAACGGCCATCGCCGGCATCTTGCTCACGCTCATCTCGCTGCGGGACGTCTACGCGCTCTCGCTCGTCGCCTACTTGCTGCTCGCCGTCGCGACGTGGTTCTTGAACATCGACGAGACGACGACACCGTCCGCCCGAAAAGTCGATACGAAGTCGTCAGGCGGATTCAAGGACGTCTTCCCGATCATCAAGTCGATCCCGGTCATCTTCATGACGCTCGTCATGACGCTCATCCCGCTCCTCTTCATCGGCGGGTTTAACTTACTCGTCATCAACATTAGCGAGCTGCAAGATTCGACCGCGATCAAAGGCTGGATTTATACGGCAGAAGGGATCGCCTTCATGGTCGGCGCGTTCGTCATCAAACGGATCGGTGAGAAGTTCTCCGTATTCTCAATCTTGTTCACGTTCTCGTTTTTGATCGGGATCGCTCAGCTCATGCTGTACTTCGCCGACATCCCAGTCGTCTCGATCGCAGCGTTCGTCTTGTTCGGCTTCTCGGTCGGTTGTTTCTTCCCGACCGCGGTGACGATTTTCCAGACGCGGATGCCGAAAGACTATCACGGACGCTTCTTCTCGTTCCGGAACATGCTCGACCGCATCGTCTTTCAAGTCGTCCTGCTCGTCACCGGCTTCTTCCTCGACTTGATCGGTCTGCAGCTCATGGTCGTCTTGTTCGGGGTAAGTTCAATCGCGATGACCGCTTCCTTCCTCGTCTATACGCGGAAACACAAGCTTTATATCGAAACGGACGAGACCGAACGGATCTCGTCCTAACAAAACAAGCGCTGACCGAATTCGGTCAGCGCTTGTTCATGTCCTCGATGTCACGCCACCACGTGTTTGTGTCGTTGCGTCCGTCGAGCGTGATCCGTTCCCCGATCATCGGAGTAAGTACGTGTTCTTGCGGCAACAACTGCGTCATCTGTTCGGCCGGGTCGTACCAGGCGTGGAACGATAGCGTGAATGCGCCCCAATGGATCGGCAACATCTTATCGGCCCGCACGTCGCGGAACGCCTGAGCCGTCTCTCGTGGCTGCATGTGCACGTCCGGCCACCGCTCATCGTATTGCCCGCATTCGAGCGCCGCAAAATCAAACGGTCCGTACTCGTCCCCGATGTCTTTGAAGTGAGGACCGTAACCGCCGTCGCCGCTAAAGAACAAGCGGTCCGTCTCACCGATGACGACCCATGACGCCCAAAGCGTCGCGTTACGGTCGGTGAGGGCACGACCCGAGAAGTGACGGGCCGGTGTACAGACGAACGTCCACGTCCCGAACTGATACGTATCGCCCCAATCGCGTTCGACGATGCGTTCTGCCCCGACGCCCCAACGTTTCAAATGGCTGCCGACGCCGAGCGGGACGATGAACATGGCGACTTTGTCTTTGATCGCTTGAATCGTCGCATAGTCCAAATGGTCGTAATGGTCATGCGTCAGCAAGACGACGTCGATCGACGGCAAATCGTCGAGCTCGAACGGCAAGTCCTCGCTGAACCGTTCATTCTTCGCGAACGGGAGCGGTGACGGACTCCGGCCGAACATCGGATCGACGAGCATTGTCTTGCCGTCCATTTGAACGAGCATCGCCGAATGGCCGAGCCAATAGATGCGGGTGAAGCTCGAGCCAAGTGTCTCGGTGAAGTCGATCGGGACGACCGGCAACCGAACGCTCGGCTTCCGGAGCGAGTCCGGATGCAAAAATTCTTTCGACATCGAGATCATATCATCGCTTGAAAACCGCATCGGTGTCTCAAGCTGATTGCGGAACTTGCCGTTGACAAGATTCGGCGACTGGAGCGCTTTTGGCTTGCGTCCGAGCGGCTTATATTGTGTGAGTGCTGTACCCGTCACAGCAGCCAAACCCATCAATGAAACGAGTAGTGTTTTTTTCAAAAATATCCTCTCCTCTATTGCTTATTATACGGCAACATGCCGGATTCCCCTGTTTTTGAATACGCAAAAAAGGACGACATCGCGTCGCCCTCAAGATTTCTGTAAAATTTTAATATCGTTGACGATATCCTCGATCGGTACGTCTTGGAACCCTTGGTACGCCTTGACGATTTTTCCGTCTTGATCGACGAGATAGAACCAAGTCGCGTGATCGACTTGCGTGCCTTCGTCGGGCTTGCGGACGAGCGCCTTGAAGTTCTGTTGCGCGAACGCCTCGATCTCGTCTTGCGAATAGCCGGTCAAGAACTGCCAGTCGGCTTGCGCCAAGTCATACCCGGACATGAACTGTTTAATCTTATCCGGTGTGTCGACGGTCGGATCGACGCTGAACGACACGAACTGGACGTCCTCGACGCCTTCTTCGATGAGCGCTTCATTCAGCTTCGTCATGTTGTACGTCATCGGTGGGCAAACCGTCTCACAGTTCGTGAACACGAAGTCGGCCATCCACACTTTCCCTTTCAAGTCGTCGAGACTGACCATCTCCTCGTCCTGGTTCATATAGTCGAACGATTCAATCTCCCAGTTGAGCGGGTCTTCGATCTCATTGCCGCAAGCGGCGAGCACAGTGAGTAAACTCATAAGCCCGATCAGCATCCATTTTTTCAAACGTTCCATCCCCTTACTTGTCCGTTTTTATGTTGAGCAATAATAGCGTGATGAGTGTGAACGCCGTGAGCGCGAGGAACGGGATCGTCACGAAGCCGAACCAGTTGATGTACTGCACGTTACACGGCACGCCTTCGACACACGGTTTGATGTCGGCAAAACCGGGTACTTTTTGCACGAGATAATGGTAAAGTGAAATCATACCGCCGCCGATTGCTAGCGGCAATACATATTTCTTCACTTGACGATCGTTCGTGAATACAGCCATACCGAGCACGAAGACGAGTGGATACATGAAGATACGTTGGATCCAGCACAGTTCGCACGGGACGAACTCGCGAATCTCACTGAAGTATAAACTGCCGAGCGTCGCCGTAAGCGCGACGAGCCAAGCGAGATACAAGCCGTAGCGGCTCAAGAACGACTGCTTCATGGTGCCCCTTGTTCAATCAATCGTTCGATCGCCTCATAGTCGAACGGGTCTTCTAGCATGACGCCGTTGATCATGATCGACGGCGTGAACTGGACCCCGTATTCTTTGACGAATCCGTCATCTAGACTCACCTGTTCAAGCACGCTCGAGTTTTCACTCAAGTCGTCTTCAAACTTCGCCATGTCGACCGACGTCGTCTCGCCTGCGATCTGCTTCAATCGTTCGACCGTGACCCACGCCTCGTCGTGCTGCTGGCTCGCCGGTTGCGCGTCATAGAGTGCCTTATGGAAGTCCCAGAACGCATCCGGGTCTTGCTTATAGACCGATTCTGAAGCGAGTGACGCCAAAATCGACTCTTGTCCGTGGAACAAGACGTTGATATAGCTGAAGCTCGCGTCACCCGTATCGATATAGTCCGCCTTTAGCTGCGGATAGATCGTCTCGCCCCATTGTTTACAAGACGGACATTTGTAGTCCCCGAACTCGACGACCGAGACCGGTGCGTCCGCTTCCCCGAGCGTCGGTTGCCCGTCTGTCGGCACGTGCTCGCTCGTAGCCGGCGCCGCCGTCTCTGCCTGCTCGGCCGGTCGGTTCAAGAGAACGACCACGACCGCGATGAGTGCGACCGCGATGAGCGTCCCGACGACCAATGCTTGATTTTGTTTCATTCGTCTCACCTCTATTTTTATCGATTCGTCTTTCATTATAGCGAAAGCGCTATCCGATTCCACGAAATCGACTTGTTTATTACCGACTTTGCTTCAAGTCGTCCATATTTTGACGATGAATAAAGTGAATGTTTATTGTAGGAGGAACTATTTATGAAATCGTTCTCGATGCGCCTCGGGTTAATCTTGGCACTCAGCATTGCCAGTCTCGTCTTTATTCTAACACTCGCCTTAACGTATACGATCAGCGAGCGTTCAGCCGCGTCGCTTGAACAAGAGATCGGGGAACGTCTGTCGACGACATCGCACCAGCTCGTCGATAAGCTCGACTTTTATATGTGGTCGCGCTATCAGGAAGTCCAATTGCTCCAAGGACTCGACGCCTTGAACGAACCGCGCGAAAGCCGGGCCCTTCTCGATGAGGTCCAAACGAACATCCCTGCTTTCTCGTGGATGGGGGTGACCGATGCATCGGGGACTGTCACCGCCTCGACGGACGGGATTTTAGAAGGGATGTCGATCGCCGAACGTCCGGTCTTCTCGGAAGCGCAACAACAACCGTTCATCGGGGACGTCCACGAGGCCGTTCTCCTCGCTGAAAAACTCCCCAATCCGAGTGGAGAACCTCTCCAATTCGTCGACATCAGCGTCCCAATCGTGCGCGACGGTGAATTTAAAGGCGTCTTGGCGACCCACCTGAGCTGGGAATGGGGAGAAGAAGTGCTCCAGCACTTTAACCGCACGTTGCACCATCACTCGGACTATACCGACATGTTCGTCGTCAGTGGACGTGACAACACCGTGCTGCTCGGTCCCGATCATCTCGTCGGAACAACGCTCCCGACGACGCTCGAAGACGGTTGGCATGTCGAGACATGGGAAAATGGAACGTCATACTTGACCGGTGTCGCTATCGGAGAAGGGTACGACGACTACGCCGGTCTCGGCTGGAGTGTCGTCGTCCGGCAACCGGTCGACGTGGCGTTCGCCCCCGTCACGTCGCTGCAAAACAACATCTTATGGATCGGTCTCGTCGCCTCGATCGTGACCGCCCTGCTCGGTTGGCTGCTCGCCTTGTTCGTGACGCGGCCACTGCAAAAAATCACTGAGACGGCGACGCTCATGAAGCAAGGAAAAGCGAAGACATTCCCGCATCAATCCGGCATCCATGAGATCGAGTCGCTCGCGTTCGCCCTTGAGTCACTCGTCACGTCGCTGACCAATTCAGAGACCGAACGGGTCCGCTTCGAATCACTCGCTAACCACGATGTATTGACCGGTCTCGCCAACCGGACGGCGCTCCGTCAGTACTTGAATGACGCACAACTGACAACGAACGACTATATCTGCTTCTATATCGACCTTGACGGCTTTAAAGCAGTCAACGATACGTACGGGCACGCGTCAGGCGACGAAGTGCTAGTCGAGATCGCCGACCGGCTGAAGCAACTGCCTCTCGAAGGGCTATACCCGGTCCGATTGAGCGGAGATGAGTTCTTCCTTCTGTTCGAACGAAACAACCGAAGTGACCGCGACGTCCAGCAGATCGGGGAAGATGCCATCGCCGCGTTGTCCGCACCCGTATCGTTTGACGGCGGGACGGCTGCTGTCGGTGTGAGTATCGGCGCTGCGCTCTGGCATTCAAACACGCCGCCGCATCTCACCATCGAACGGGCCGACCAGGCGCTCTACCGCTCGAAAGCGAGCGGCAAGAACCAGATCACGCTCGATGAGACGCTGCTTGCATAAGAAAGGTCCATGTCACTTGCGACATGGACCTGTTTTTTACGCTTCGAACAACAACTGTTCTGGATCTTCAATCATATCTTTAATGTGTTTGAGGAACGTCACGGCCTCACGACCGTCGACGATGCGGTGGTCGTATGAGAGCGCCACGTACATCATCGGACGGTTCTCAATCGTCTCGGCGTCGATCGCGATCGGACGAAGTTGGATCGTGTGCATTCCGAGGATAGCGACTTGCGGTCCGTTCAAGATCGGTGTCGATAAGAGTGAACCGAACACGCCGCCGTTCGTGATCGTGAACGTGCCGCCAGTCAGGTCGCTAAGCCCGAGCTTATTGTTGCGCGCCTTGTCGGCAAGATGGATGATATCCTTCTCGATCTCGCCAAAGTTTTTACGGTCCGCTTCCCGGACGACCGGGACGACGAGTCCGTCCGGTGCCGATACGGCGATGCCGATGTCGTAATATTTCTTCAAGACGATCTCGTTGCCTTGAATCTCAGCGTTCAGATACGGCATCCGTTTTAGAGCCGCGACGGCCGCTTTCGTGAAGAACGACATGAAGCCGAGTTTGACGTCGTTATCTTTAATGAACTTCTCTTGGCGACGTTTCCGGAGCGCCATGACCGCCGTCATGTCGATCTCGTTGAACGTCGTGAGCATCGCCGCCGTCTGTTGGACTTCGACGAGACGGCTCGCGATCGTTTGACGACGACGCGTCATCTTGATGCGCTCTTCGTCTTTGCCGCTCGCGACCGGTTGTGGTGCCGCAGCCGGTGCTTTCGGTGCTTCTGGCTTTGGAGCCGGTGTTGCGTTGTGGTTCGACACGTCATGGACGTTGATGCGGCCGATCGGGTCGTTCGTCTGAACGGCCGAGAGGTCGATCCCGCGCTCACGAGCGAGCTTGCGTGCCGCCGGTGTAGCGATCGGGCCTTTACCTGGGCTTGCCACGTGCTCTTCACGACGCTCGACTTTTTTCGCTTCGCCGACTTCTTCTGTTTTCGTCTCGGCTGGAGCCGGAGCAGCTTCTGCCGCTGCTTCCGTCTTCGTCTTCGTCGCGACGGCCGTGCCGCCGGCTGATCCTGAACTTAAGCGGGCGATGACTTGACCGACTTGGACCGTGTCGCCTTCCCCGGCGAGTTGTTCTTCCAACGTTCCCGACTCATCGGACGGCACTTCGATGTTGACTTTGTCTGTCTCGAGCTCGACGATGGCCTCCCCTTTTTCAACGTGGTCGCCTGGCTGCTTGAGCCATGACGCGACCGTTCCTTCCGTAATGGACTCTGCTAATTCCGGTACTTTAATTTCGATCACAATGAGTTCCCCCTTAACTTATTTACGATCTTTTTGGTATGTGCTCGCTCCAGCCGCACTTGAGACGGCGTCACGGGATAAGGCTTCACGGATGATGCGTGCTTGTTCTTGTTTGTGTGCTGTCGGATTTCCTTCAGCCGGGCTCGACCGGCGACGGCGGCCGATGTAACGGACGTTCAGACGGTTCGATGTCACCGCTTCAAGACGCGGCTCGATATATGTCCAAGCTCCCATGTTTTTCGGTTCTTCTTGTACCCAGACGATCTCTTTGGCGTTCGGGTAGCGACTGATGACGTCGCGAATCTCACGGACCGGGAACGGATAGATTTCTTCGACGCGGATGATGTGGAGGAAGTCGAGTGACTCCTCTGACTTCATCGTCGCTTCTTGCAGATCGATCGCCATCTTCCCTGAACAGAAGACGAGGCGTTCGACTTTGTCCGGCTGTTCGCCAAGACCTGTTTGTTCGACGATCGGGCAGAAGCTGCCATCTGACAACTCTTCGACCGTTGAGGCTGCAAGTGGATGACGAAGCAGGCTCTTCGGTGTCATGATGATCATCGGTCGGATTTGCTCAGTACCAAGCATCTTCGCCTGACGACGCAAGATGTGGAAGTATTGGGCAGCCGTCGACAAATTAGCGACCGTCCAGTTCTTTTCACCGGCGAGCGTCAAATAACGTTCCATCCGCGCGCTCGAGTGCTCCGGACCTTGTCCTTCGTAACCGTGCGGCAACAGCATGACGAGACCCGATTTTTGACCCCATTTCGCACGACCAGCCGAGATGAACTGGTCGAACATGACTTGGGCCGAGTTGGCAAAGTCACCGTACTGCGCTTCCCACAACACGAGCGTATCTTGTGCGAACACGTTATAGCCGTATTCAAAGCCGAGCACCGAGCCTTCCGAGAGCGGGCTGTTGTGCACCGTGAACGAGGCTTTCGCCGTCGACAACTCGTGGAGTGGCGAGAATTTCTTGCCGGTCTCGACGTCGTTCAACATGATGTTACGTTGCGCGAACGTCCCGCGCTCTGAATCTTGACCGCTCAAACGGATCGGTGTCCCGTCCGAGATGATCGAGGCGTAGGCGAGCGTCTCGGCATGGCCCCAGTCGATCTTCCCGTTATCCCCGAACGCGTCACGACGACGGTCGAGTACTTTTTGAAGCTTATGGAACAAGCCGAACCCTTCAGGCCAGACGAGCAGCTCATCGTTCAACTGTTGCAACAAGTCGCGTTCGACTGCCGTATCGACGTAAGGGAATCCTTTATAGACTGCTTCCGGCAAGACGATGTCCGCATCTTCTTCCTCAGCCGGGACGAGGTCGCGCGCTGACTTCAAGCGATCTTCAATCGATTGTTCGATCGTCGCTTTGTCTTCTTTCGTCATGACGCCTTCTGCTTCGAGAAGATCGGCATAGACGTGACGGACCGATTGATGTTCTTTGATGGCTTTGTATAGAACCGGGTTCGTGTTCATCGGCTCATCCATCTCGTTGTGTCCATAGCGGCGGTAGCCGACCAAGTCGACAAGGATGTCTTTATGGAACTTGGCACGGTATTCGCTGCACAATTTCGCGACGGCGACACACGCTTCCGGGTCGTCGGCGTTGACGTGGAAGACCGGGATCTCGTAGCCTTTGGCGATATCGCTCGCATAACGTGTCGAGCGCGAGTCGCTCGGGTCGGTCGTGAAGCCGATCGTATTGTTGGCGATGACGTGAACTGTGCCGCCTGTCCGGTAGCCCGTCAAGTTCGTCATGTTGAGCGTCTCGGCGACGATGCCTTGGCCTGGGAACGCTGCGTCCCCGTGGATCAAGATCGAAGCAGCCTTGTCATCGTGTTGGACCGGCATCCCTTTTGCAGAGCGGTCGTCTTGCGCGGCACGCGTGTAACCTTCGACAATCGAGCCGACGAATTCAAGGTGGCTCGGGTTGTTGGCGAGGTTCAAGCGGACTTCTTTCTTCTCATCTAACACGCGGCGATCGAGTCCAAGATGGTATTTCACGTCGCCCGACCAGCCGAAGTTGATGCCGATCGAACCTTCTGACGGAATGAGTTCTTTATTCGGTGCGTGCTGGAACTCGGCAAAGATCATTTCGTACGGTTTACCGAGCACATGGGCGAGGACGTTCAAACGTCCACGGTGTGCCATCCCGATGTTGATGTGTTCCGAACCGCTCGAGATGAGCCGTCCGACCATCGCGTCAAGGAGCGGGACCATGCTGTCGAGTCCTTCGATCGAGAAACGTTTTTGTCCGACGTACGTCTTATGAAGGAACGATTCAAACAGTTCCGTCTCGGCTAAACGCTCGAACAATTCGAGTCTCTCTTCTTTTGAATACGTGGCTTTCAATGCGCCTTGCTCGATGCGGCGGCGAATCCAGCGCTTCTCTTCCATATCATCCAAGTGGCGCAACTCGATGGCGACCGTCCCTGTATAGACGTCGAGTAAATGACGGACGAGTTCAAGTGCGTTCGCGCCGGGCTTCGGTACGTCTTCTGACAGCAAGTGTGCCGGGATCTGCTCGAGGTCTGACTCGTTCAACCCGTAACGGTCGAACACAAACAACCCGTGCTCACGCGGATGGTCCTTGAGCGGATAAATATCAGCCGCTTTATGACCGAGCGCCCGGATATCATTGACGAGCCGAGTCGCCGCCACGATTTTCTCCAAATCAAATGAAGCGACCGGTGCGACCGGTACCGCTTGTTCGGGTGAACCGTTCTCATCAAAGTAACGACGCGTCTCCGCATCGACCGATTCTCTGTCTTCCAAATATTGCTCGTACAATTCAACGATGTAGCCTAAGTTTGGACCATAAAATGTTTGCGATTGCTCGCGACCGTTCGACGACTCTCCCATTGAATAAATCCCCCTGTCCGTTCCTATGCGCCCGATGTGTGAACGCTTTCATTTTTTAAGGCCGCACGAATCAGTTCATCCATCTGATTCAGGCCGTGAAAAGAGCCAAATCTTGCCTCTTACTCTCTTCTTCATACTACACCTTTCCAGGTCGAAAGACCCTTTCAAATTCACAATTCGTCCATACTAATTCAATAAGTTTTACTTATCGACTAATTGTGAAAGTTGTCGTTTGATTCAATTGTTTCAAAAAAAGGTGAAACCTTCTTTCAGTCTTGTCGTATACAATGTTAGCAAGCTTGGAAATAAATCTCAACGAAAGCAAGGTGACAACATGTTATCCGTCCAAAATGTCCACAAAAAACTGGGCCAGACGAACGTTCTGACCAACGTCAGCTTCGAAGTCACGCCCGGCGAAATCTTCGGCTTCCTCGGTCCGAACGGTGCCGGAAAGACGACGACGATCCGTATCATCACCGGTCTAATGCCGGCAACGCACGGCTCCGTTACCGTCGACGGGTTCGACGTATCAACCGACCGCCAAGAGGCGCTCAGTCGCATCGGTGCCATCGTCGAAAACCCGGCGTTCTACCCTTACTTGACTGGTCGAGAAAACTTGATCCACGCCAAGAATTTGATCCCCAATTTGAAAAAAGTCGACTTGAACGCCCTTGGGGCACTCGTCGGGCTCGAATCGAAGCTCGACATGAAAGTCAAACAGTACTCGCTCGGAATGAAGCAGCGGCTCGGGATCGCCCGTGCGCTCCTCCACAATCCGAAAGTGCTCATTCTCGATGAGCCGACGAACGGGCTCGACCCGGCCGGCATCGCCGACCTGCGCAACTACTTACGGCACCTCGCCGAGCACCGCGGCATCGCCATCTTGATCTCGAGCCACTTACTTAGTGAGATGGAACTGATCACGGACCGGTTCGCAATCATCGACCACGGTCAAATCAAATCGGTCCAAGACGGGACGACGCGTGAAGAAGGCGTCATTCTATGTAAAGTATCACGCGAGCAAATGAACGAGGCGCTCGACGCGGCCGCCATGCTGTTTGACGATGTGAAAATCGTTCAGCAATCGGCTGAGACGTTCCTCGTCCCCCGCCCTGAGACGGATATCCCGGTTCTATTGAAACGACTCATCAATCAAGACATCAACGTCTTCCAAATCGGGATGAAGTACGAGACGCTCGAGGATCAATTCCTCAAAGTGACGAAGAAAGAAGGAGGAACGAACAATGCGTTCATTACTAGCCAATGAGTTTATGAAATGGCGGCGCACGATCAAGCCGCTGATCGCCCTCGGCATGTATACCGGGATTATCATTTTAACGTACGTCATCGTCACGAGTGGAAACGAGTCGGGAGATGCGACAACGTTCGTCAACTATGCCACGATGGCCGCGATGACATTCCTCGGCATCTTCACGATCGTGTTCACCGCTGAGATGATCGGGAATGAACTGAAGTTCGACACGTTGAAACACTTGCTCATGAGTCCGTACTCCCGTGACCGGATCTTGCTGTCGAAACTCGTTGCCGCAATCCTGATCATGCTCGCCCAGTTCGTGTTCATCCTTGCTGTGACGTATGGCTTCGCTTTGACGCTTGACGGGAACTTGACGTTCGAACAGTTCCGTAACGTCCTACTCAGCGTGTCGAGCGGCGTGTTCGTCATCTTCTTGACGCTCATGTTCTCGGTCGTCTTCAAATCGGTCGGTGTCGTCATCGGTTTTACCGTACTCGCGAACTTCGTCTCGACGATGATCGGCGGCCTCCTCATCGCATGGAAGCCGGCCATTGCTAAATGGATCGTCTTTTTGCACACGGACTTGTCCATTTATTATCAAAGTCCAGGCTTCATGGAGACGATGGACGTGACGATTTGGTTCTCAGCGTTTTACGTGTTGATCCACATCATCGCCTTCTATATCATCACGGCGTTCATGTTCCGCAGCAAGACGTTCGCGGAATAACCTGCCCCTCTCTATGAACGTGACAAAACCTCTGACTGTCGGACACACAATCCCAACATTTCAGAGGTTTTTTTGTTTGATGATACGGTATTCTAGGTATAGAAACGTTAAAGGAAGTGGTATGATGTATCTCACAATCGGATTATCGCTAGTCGTCTGCTTGATCGCCCTCGTCTTCACGATCATGGTCGGTCTCGGAAAAGACAAATCAGACTATAGCCAAAAGAAAAGCTGGTCGCTCGTGTCTTGGACGTATATCGTCCTATTCCCGGTCTCATTCGTGGCGCTCGGACTGCTATACTATTTCATCACTCGATGACTCGTTCATCGGGTTTTTTTGTGGTACGTTTTTGCTAATGGAAAAGAGGTGGCCCTTTGAGTCGATTCGAGAAATTATACCCCATATTCATACTTCTATCTGTTTTGACTGGTCTCGCGTTCGGGACGATCGAGACGCTGCGTCGAATCGCGGACGGTGCGATCGTTCCATTGCTTATGGCGATGCTATTCTTTACGTTCATTCAAATCCCGTTCGCCCAAATCCGGCATTCGTTTTCAAACCGCACGTTCACGATCACGAGTCTCGTCCTCAACTTCGTCTGGACACCCGTCTTCGCATTTGCACTCGCGAGCGTCTTCTTGTCCGACCACCCGGCGCTTTGGATCGGGTTCATCATGCTCATGGTCACGCCATGCACCGATTGGTATATCGTCTTCACCGGTCTCGCGAAAGGCGACGTCGTCGCCTCGCTCAGCATCTTGCCGCTCAACCTTATACTTCAACTCGCGCTGTTACCGGTCTATCTTTATGTTTTGACAGGGACGTCGAGCGTGATCTCAGTTTCGGTGTTCCTACATAGTCTAGCCGTTTTAGCGATCCCGCTCGGCTCAGCGATTGGACTGAGGTACTTTCTCGCCAAGTCGAACCAGTTGCGGCGGCTCGCGCGCGTCAGCTTATGGCCGATCATCTTGTTAAGTCTCGCCGTCATGTCGATCTTTGCCTCACAAGGGCGGCTCTTGATCGAGCACGTCTCGATCCTCGGATTGTTAATTGCACCGTTGCTATTATTTTTCATCGTCAATTTTGTCATAAGCCGCCGTGTCGGCAAGAAACTGTTGCGTGAAGACGCGGCCGTGACAAGTCTACAAATGACGACGCTCGCGCGGAATTCACCGATCGCGCTCGCCATCGCGACGACCGCATTCCCGAACGAGCCGCTCATCGCCCTCGTCTTGGTCATCGGGCCGTTGATTGAATTGCCGGTGCTCGTCGCCGCTTCCTTCGTGATCCGGCGACTAAACGGAGCCGAACGTCGACTCGGTTAGCGCACGAGCGTCGGTTTGACCGCGAATGAGGCGGCGAGGATGCCGATGACCGGGAAGACGAGCGAATACCAAATGATCGACTCGTAGTTGCCGAACAAGTCGTAGGCGATCCCGAACGGCAACGGTCCGACCGCCGAGCCAAGTACCATGACCGACGTCGCCAGGCCGCTGATGCTGCCGAGCGCGGCCCGACCGAAGTAGTACGGCCAAACATAGTTTAAAGCGATGCGCTCAAAGCCGTTGCTGATGCCCCAGATCACCCCGAACAGCATCGCGATTGAGAACGTCGACGTATATTGCAGGATGACCATAAAGATGATCTCGGTCACAAAAATACCGATCAATACATAATTGATTTTCACGACATCGATGATCCGTCCCGCGACGAACGTCACCGGGAAGCCGAGGATCGCCATCAAGCTCAAAACGATCGCGGCCGTCACCGGTGGTAGGCTCTGCTCTTCAAAAATTGAGATCAAGTGGAACGTGATCGCTGTGTTGACGAGCGCCGGGATGCCGATGCACGACAAGATCAGCCAAAAAGCACGTGTCTTGAGCGCTTCTTGGAACGTGAAATCGACGTCGATATGAATCGGTGTCGTCGTCGATTTATTGCTCGGATGAGGATTCGTCCCTCCGTCCGGCAAAAGTCCGATGTCTTCTGGGCGGTTGCGGACGAAACGATAAGCGAGCGGTGTGAACAAGACGAGCACGAGCAGTCCCCACACTTGCCACGTCGTTTGCCAACCGATCAAACCGACGAGCCAGACGTTGAGCGGCGGAAAGACGGCCGAGCTCAAGAACCCTCCGATTGCCATATAGCTGAGCGCCTGGCCACGCTTCGTGATGAACCACTGCGGGACGAGCGTGTTCGGGATGAGCGTCATCGACCCTTGCCCGAACAGGCGGAGCATCCAGATGCCGAAGAAGAGCATCGTCAAGTTCGTGACGTAACTGTTGAACAGACAAGCGACCGCCAGCAATATCGAGGCGATGACCATCATCGCCCGTTGCCCAAAGCGGTCGATCAATCGACCGACGAAAAATAAACAGGCGGCCGAGGCGAGCGTCGCGGCCGAATAAACGCTCGATACTTCAGAACGCGACCAGCCAAAATCGGTTATGTATTGGTCGATAAAAACTGAGATAAAGTACGTCTGACCGGGACCCGAGAAAAATACACCGAGGCCCGCGATCATGACCATATACCATCCGTAGTAGGATGGTTTTCGAAGTCTTCGCATCATCTTGCTCCTTTTCCTCTGTTATGTAAGACGATTTTATTTCCATCGCCTTTTCAATTATTATTTTGTAGCGACAGCGATCCCGATCGGATAATGACGCTCAAGTCGTTTCGGTTCGACGAGCACACCTCGTTGGTAATAGAACTCGGTCGAGGCGAACCGATCGAACAACGCTGTAAACTCTTGTTCTGTAAATTGATGGACGTGAAACGGCTCGTTCGTCGGTTTACCGACTCCTTGACCGAACGGCGTCGACAAGACGAGCGTACCACCCGGTTTAAGCAACTCCCAAACGTTCGCCATGAACCCTGCAAAATCGTCCACATGCTCGATTGTCTCAAAACTGACGATACAGTCGAACGTGCCGAGTTGTTCGGGTAAGGTTCGATCGAGCACATCCCCGACGACATAGGTCACGTTCGGATGATAATATCGGCCTCGTGCATAACGTGTCGTCTCTTCTGATAAATCGAGGGCGACGACCTCATCGACTTGCCCCTTCAAATTTTTCGCAATCAACTGACTGCCATATCCGACACCGCTCGCAAAGTCGAGCACGCGCCCGTCCATGTACAACAATGAAAAATGATAACGGGCAATATGTTCAAGTAACATACCGTTCAGCGGGTCCATTTGATCTGGGATGACCCGTTCTCCCGTATAATTCAATGTCATAAGCTCCTCCTTTTTCTATACAGCAAAAGCGCCACGAAAGTCTCGTGGCGCTGTCTGTTAACGAACGATGATCACAGGTGACAACGAACGTTTAGCAAGCTTGTGGCTGACACTGCCCAATACGAACTCTTGGAACGTATTGAGGCCGCGCGAGCCGACGACCACGAATTCATACGGTTCATGGTTGGCGTAGTTGACGAGTTCAACGTCAGGTTCGCCGCGGAGTTCGATATACTCGTACGAAACGCCCGCTTCGGTGATCGCATCGAAAAACACTTGAAGACGTTGTTTCCGTCTCACTTCAAGATCGATTTTACCCGTCGATTGAAGGGCGCTTTCTTTTGATTCTTTCGGTGACACGACATGGACGACATCGATTGAAGATGATGTCACTTTGGCGAGTTCGACCGCTTTTTGGGTGGCACGCATCGAATGATCTGAACCATCAATCGCTAGAAAGATTTTACTCATTGTAAGTTCCCCCTTTTAGTGGCCGACGTTCGCATCTTGTTGACGAAGATGGAGCGCCAGCGTGTTCAACAGCTTCTCTGAATCTTTGTTTAAGTTTAACAGTTTTGGTTCGATTCCAACCGTCCGATATTTGAAGACGACCTTATCGATGGCCCCGATGGCCGAATCGTCCCAAAGATGGGTGTTGGCGAAGTCGATACTGACTTGTTTCACGTCTGCTTCGACATCTGCTTCGACATCGAACTGGTTGACAAAGTCAGACGTAGACGCGAAGAACAGCTGTCCGTTCACTTCATAATGTGCACGGTGTCCGTCTTGGTGGCGCTTCAGCTCAACACGCGAAATTTTCGCGGCGAAGATGACGGCGGCCGTCACGATTCCGGTGATGACACCGATCGACAAGTCGTGCGTGAGCACGGTCGCGAGTACCGTCGTGACCATGACGAGCGAATCGGTCTTTTGACCTGTCTTGAGCGTTTTGAGTGAGCCCCAGTCGAACGTCGCATAGGCAACGAAGAACATGACACCGACGAGTGCCCCGACTGGAATCAGCATTAAAATGTTACTCATCGTCATGATCATGATGAGGAGCGCAAGTCCTGCCGAGAACGTCGACAAGCGACCCCGTGCTCCAGACGAGACGTTGATGACCGATTGTCCGATCATCGCACATCCTGGCATCGCACCGAAGAAACCAGCGATGATGTTGGCGATCCCTTGACCTTTTGATTCACGGTTCTTATTCGAATCTGTACCCGTCATGTCATCGACGATTTGAGCCGTCAATAGCGACTCAATCAAACCGACAAAGGCGAGCGAGAACGAATAAGGCAAGATGATCATAAGTGTCTCGAGTGTGAGCGGGAGGTCCGGCAAGAGGAACATCGGCAGCGTTGCCGTGATCGTCCCCATATCTCCGATCGTTTTCGTCTCAAGTCCCATAAAGAACACGAGCAACGTCATCGCCACGATGGCGACAAGCGGCGCCGGGATTGCTGACGTAATGCGCGGGAACAGAAGGATGATTGCAAGCGATGCTGCAACGATGGCCCACATGATCCACGTCTCGCCTCCAAATTGCGGAAGCTGGGCTTGGAAGATCAAAATGGCAAGGGCGTTAACGAAGCCGACCATAACCGCACGCGGGATGAACTTCATTAAACGAGCTATACCAAGAAAACCAAGCACGATTTGGATAATACCAGCTAGTATCCCTGCAGCGAGCAAGTACTGAAGTCCATAATCTTTTACGAGATCGACGACAAGGAGTACCATCGCGCCCGTCGCGGCCGAAATCATCGCGGGGCGTCCTCCTGTAATCGAAATGACCATCGCGATGATAAAGGACGCATATAGTCCTACCATCGGATTTAATCCAGCGATCAGTGAGAAGGCGATTGCCTCCGGAATGAGTGCAAGGGCCACGACGATCCCTGCCATTACTTCAGCACGGGGATTCCCGAGCCATTCTTGTTTTACCGTATTCAATTTTTCCAAATGAACACACCTCTCTATAAAAATTTTTAAATTGATTTCTGACTCTCACAGAAATCAACTTAATTAAATTATAGGAGCCGTATTCACAGTTCGTTCATAACTTCACAACAACTCAGATGTTACCCGAGAATGAGCACGATGGCAACCGATGAGCCTCAACTTTTTCCGAGCTATCTGCGAGCGGATTCGTTCATTTTTATAAGACTATAACGACACACTTCGTTCTCTCTCTTCACTTTCTCTCGCTGTTTCGACTTCGTATTCCCCTTCACACCAATCATGTAATCGCTTACCTCACCTACCCTAATTTCCACCATAGTCAATCCGGTTTCGCCGCCGATTTATTTTTCAGACAACAAAAAAGAGAGAAAAGATTTTTAAAATCTTTTCTCTCGAGTGTTTAGTTATTTTCTTTAAAGCGAAGCAAGTCCGAATAGATGATCTTATCGTTCATCTCAAGTACTTTGTTCGCCTCGTCTTCAAGTGGCGTACATACTTTCGCGTCATCGACGACTTCTCCTGTCTCGGCGTCATAACACGTTGACTGGGTGAACAAATAGTCGCTTGTCACGATCGTACCGTCACGGAAGATGGCGCGATCGTTGCGTTCTGGCGCGAACAAGTCGTTACCGAATCCGATTTGATCAGACGTATCGAACCCGAGCAAATGTTGAATCGTCGGGTTCAAGTCGACGTGGCTCCCGATCGTCTCATGGACTTCACCTTGACCTTGACCAGGCAAATGAATCGCGAGCGGGACAGACTGGAGTTTTGCCACGTCATATGGCGTCAACTCATCTTTTCCGAGCAAGTCGGCCATGGCAGCGTTATGGTTCGTCGAGATACCGTTATGGTCACCATAAACGACGAAGATCGTATCGTCCCATGTCCCGTTCTTTTTCAACTCATCAATGAACAACCCGAGGGCGTAGTCTTGATACGCGAGCGCTTGCGGGAAGTTATTGAGCGTCGTCGAGTTCGTCTCGAATTTCGGAACGAGTTCATGGTCCGCACTCGGCATTGTGAACGGGAAATGGTTCGTCAGCGTGATGAACTTCGCGAAGTAAGGTTCCGGCAGTTCTTCGAGCATCGGTACCGACTGTAAGAAGAATTCATCGTCGAGGAGACCCCATTCCGTCATGTTGGCCGGGTCGCCTAAATCGTAGCTCTTCTCATCAAAGAACTCATCGACGCCGATGTTTTGATACATCTGGTCGCGGTTCCAGAACGATTTGTTGTTGGCGTGGAACACCGCCGAATAGTAGTTGTCTTCTTTGATGACACCAGGAAGCGCATCATATTCGTTGTCGGCGTTCGTGAAGTAGACGCCGCCACGCGACAATCCGTACAGCGAGTTGTCGAGCGCGAACTCAGAGTCCGACGTCTTCCCTTGACCGGTCGTATGGTAATAGTTCGGCCAGAAGTGAGACTCGTCGATCAACTTGTTCAAGTTTGGCGTGATGTACTCGCCGTTCGAAGCTTTCATATTGTGCGTAAAGCTCTGTGTCGATTCGAGCGAGATGGCGATGACGTTCTTGCCTTTATACTTCCCGAACATGTCCGGGTCCGGCGCCGCATAGTTCTGACGCGTGTAGTTCTCGACTTCATCGAGTTCAGAACCGTCCGCGAGCGCTTTTTGCGCCGATGTCTTCGTTTGAAGCATCGCGTCATAGACGTGGAAGTTGAACGTACCTAAGTTTTTAACAAGCAGTTCACGGTCGAACGAACGCGTCAACAGTTCTGGGCGCTCCGTCTCTGCGAGGACAAGGTTAAAGCCGAACACGGCGGCAGCTGCACCGAACGTGAGCAACACGCGGCGTTGTGACGCTTTGCCTGTCTCTTTTAGTTTCCAGAGCAAGAACGGAAGCACGACGAGATCTCCTAACAGAAGCAAGTCTTTCCATTCAAGCAACGACAGGAATGACGACGATAACGTCTCTAGGTTCGACGATTGGAACAATAACGGCACAGTCAAGAAGTCCGTGAACTCACGGTAGTAGGTTGTATCCGCAAACAAGATGAGCGAGGACACCGTGTAAAGACCGTATAGCGCCCACTTCCGTTTATTGCCTCCGAAGAAGAAACTAAAGGCAAACAAGAACAACGTGAAACTTAACGGGTTGATGAACAGAATGAACGCTTGGACCGCGTTCTCAGGTGGCATGTTAAAGAAGAACTGATACGCAATCAGTGACTTCGTCCATAACAGGATCGTAAATATCCAAAACAGGCGATGCGTCCGGAACGAGTCGGTTGCCGCGTGACGGAACCGCTCTAATTTCCCGTTCGATTGATTCGTGTGATTCATTCAAACACTCCTTAGGTCATTTTCATATGGTAAGTTAGTGCGTCGACTAACAAACGTACAGACGTATAAAGAGTATTTTAACGTTCTTTTGAACTTAATTCAACTTTTTGACGTTTACAATGCTACATAAACTTAACAATTTCATTGCAATCTTCATCTAAAAAAGGCTATCGAGTGAACTCGATAGCCTTTGAAACACGATTCATTTAGCCGATGATGTCCATCCAGATCTTGACCGTACTCGCTAAAATGAGCAACGCCAAAATCATCTGGAGCGACTTTGTCTTCATATTTTTCCCGATGTTCGCCCCGATCGGTGCCGCAATCAAACTCGCGATAATCATGACGAAAGCCGGTTCCCAGACGATTTGGTCGGTGATGATCTTACCTGCTGTCGACCCGATCGATGAGATGAACGTGATCGCAAGCGAACTCGCGATCGCCATCTTCGTCGGGATACGGAGCACGACGAGCATGATTGGCATCAAGATGAACGCTCCGGCCGCTCCGACGATCCCGGCTGCGATCCCGACGATAAACGCCGAACTGGCCGCGATCAGTTTATTGAACGTGACTTGGTCGAGCGGCAAGTCTTCGACGTTCGCTTTCGGCAAGAACATCATGATCGTCGCAATCGTCGCGAGGACCGCATAGACGACGTTGATCAAGTTCTCCGACAACAGCGTCGAGCCGTAGCCCCCGATGAAACTTCCAATCAAGACGGCGACACCCATATACAGGATGAGTTGTTTATTCAAATAGCCGCCTTTACGATACGCATAAATCCCACCGATCGTCGCGAAGAACACTTGAATCGCGCTGATCCCAGATACTTCGTGGGCGCTGAACGCCGCGAAGCCAAGAAGCGGCGGAATGTACAACAACATCGGATATTTGATGATTGACCCGCCGATCCCGACCATCCCTGAGATGAATGATCCGATAAAGCCGATCAAAAAGATTGTGATGATAAACTCTAACTCCATACTAGCTCCTCCAGTTTCCTACCCTATTAGATAAGTGAGTTTTATTTCTGTTCCCAAGCGATCATACCGCCTGAGACGTCATAAATTTCCGTATAACCTCGATCCTGCAACAACTCGGCCGCCTGGGCGCTTCGATTGCCACTGCGGCAAATGATATAGATCGGTTCATCTTTCGCATAAGGTAATTCGGTTTCATTTAATGAAGAAAGTGGTGCGTTCACCGCTCCTTCGATATGCCCCCCCTCGTATTCTTCTAGTTCACGGACGTCCAACAAGGTTATTTCTTCGTTTTCCAATCTGTTTTGTAGTGTTTCGACGTCGATTTGGGTGATTCCATCCTCTTTCGAAGTGAAAACTACGATTCCGACAGTCACAATCACTAAAATCGATAAGATGATCGTTAATTTACGCAATTTTTGACCTCCAATTCTTTTCCTTGCATTGAGTATACCTTAGGGGGTATATTAAAAACAACGAAAGTTACTCACTTTAAACATAACTTGATTAGAAAAGGGGATTAATACCACATGAAGACGATTACGACGACTGAATTAGAAACATTGCTAAGCACGGATGAAACGCTCAACTTGATCGACGTTCGTGAAACGGATGAATTTGCAGGCGGACACATCAAACAAGCGAAAAACGTACCGTTGTCTGACTTCAGTGCGAAAGTCGATGAGCTCGACCGCACGAAACCGATTCATGTCATCTGTGCGGCAGGCGGACGCAGCATGAACGCGTCAGCTTACCTCGACTCACTCGGCTTTGACGTCATCAACGTCGACGGCGGCATGATGAGCTGGACAGGCGAAACGGTTTAATCACTTCTAAATATAAAGCAGCACAACAACTAACGTTTACAGTCAACTATTCTAGGGGGTATATCATATGTTATTACGTTATTTCTATGATCAAAAATTAGCACAGGCATCTTACATGGTCGGTTGCCAAATGACCGGCGAAGCGGTCGTCATCGACCCGGCTCGCAACATCACACCGTACTTGCAAGAAGCTGAAAAAGAAGGCATGACGATCGTCGCGACGGCTGAGACACACATCCACGCCGACTTCGTCTCAGGTTCGCTCGAACTTGCGAAACGCACTGGCTCGACAGCCTACTTGTCAGATGAAGGTGACGCGTCATGGAAATATGCGTTCGCGAAAGACATCGACTCGAAACTCGTCAAAGACGGCGACACGTTCAAAGTCGGTAACGTCACGCTCGAAGTCATGCACACACCAGGCCACACACCGGAACACATCTCGTTCTTGCTCTATGACCGCAACCAAACGCAACCGATGGGTATTTTCACAGGCGACTTCGTCTTCGTCGGCGATATCGGACGCCCTGACCTGCTCGAAGAAGCGGCCGGCGTGAAAGGAACGACGGCCATCGGTGCCGAGCAAATGTTCCACTCGCTTAACAAGTTCAAGGCTCTCCCTGACTTCGTTCAAGTCTGGCCTGGCCATGGTGCCGGCAGCGCTTGTGGGAAAGCGCTTGGCGCGATCCCAACGTCAACGGTCGGTTATGAGAAAGCGACGAACTGGGCGCTCCAAATGACGGACAAAGACGCATTCATCAAAGAGTTGACGACAGACCAACCAGAACCGCCGAACTACTTCGCGATGATGAAAAAAGTGAACAAAGAAGGCATCCAAGTGACGAACGAGATCGCTCGTCCAGAAGTCGTCGGCACGGACCGTCTCGACACACTCGTCGAAGCGACGCAAGTCGTCGACACACGTAGAGGAGAAGACTTCGCGCAAGGTCACGTCCCTGGGACGATCAACATCCCTTACAACACAAAATTCGTCTCATGGGCCGGCTGGCTCGTTAACTTCGACAAAGACATCACGCTCATCGCGAGCGCGGAAGACGTCGAAGAAGTGCAGACAGACCTTCAATCAATCGGTCTAGACCGTCTCCGCTTCATCGTCCCTGTCGAAGAGCTCGGTCAAGAACTATTGACAGAAACGTACACGGACGTGACGGCTGAACAAGCAATCGAATCAGCTGAGAAGAACGACGTGTTCGTCCTTGACGTCCGCAACGCGACAGAATGGAACGCGAGTCACTATGAGAAAGCAGAGCGCATCTTGCTCGGTAAACTCATGCGTGACCACGACGGTCTACCGACAGACAAGACGATCGCCGTCCACTGTGCGTCAGGCGTCCGTTCACGTATGGCCGCGAGCGTCCTTCAATCGCTCGGCTACAAGGATATTCAAAACATCCTCGGTGGCTATGCTGCGATGAAGACCGTCCTCAACGCAGAACAAATCGGCTAATGCTATACTAAAAACAAAGAAAGCGCCCACTCGTTTGGGCGCTTTTTCTCTAGGAGGGATATCGTGATTGCAATCGGTCCACTGAACGTGCGACTCGACCTGCTCGTCTTCATGGTCAGTCTGCTCGGTCTCTACATCGGCTTCAAAAAAATCGGATTAACGGAAAAAGACCGCGACGCCGTCCTCGGGACGTGGTTCGCCGGGTTTCTCGCCTGGAAACTGAGCGCCATCATCATCGGCCTCGCCTCGACCGGTAGTTTGGCGCTATCGCTGTACGCGACGGGCGGTATCTGGTCGATCCTCGTCGCCATTGCAACGATCGGATTTTTTGTCTTCCGGCTTGCTCCCGGGCTTCGGGGCTATTGGCTATTTTCAGCCCTACTTTTATGGTTCGGTGTGACGATCGTCGTGCCGAAGTACGGAACGCTCCCGTTTATCGCGACCGCTCAACCGCTCCATCTGTACACTGCCCTGCTCATCGCAGGCTTAATCGTTGTGACGTGGCGCTGGATGCGCTCGCCATCGGTCGGTGCCTTGCTATGGACGACGGTCGGTGCGTTTGCTATCTGGCTCGTGAGCACGTATGCGACGACAACGGTGAATTTGCTGTGGCTCATCCCGTTCGCAGCTTTAGTCGGACTCGCCGGGTACGTCGCCAAACCGTCACGCCGCATCGTCCAATCCGGTCTCGGTGCCCTCGTCGCGCTCGCAATCATCAACGCGAGCTTACCGGACGAGACACCCACGCTCGTTGCCGACTCGTCTCAAGCGGCAGGACTGAACATCGGTCAAGTTCCGCCTAACTTTGAATTGAAACGAACGGACGGTACGACGCTTAACTTAGAAGACTTACGCGGAGAGCGTGTCGTCGTCAACTTTTGGGCGTCTTGGTGCCCGCCGTGCCGGGCCGAGATGCCCGATATGGCCAAGTTTGCCCGCGAGCAAGATGATGTGACGATCGTTGCCGTCAACACGACGACGAGTGAACGTGACGTCGACGAGGCGCGGTCGTTCGTCGCGCCTTATGAAGACGCGTTCCAAGTCGTCTACGATGAGGACGGTGCCGTCGGGAACGCCTACCGGATCCAAGCGATGCCGACGACGTATGTGCTCGATGAAAATGGTGTCATCGTCGCCAAGCAGTTCGGTGCGATCGATAAAGCGTGGCTCGATACCAAAACCAACTAAAAACCGCCAGTTGAACTGAACCAAAAAAGTTGGACATGAAAATCCAACTTTTAATGGGGTAGTTCAAGCCGGCGGTTTTTTCATTGCTTCAAATAGCCTTGCGTCTTCAAGAAGTCTTTCACATCGAGCCGGGTCGGCTTCGACAACATCCGTCCCATCTGGCCCGTCCATGTATCGCTGCGTTGGTTCGATCCACGTGCCGCATAGTAGTCGTGAATCGTCTGGTCGTAAGCTGTGAGCTCTTGCTTCAGTTGAATCGGATCAGCGTCGTACGTGTTCTCATGATAGATATGCTCGAGCGGGAGCCGCGGTTTTTGATCCTCGACGTGCGCCGGGACACCGACCGCGAGCCCGAACAGCGGCAACACCCGCTCCGGCAAACCGAGCAACTCTTTGACCGCCGACATATCGTTGCGGATCCCGCCTATGTAACAAATGCCCAACCCCATCGATTCGGCGGCGACGACAGCATTCTGTGACGCGAGCGCGGCGTCGATGACGGCGACGAGCAACTTCTCATCGGTCTCGAGCGTCGGATTGACGGCGGCTTCTTGCAGTTGCCCGATCAGTTCGTGCCGGTAAAGGTCAGCACAAAAGACGAAGAAATGACCGTTGTCGACGACGTACTGCTGATTGCCGGCAATCTCGGCGAGGCGTGCCTTCTTCTCCGGGTCGGTCACGCCGATAATCGAATACGCCTGGATGAAGCTCGACGTCGAGGCGCGCTGGGCACTCTCGACGATGAGACGGATCTGCTCGTCGGTCAGCGTCTCGTCCGTGAACGAGCGGACGGAGCGGTGGTTCAGTAATGTCTCGATGATTTGATTCATGCAGCTTCCCCCTTTTTTCTTATCTTGGCATACGGGAAGACTCTCGACAATTTTGGAGGCTTTCACTCACGTTTGCACTTCGTAGAGTATCCACGGTAAACAAAAAAACAGAGATACGGTTAGGTATCTCTGTTGCTGATGATTTATTCCGTCACTTGACTCAAGAACGGCGTGATATCGACGTTCAATTCTTTCGACAGGCGTTCCCCGAGGTCGCGGTCGGCACGGTAGAAGTTACAGATCAAGAGAAGGACCGTCTTCTCATGACGGACTTCTTTAATGTGGGCGACCAAGTTACGCACGAGACCATCTTTCTCGTCTTGCGAGTAGCGGCGGTACACTTCGCCCGCTTGCCCGAAGTCGTTCGTCTTCTCGATTTTCTGACGACCCGTTACTCCTGTGATCGGTTGCTCGGTTTCGATATAAGCCGCATCCGGTTTCGGTGTGTCCTCATAACGGTTCGGCTCGTAGTTGACCGGGCTCGTCTGTTGTTTGAACGGCATCGCGCCGTCACGTTGGTTGTTCGCTACTTGCGCGAACGGGCAGTTGATCGGGAGTTGGAGATAGTTCGCCCCGATGCGGTAACGTTGCGTGTCTGAGTATGAGAACAGACGGCCTTGCAGCATCTTGTCTTCAGACGGTTGAATCCCAGGGACGAGCACGCCCGGGTTGAACCCGACCGATTCCGTCTCGGCGAAGAAGTTGTCGACGTTCTTGTTGAGCGTCATCGTGCCGACGAGTTGATACGGGATGACGTCTTCGAACCAGTCTTTCGTCGCATCGAGCGGGTCGAAGTCGAAGTTGCCCATGTCGGCCGGGTCGAGGATTTGGACGTAAAGGTCCCATTCCGGGAAGTCGCCTTCTTCGATCGCGTTGAACAAGTCGCGCGTCGCATGGTTGAAGTCTTCCGCTTGCACTTTGGCTGCTTCGTCCATCGACAAGTTTTTAATACCTTGCTTCGGAACCCAACGGAGCTTTATGTACACCGTGTTCCCAAATTCGTTTACCCATTTGAACGAATGGACCGATGAACCGCGCATATGACGGTACGACGCCGGGATGCCTTCATCACTGAACAAGTGAACGAGCATGCTCGTCGATTCCGGTGTGAGCGACATGAAGTCGAAGAAACGGTCCGGGTCTTGAAGGTTCGTCCGTGGGTCCGGTTTGAGCGAGTGGATCACGTCTGGGAATTTGATTGCATCACGGATGAAGAAGACCGGCAAGTTGTTTCCGACGAAGTCATAGTTCCCTTCTTCGGTGTAGAACTTGACTGAGAATCCACGCGGGTCACGAAGCGTCTCCGGTGAACCGAGACCGTGGATGACCGTCGAGAAGCGGGCAAAAATTGGTGTTTCTTGGCCAACTTCTTGCAAGAACTTGGCTTTCGTATATCGTTTCATGCTATTTTTAACTTTGAAGACACCGTGTGCTCCGGCACCACGGGCATGAACGACCCGCTCCGGCACGCGCTCACGGTCAAAGTGGGCGAGTTTCTCAATTAGCTGATAATCTTCGAGAAGCGTTGGGCCGCGGCGGCCGGCTGTGATGGAGTTGGAGTTGTCCCCGATTGGGACGCCTTGGTTAGTAGTTAGATGACGATGTTGATCCATATTATTGCCTCCTCTTAATAATCATTATTACTAAATTAATAATATTAAAAGATAATAATTATTACAAATAAAACGCTCGAGACGTCTCGAACGTTTTGTAAGCGCTATTATTTTTAGGTGGTTCCATTCTTCTTTTTAATCTGCTCTTTCCGATGGATTTCTGTCACCAATAAGGCAGCGATGATCCCTCCGAGCGATCCGGCAATTATATCAACCATCGTGTCATCGTTCCCGTTCCCTTGCATCGTCGTCTGCAACACAATGTCTGACGTGAACTCATACATCTCCCATAACGCCGCGCCCGCCATCGAGAAGACGACGATGTAAACGAAGAGAAAGCGCTTCGGCATCTCGAGCCGTGTGTCTTCATCGAGACGACTAAAGAAGTCAAAACCAAGAAACGCCAAAAATATCCCGCTCAACACGTGCAAAAACGTGTCCCACCATCCATTGCTGTATAATCCGACGATCGAACCCAAATATTGCGAGGCGAACAGGAAAATAATATAGGCGATTTTCATCTTGGCATCGAACTCGGTTTTAAATATTTTCTCCAACATGAACGGAATCAGTCCCGAGACGATCCCCGCCCCGGCGACACTCGCGTTAAACCACGCTCCTTGAATGATGGACGTGATGAGAATAATCCCCATGAACAAGACGAATCCGAATTCTAACAGTCGTCCTCGTGTCAGCTTCATGATACGTGCCTTCTTTCTGTAAAATGTCTCTACGGACTTATTCCCATTTCCGCGTCTCATCGAACAAGTACATACATTTTTCCATATGACAAAGACCCCATCGCTTCTCGCGATGGGGTCTCGTTTATTTCTGGGCGACGAAGAAAATTCGTTCGGCGTTTCGGCCCGGAGCTTGATCCGTGAAGTCGGCCGTGACCGATTTCACGTGGAAGCCGGCACCGATGAGCCATTGCATATACTGCCCTGGCTCATACGTCCGCTGCTCGTGCGTCTCTTCGACGCGTTCGTACGTGCCATCCTCGAGCGCGACGAAAAACGTCAAATCGTGGATGACCGAGAGCGGCTTCTCGCCCGGGTCAGCGAACCAGATGTAAGAACAGTCTTCCCCGTTCGACGCGTACGTCTTCTGGTTGAAGAGCGTCTCCATCTTGTTCGGTGAATGGACGTCAAAGATGAACGTCCCGCCCGGCTTCAGTTGCTCATATACCGCCTCGAACGTGTCGACGACGTCGGCCTCGTCTGCAAGGTAGCAAAGCGAGTCACAAAGGATCGTCACGGCATCGACCGGAGCCGGCAGTTCGAGCTCACGCATGTCTTGTTGCCAGAGCGGCAGCGTGACGCCCGCTTCAAGCGCTTTCTCTTGGGCGACTTCGAGCATTGACTCAGATAAGTCGAGACCGATCGTGTCGTAATGCTCGGCCAGCCGAATCGTCGCTGAGCCCGTCCCGCATCCGACGTCGGCAAGCGATGCACCGTCCGCGACGTGGCGCCGCACGAACGCGACCCAATCCGCGTACGGGGCATCTTTCATCAACTCATCGTATACGTAGGCGAACCCTTCGTACGTCATTAGCCGACTTCCACGTCGACGTGCGGCGCGTCAGCCCATAATTTTTCAAGGTTGTAGTAGTCACGGTCGTCACGGTGGAAGATGTGGACGACGACGTTTTCGAGGTCAGCGAGCACCCAACGTGCCGAGTCCATACCTTCGAATTTTTTAAGCGGCAAATCGTTCTCGCCCGCCACGTCTTTGATTTCACGTGCGATCGCTTCGACTTGCTTCTCAGAGTTACCGTGGCAGATGACGAAATAATCGGCGATCGGTGAGATACCTTCCATGTCGAGGACGACGATGTCTTCCCCACGTTTATCGTCAACAGCTTTTACAATCAATTCAAGTTCTTCTTTTACAGTCATATAGACCCTCCTAAGGTGTGTTCAAATAATAGTTATATGTCGTAATCGTCTGCGGGAAAATCCGCACCGACTTCTTCAATAAATAGTTAATCGTATGGCGCAGTGTCGCGACGACGGCCGCTTCAAGTGAAACGTCTGCCAAATCGCGCAACACGTCGACACCGGGATACCGACGATTCGGTTCAATCGCATCCGCGACAAATAAAATTTGATCGAGGCGCGACATGCCGGGTTCGCCGGTAGTGTGGTTTTTGATGGCCGATATGACTTCAGCGTCGAGGTCGTAGGCGCGGTCTAACAAGACCGCTCCGACCGGCGCATGAAGCAGTTCGTCATCAAACTCGAGCAACAACGGGTCGAGATGCTCGTCTAAGACGATTTGACGCATCTCGTCACGGTCATGGTACTTCGCATAATCGTGCAACATTGCCGCGAGCCGGGCCTGGTCTACGTCTTCTCCGTACGTTCGGGCGAGACGTTCTGCCGTCTCGACGACACCGAGCGTATGGATGTACCGTTTCTCAGGCAACGTTCGTTCAATCAATGCCTGTGCCTGTTCATACGTCATACAAATCGTGCTCCTTGATATAAGTTTCGACTTCACATGGGACGAGATACGTGATCGACTTGTTCCGTTTCGCACGTTCCCGAATGTCGGTCGACGAGATCTCAAGCTGCGGCATGTCGATCGTACGGACGTCAGCTCGGCTCGGGATTCGGTAGCGGCTCCCGGGCCGGGCGACCGCACCGAACGTGACGAGCGTAGTCAGCGTCTCATAGTCGTGCCACTTCTCGAGCGCGTCGAGTGAATCGGCCCCGATCAAGAAGAAGAACGTGTCAGCCGGATACTGTTCCCGCAACCGTTTCATCGTCTCGACCGTGTATGACGGTTCAGCTCGTTCGAACTCGATCAAGTTGAGCTTAAAATCCGGGTGACCGGAGATGGCCCGCCGCGTCATCTCGATCCGGTCGTCCGCCCGGCTGAACCCGGCCTTATGGGGCGGGATCGCTGCCGGTAAGAACCAGACCTCGTCGAGCTCGAGTTGTTCTCTCGCCTGCTCGGCGATCAACAGATGACCGAGATGCGGTGGGTCGAACGTGCCCCCCATCAGCCCGATGCGACTCATGGAAGCTTGATTTGGCGATTCTCTTTCTCTTTCGCCTGTTTGTACAAGACGATGACTTTTCCAATGACTTGAACGACTTCTGCCTTCGTTCCTTCAGCCAACTCTCCAGCCACGTCTTTCGGCGTGTCGAGACAGTTTTGAAGAACTTGGACTTTTAACAGTTCACGCTTTTCGAGCGCATCGCCGATGTCTTTGCACATCGCTTCACTGACGCCGTTTTTTCCGACTTGGTAGATGGCCGAGAGGTTGTGTGCCTCGGCGCGTAAAAATCGCTTTTGTTTACCTGATAACATTATTTTTATTCCTCCAATAAGCTTTCAATTAACTTCATTCCGACAATTTGATCCGGTTTCACACCTGTCCAGCGTTCGAACGCCAACGCTCCCTGCCCGACGAACATGGCAGTCCCGTTCACGGTTTTACCGCCTCGGATTGTGGCATCGCTTAAAAACGGTGTGACGAGTGGACGATATATGATATCACAAATGACGGTGTTTTGTCGTAATCCATTTAACGGAAGCGGGGATTGTACTCCATCCATGCCGACCGATGTCGTTTGGATGATGACGTCGTAGCGGGCGACGTCGACATCACCGAGCGGTTGTGACTCGATGCCGAACGTCTTCGCGAGACGCTCGGCCCGGTCGATCGTCCGGTTCGTGACCGTGACGTTTCGGGTCGGCAACGCGCTGATGATCCCGCGGGCCGCTCCACCCGCCCCGATGACGAGCACACGACCAGACCAGTCGGTGTACGGGTCGAGTGCGGTCACAAGACCGACGCCGTCCGTGTTCGCGCCGATCAAACGGCCGTCCCGCTTATAGACGGTGTTGACGGCACCGGCCGACTTGGCTGAATCCTCCAAGTCGTCTAACAACGGGATGACCGCTTCCTTGTACGGGATCGTGACGTTGAACCCGTCATAGTCCCCGTCCCGCATCGCCTGAAACAACGGGGCGAGCTCGTCCGCTGTGACGTCGAGCGCGTCATACCGCCCGAAAAGCCCAGACGCTCTCAGCCACTGCTCGTGCAGGGAGGGAGAGAGCGAATGAGCGATTGGGTGACCGATGACGGCCAGTCTCATACGAGCGCCTCGCGTAATGTGACGACGACTCCTTTTGGTGCCCAAGCGGCAATCCGTCCACCTTTTCCGTGGATGGCGACCCAACCGAGTCCGCTAAAGACGATATCCGTCTTGACGCCGTCACGGAGACTAAATTCATGACGCACGAGCGGCGGCAACAATTGCAACGTCTTCTCGTTCGGCGGGTTAAGCATTTTGCCGATATGGTTTTCATAAAGCTCATCTGCTTTGTCGAGCTTCGTCCGGTGTGTCTTCAACTCGTTCGACATGTAGACGACGAATGAACGTTTATTGCCTTCCAGATAATCGAGACGAGCCAGACCACCAAAGAAGAGTGTTTGCTGCGGGTTCAATTGGAACACGTGCGGCTTGATCTCTTTTTTAGGTGTGATCGTCTTCAAATCGCGCGCGTCGACGTAATGCGCCATTTGATGGCGGTTGATGATCCCTGGCGTATCGTACAGGTTCGCATCATCGTCGAGCGGGACGTCGATCAAGTCGAGCGTCGTTCCCGGGAAATGACTGACGGTGATAATCGCTTCATCTTCAGCACCGAAGCGCTTGATGATTTGGTTGATGAGTGTCGATTTCCCGACATTCGTACAACCGACGACGTAGACGTCTTTCCCTTTGCGATAGTACTCGATCTTCTCTGCTAGTTCGTCGATGCCGTGACCTTTTTTAGCGCTGATCAAATGGACATCGACCGGCGTCAAGCCAAGTTCTTTCGCCTCGGTCTTCATCCAGTTCGCCATACGGTTCGGGTTGACCGACTTCGGCAGTAGATCGACTTTGTTCCCGACTAACAAGACATCGTTCGATCCGACCGAACGTTGAAGTCCCGGGAGCCAGCTTCCGTTGAAATCAAAAATATCGACGATTTTGATGACGAGCGCTTCTTTGGCGCTGATCCCGTTCAAGATGCGCAAGAAGTCATCGTCCGTCAATTCGACGTCTTGGATCTGGTTGTAATGCTTCAATTTGAAGCAGCGTTGGCAAATGACGATCTCGCGATCCAGTGCCGATTTTGGTGCATAACCGACTGCTGTCGGGTCTTCTGTTTGAATGAGAACGCCGCAACCGGCGCAATAACGTTTCGTTTCTTCCATATTCGTATGTGCTGTCCTTTAAGTTTCCTCTTCTTCATTCTTCGTAGCGCCTCGCCGCTACTCCTGAAGCGTTAATTCCGACGTCTTACGCGCCGTACAAGACAGCCTCCTTCTTCCTATGCGTTCGAGGCCCTTATTTATCTTTTTTATGTGAATCTTCTGAACGTGAGTGCATCGCCTCGCCGATCTTTTCAGCGACGGCCACTTTGGCCCGCTTCGCATCGACTGCGATTTCCTCCACTTTTTTCGTGATCAACACGTACTTCCCGCGACGCTTCATATGCGCGAATACGACTTTCTCCAGCATGCGATTGAACTTCGTGACGAGACCGTCCGTCTTGACGACAGGCTGCACGTGAACGACGTGAATGCCTGCCATATTGGCGCCGAGCACGTCGGTGAAGATTTGATCGCCTAAGAAAATCGCTTCTTTGGTTGAATAGCCGTACTTGGCAAGTGCTTGCTTGAACCCAGACGGCAACGGTTTTTTCGCACGCGCCACATAATGAAGACCGAGCGGTTCCGTAAACGTGCGCACGCGGTTCTCGTTATTATTCGAGACGACGATGACATCGAGTCCATGTGATTTCACTTTCTCGAGCCATAGCAAAAGAAGCTCAGGTGCGTGCGGGACGTCCCAGGCCACGAGTGTATTATCAAGGTCCGTCAAAATGACGCGGACACCACGGTCTTTCAAGTCTTCAAGGTCGATGTCAAATACTGACGCGACGAACTGTTTCGGATAAAGTCGATTAAACACGTTTGTATTCCTCCAATTAGCTAAAGCGATTCAACAGCTTATACAAGTATTGATATCCCTTCTATGTTATACGAAAACCGGCCAAACGACTAGTGTCTCGTTTGACCGGCCAGAAAATTGTTGTCTATTCACTTACCAGTCAAGCGTTCGATTGAATCGAACCGATGACTTCACCGAGCCGGACCGGACCAATTTTCGCCGGGTCGATGACGACACGATCTTTCTCAAAACAGAGGATGACGGTCGAGCCGAACGAGAAGTAACCGACCTCGGCCCCTTTATCGACACGTTCGCCGTCATGGGTCCATTCGATTGTATTGACGTTCAAAGCGCCGACCATGATGTGCTCGTAACGTCCGGCCACGCTCTCAAAGCGTGTGACACGGCGATAGTTACGTGACAACGGGCGGACCGTCTCCGTCAAACCGAGTTCATTCACCGGCGCCGAACGGTCGCCGAGCTCGTAATGGCTGAGCACTCGGCCTGCGAGCGGGACATGGACACGGTGGTAGTCACGCGGGCTCAAGTAGAGCACGCAAACCGTCCCGCCGGCATACCGTCTCGCCTCTGACTGTGAACCGAGCATCTCGGCGAGCGTATACGACTGCCCCTTCACTTCAAACCGACTCTCGTCTGTTATGGCGGACACGATCGACAGTTGTCCGTCGCACGGTGATACGACCGTGTCCGTGTTTGCATCGATCGGGCGCGCCCCGTCTTTCAAGTGGCGCGTGAAAAAGGCGTGCAGACTCGGATAGGCGTCGATCGGCTCTGCCGCTTCAGCGATATCGATTTGATACGTTTTCGCGAACGACGGGATGAACGCGCGGCTCGCTTTCGACTCGGCGAACTGACGGAGCCGCTTGGCGATGAACGGTGTCGCATTCAATTCAAACAACGTCTGATACAAGCGGCTTTTGATCACTGTGCGGCCTCCTCGTTTTTAAAGAACGTTTCGTATTGTTGTTCCGAGACGGCCCCTTCGACACGACCCGTTTCTTGACCGTCTTTAAAACGAATCATCGTTGGTGTTCCGTTAATGCCATAAGTCGTCCAGACGTCATGATCGGCCAAGTTGATCGAGACCGCGTCATACTCCTCGATGAGTGGTTCGACATACGGTTTGACTTGCTCACAATATTCGCAACCCGTCTGCCAGAAATAGACGACGACCTCTTCTTCTTCGTCAATTTTCTGTTCGAGCTCGTTCGCTGACACGGCGTTGACGCCGGTCTCTTCATTCGCATTATTCAAGAAGAATAAGAGCGCGATCCCGATCACGATGATGGCACCGATGATGGCGAACGTAATGAAGTTGGCGCGTTTGGCACTGTTTTTCATGGTCGATCCCTCCTAAATGTGTATAAAAAGAACTGACTCGGATATGAGCCAGTTTGGTTGTGGACGTCTTACTTTTCTTGGGCGACGTCGTTGATTCCCATGTCTTGGTTAAGTGTATCCAAGAGCGCGATAAAGATTGTGATGACCACGCCAAAGGCTGTTGCGAGCACCGCATTGAACGTCACGCCATCGACAGCTGAAATGATAAAGACTGCTGTATTCGAAAGCAAGATCGCCCAGAACAATGTGACTAAGTAACGCATCGAAAGTCCCCTCCATCTCACAGATGATTCATAAAATTCCATACGACAATAGTATATCATTGTTGCTGCACAATATGCGACCTCGATTGTATATTCTTTCCGTCGAAACGTGAAATATGGTACGGTCAGAGAAATAGTACACAATGTAGAAAAGAGGATGACTTATGTCACGTTATTTAATCGCAGTCGATTTAGACGGTACGTTGTTACGAGATGACAAGACGATCAGCGAACGGAACATCCGCGCTCTTCAAGCGGCTCGTGATGCCGGCCATGAAGTCATGATCGCAACAGGACGGCCCCATCGCCACTCGATCATGTATTATGAACAACTCGGCTTGACGACGCCTTTGATCAATTTCAACGGAGCGCTCGTCCATCACCCGAAAGATACGTCCTACGCGGTCACACACCGTCCGATCCCACTTAAAACAGCACACGACATCATCGAAGAAGTATCGGAGACGAAAGCACACAACATCGTCGTCGAAGTGACCGACCACGTCTATTTCCATAAAGATCCGCAAGAATTTTACGGTCCTTACGCCGAACGGGCACTCAGCGTCACGTCGGGTGACTTGCTCAAGCACTTGCAAGACGAGCCGACGTCGCTTTTGATCCACGCGACGAAAGAACACGTCGACAACGTCCGGGCCAGCTTGAACAAAGTGCACGCTGAAGCCGTCTTGAACCGTCAATGGCGCATGCCCGAGCATATGATCGAAGTCATGAGCCAAAATACATCGAAGGCGCTCGGCCTTCGCGAAGTATCGAAGCACTTGAACATTAGCCGTGAGAACATCATCGCTTTCGGCGATGAAGAGAACGACCTCGAAATGCTCGACTACGTCGGCACGGGCGTCGCGATGGGCAACGCCATCAGCCAGCTCAAAGTCGTCGCCAACGAAGTGACCGCTTCGAACATGGATGACGGCATCGCCATCTACCTCGAAGAGAAATTTGGCATCAAATCATAACAAAAACCCGCTGAAAACCGTTCAGCGGGTTTTTTGACGTTTCTAAATTGTTTAGCGTCGGAACGCCCCTTCAACGTCTTCAGTCGGAACGACGTTAATAAAGACGTGTGAATCGGCATCTTTGCAGATTCGTGTGATCTCACGGACTTCGTGGCGTTGGGCGACCATCATAAGCGTCGCTTTCTCGACTTTCGAATACGTACCGATCGACGGCATGAGTGTGATGCCGCGGAACACGTGTTGGTGCAACTCTTGCGTCACTTCGTCCGGATGATTCGTGACGATGAAGAGCGTCTGCCGCTGCGTATTCGTGTAAATCTCATCGATGACTTTCGACGTCACGTACAAGAAGACGATCGTATACAGCGCCGTCGGCCATCCGAACAAAGCACCGGCCCCAAGCGCGATCATCATGTTCATGAGGAACAAGTAGACGCCGACCGAGTTGTTCGTGAACTTCGCTAGGATGAGGGCGACGATATCAAACCCTCCGGTCGAGGCACCGAACCGAATCGTGATGCCTGACCCGATGGCGAGCAATACCCCGCCGAATACGGCGTTCAACAGCGGATCGTCCGAGAGGAGAGGTGTTTGCGGAAGCACGCGAATGAACAAGGTGACCGAGGCGACGCTGATCAACGTATGGATCATCATGTTCTTTCCGAGCATAAAATAACTGACGATCAAGAGCGGTACGTTCAAGATGAAGAACCAAATGCCTTCACCGAGCTCAAACGGCGTACCGGCAAATAAGGTCGTGAAAATTTGGGCCAAGCCCGTAAACCCAGTCGAGTAAACCCCCGCTGGGATTAAGAATAATGTCATGGATAATGCAACGAACACTCCCCCGATGATCGAAACGATCCCGATGCGCGCGTGTTCTTTAACGGATTCCGTCAAGTTCTGTCTCCCCTTTCAAAATTAGCTAAGCATCAAGATAACATACATTCAAAGCCATGCCTACAACAAAAATACTGCGATGTGCCCGCCTGTATCACAAAAAAACAAGCCGGCCGAAGCCGACTTGTTGACCTGATACGTTTGGTCACGCTTTCACTGTCTCGATCGTCACTGAATCATTCGCTGGAACCGTTACCGCGTTTCCGTACACACGAATCGTAACGTCCGTTCCATTTGTCTGTTTGATCGTCACTTGTTCACGCGTCGATGTGACCGTCAAGTGATGGCCGCGCCAGAGCACGTTGAACGAGTAACCGTCCCAATCTTTCGGGATCATCGGGCTGAACGTGAGTTCGGTCTCGAGGGCGCGCATTCCTGCGAAGCCGTGGACGATCGCCATCCACGAACCGACCATCGATGTGATGTGAAGACCGTCTTCTGTATCGTTGTTGTAGTTATCAAGGTCGAGTCGGGCTGAGCGTTGGTACAGCTCGACCGCTTTGTCTTCATAACCGACTTCAGCTGCCACGATCGAGTAGACACAAGGCGACAAGCTCGACTCATGCACCGTGCGCGGCTCATAGAAGTCGAAGTTCGCACGTTTTTGCTCGAGCGTGAAGCGGTCGCTGAACGTGTACAGGCCTTGGAGCACGTCCGCCTGCTTGATAAAGTTCGAGCGGAGGATGCGGTCCCACGACCAATTTTGGTTAAGTGGCAAGTGTTTCGGATCGAGGTCTTTCACTAAGATCTGTTCTTTATCCATGAACCCGTCTTGCTGCATAAACACGTCCGGGACGAGGTCGTCTTTCGGATAGTACATCTTCGTTTGGATATCGGCCCACTTCGCGAGTTCCGCATCCGTCAAGTTGAGCGTTGCTGTCAACTCGTCGAGTCGTGCCGGTTCTGCTTCTTTCAAGTAGTTGTACACTTCTTGCGTGTACTCGAGCGTCCAAGCGGCGATCAAGTTCGTGTACCAGTTGTTGTTGACGTTGTTGTCGTATTCGTTCGGACCTGTGACGCCTAGGATCATGTACACGTCTTTGTGTGGTACAAAGTTGACGCGGCTAGCCCAGTAACGCGAGATCTCGACCAATACTTCAAGTCCGTATTGACCTAGGTACGACTTGTCGCCCGTGAAGTTCGTGTAGTTAAAGATCGCATGGGCGATCGCACCGTTACGGTGAATCTCTTCATGGGTGATCTCCCACTCGTTGTGGCACTCTTCCCCGTTCATCGTCACCATCGGATACAAGGCGCCCTTCATCCCGACGTTTTTGACCGAGTTCTCTTTCGCTTGCGGCAATTGATTATGACGATATTTGAGCAAGTTCCACGACACTTCCGGCTTCGTCGTCGCCAAGTAGAAGTGGAGGCAATACGCTTCCGTGTCCCAATACGTGGCGCCACCGTACTTCTCGCCCGTGAACCCTTTCGGTCCGATGTTGAGACGTGAGTCTTCACCCGTATACGTTTGATACATGTTGAAGATGTTGAAACGGATGCCTTGTTGCGCTTCCGCGTCGCCGTCGATGCGGACGTCCGCGTTTTCCCAACGGGCGAGCCAAGCTTCCGTCTGTTCCGCCAAGAGCGTCTCGAACCCTTTCTCGAACGCGGCTTCGACGCGCTGCATGCCGACTCCTTGCAAATTGTCAATTTCATGGTCACGGTTCGTGACGACCGAGACGTACTTGTACGCCGTTGCTGTCTCACCCGCTGCCGCTTTGACCGTGAAACGGTTAGCGACGTAGAGGTCGGTCGCATCGAGCACTTCACAGCGTGCGTCTTCGACGTCGGCGATCATCGACGCCGTGACGTGCCAATCAAGTTTCTTCGTTTTTGTCGTGACGAAACCGAACCGTTCTTCGACGCCGTGTTCGACCGGCAACCAGAATTTCTCATCGTAGTTCGAGTCTTCGTTGACGACGTCCCCGTCTAGATAAGGAGTGAATTCGATTTCCGCTTCATAGTTCACCGGCGTGACGTTGTAGCGAATCGCCAAAATCTCTTTGTCGACGATCGAGAAGAAGCGGACGACTTCGACGTTCGTCTCCTCGGATCCGTTCACGAGCGTGAACGTCCGCGTGAGGACACCGCGCTGCATATCGAGTTCGCGTGTGAAGCCTTTGACTTCCCACTTCGCCAAGTCGACAGGCGTCCCGTTGATGGCGACACGCAGGCCGGCCACGTTCGTCGCGTTCAATACTTTGGCGAAGTATTCCGGATATCCGTTCTTCCACCAACCGACACGCGTCTTGTCGGGATAGTAGACGCCCGCCACGTAAAATCCTTGGTGCGTATCGTTTGAATAATCTTCTTCAAAGTTCCCGCGCATCCCCATGTGCCCGTTACCGAGCGAGGTGATCGATTCTGCGAGACGGTTCTCGTTCGAGTGAAGCCCTTCTTCCGTTACTTTCCATTCGTCGACTGCAAACAATCGTTTCATCTGTCTGCCACTCCTTTTTCTCTACAAGGCTACTTGTCAGTAGACAACCGAATCGTGCAACCGCTTGTCTATGAAAGCGCTGTATTTTTAATCTCACCTCTCATTTTACACGACTACACCGAGAATGCAATCGTTTGCATAAAAGTTTTTCATTCTTTTTTTGTCACTTTTGGAACGAAAAAAAACCTACCCTGGCGCATTGGGCCAAAGTAGGTATGTCTATATCACACGTCTGAATCGCGACCGAAGGCGGCGTTCGCTTCATGACCTTCAAAGGCCGGGTTGTCGCCATCGTTGAATCCGGTATCGGGCTCATCGAGAATGAGGGCATACCCACCGTCCATAATGTCCCCGTACGCTTTGTTGACGTCGTCATCAGCCAAACCGAGATCGAGGAGCGCCCGTTTCACTTCCTGTTCTCCTTCGGCGACGCCCGCGAATTTCTGCATCCAAGAAGCGCTCGCTTCCTCGACTTTCGCGTCAGTGTTCCGTTTGACGAGCGACACGTTATCCTCGTCTCTCGCGACGACGTAAAGGTCTTTCTCGTCGTACCCGTCTTGGCTCAGTTGATCAATTTTTGAGACGAGTGCCGCCTCGTCTTTGTACGTATCAACAAATCGTTTGTTACTCATCATTTATCATCCTTTCTAGATGTTGGATTGTCCTCGATCGTGATCTTGCCTTGTCCCACTTGCCTAATATCGATTTCTTCTTTACGGAGCGTCTCGGTGACCGTCTTCGTATCTTCATCCACTTGCTTGCGGACGATGATCTCTTCGACTACGACCGGACGCTTGACGATGAAGGCGCGCTCTTCGATGACTTGGATACGTAGCTGGTCCCCTTCGTCAATCGTCCGGATGCCGGGTTTGTCGAAGTCGTAGTCTTCAATCACATCTTCAGAACCAGCATGGCGCTCTACATGTAAGTGTTCCCTCCGAACCGGTACTTCAATCGTCTGTTCGGTCTCGGTTACATGCTTGTCGATGACGAGTTCACCTGTCTGCACCGTTTCTTTTTCAACCGCGAGTCGCTCCTCGTGCAGTTCAAGCGTCTGTTCTTCGTGCTCCTTGGAAGAGGCGCGCGGCGATCGTTTAATGTCCGCCATCTCCTCGTTTTGATCCGCATCGACATAAAGGAACAACCGCCCTCGCTCGACTTCACCCACGAATCGTTCCCGCTGCTCGCGCGTCAACCGCATACTGCCGAGCCAGCGCTCGATTGGGCGTTCGCTTGACGTGACGAGAGACGCCACCGTATCCGGCTCATCCGCGACGAGTACGTATAGTTTTGAATGGCGTCGGATGGCGTCAGCCGTTTCAGTTCGTTTGACGAAGACGAACATGTCTTCTTCTTTATATCCTTCTTGCTTCAAATCGACCGTCCGCTTTAGCAACACCTCGGGCTGGTCAAATACTTCAGAGATGATGGCATGTTTCATAACATTCGTTCCTCCTGTAAGATGAATTGGCGAAAAAAAGGATGGTCCCTCAGAGAGAGCCATCCTTGTCGAGGTGCTTGGTCATCTAATTAGATCCGGTCGCGCTCATCACGACGCTTATGGTCAGCGTCATGTTTCTGATGGCTGTTTTCGCCTTCGATATGGGCTTCTTCTTTACGAAGCGTCTCGCGTACCGTCTCTGTATCTTTCACTTTGTCTGTGCCGACGATAATTTCTTCGGCCACGACGTCTTTCTTCGTTACATCGACGCGCTCTTCTGTGACTGGCACACGAATCTCGTCGCGATCTGTCGTCGCATCGAACGAATGACCCGTCGCTTCACGGTCCCCGTCGACTTGACGTCGTTCGACGTGTACTTCGTCACGCTCGACTTCGACGTCGACCCGCTCTTCATGCTCGACGACTTCTTTTTCGACTCGGACTTCACCTGTCTGAACGCGTTCTTTATTGATTTGGAGGCGCTCTTCGTGAAGCTCAAGCTTTTGCTCGTCCGTCAAGTCGGTACGGTTACGAATGTCCTCGTCCATGTCATGGTGACGCGTTGAATCATGATTCGTTCCCGTGGCGTCAAGCCCAGTGCCAGCTGCTCCGACACCCGTTCCTGCCGCTGTTAGCGGGTCACGTGCCGTCATGTTTCCAGCCTCGTTCCCTTCAGAACCATAGCCCGCTGACGTGCGACCGCCTTCGAACGTGTCGTTGCGACCGTTGTCCAAGACGCCGTCGTCTGTATCTAATAACAAGACGAAGCCGCCTTTTTCGATATCTTGATGGTGGCGTGCCGTCTCCTCTTCTGAGAAGCCGAGTTTATCAAACGTGTGGCGCACTTCATCGCCGCCGTCTGCGACTCCGAAGAAGCGATCGAGCCACGATGCTTTCGTTTCTTTTACTTCTGCATCCGTTTCGCCGCGAACCATCGAAAGGTTCGATTTATCTTTTACAACAACGTACAGGTCGTCCTCGCGGTGTCCCGCCGCGCGAAGTTCATCAATTTTTGAAACAAGCTCTGCTTCTTGATAGTAAGTCCCTACGTAACGTTTGTTATCCATGATTGTATCTCCCTTTCAAATTCTATATTTTTTGGTTATTGGCCGGGCTACTCTGTCGTGAATTGCTATTTTGCCGGTAGTATAAGTGTTCCCTCGCGCATTGTTTTCAACCGCTTCTCGCACAACTGTAATCTGTTTGTAACGCCAGGACTTTTGTCGGATTGAACGTTCTTCCTTTATATGAATCAGAATCCGCACAAAAAAACCTTCCGCACGAAAACGGAAGGTTTCAACTCATTCAGCCGCATGGCTATTCTTTTTTTGACCACACGACTGGCGGACGACTAAATAGTGCGGGACGATGACACGTTTCCCGTACGGTGGTGCACTATCGCCGATTTGTTCGATCAGGCAGTTCGTCGCCTCGAAACCGAGACCGAAGATGTTGATCTCGACTGACGTGAGCGGCGGATTCGAATGTTCGGCGATATAGACGTTATTGAAACTGACGACAGCGACGTCTTCAGGGATTTTTAGACCCATCTCACTGAGCGTGCTGATGACACCGAGCGCCATCATATCATCACTGACGACGACAGCCGTCGGTGGCTCATCGACGTGAAGCAACTCCCGGACCGCTTTAGCGCCGCCTTTCGTCATGAACTCGGCACGAGCGATGTAGTCTTCCCGTACCGGGATCCCGGCTTCCATAAGCGCCGTCGCGTACCCGTTGCGACGGTCTTGAGTGACGGCCAATTTATCCGATCCGCCAATGAAGGCGATGCGGCGGTGACCGAGGTTGTACAAGTGCTTCGTCACTTCACGGCCAGCCAAGTAGTTGTCCGTATCGACGTACGTGATCGACGAGGCGTCCCCGAACGGCTTCCCGACGACGACGAACGGGAACTTCGTCTGGCGCAAATATTGGACGACTTTATCGTCTTCGCGTGAATACAGGACGATGACACCGTCGACCCGGCGACCTTGGACCATCTCGATGACACCCGACAGCACTTCTTCTTCGGTCACACCGGTCGTCATGTACAACGAATAACCGTTTTGATGGGCTTTCGTACTGATTCCGCGCAACACTTCCGGGAAGAACGGATTTTGGAGTATTTTCGTCGCCGCACTCGGCATGACAAGACCAATCGATTGTGTCGAGCGGTTGGCGAGACTTCTTGCATGGATGTTCGGATGGTACCCGAGTTCTTCCATCGAACTACGAACACGTTCTTTCGTTTTCTGGCTAATTCGCGGACTGTTGGCGATGACGCGGGACACTGTCGACGGTGCGACGTTGGCGTGTTTGGCGACATCTTTGATCGTGATTTGCATGGTGCTCCCCCTTGCTTCCGTTAATTCATTGTTCCCTGCGACAGGGTATTCAGCTTACGCTCTTGCGGCGCTTCCACATGACCAGACCCGTTAAGAACAGCGGAATCGCGACGACGAGCAGACCAATCGTCCACATGTTCACTTCCGATTCTTCGACGACATAGGCGTTGGCGCTTTCGCCAGCGAGCTTGATAGTGAACGTGCCACGTTTTTCCGTGACAAGTTGTGAGAACAAGAGACCGCGGAGCCGTTGATCTTCACCGACTTCGCTTACCTCGAATTCAATCTCTGTATCCTCATCGTTCATATTGATGGCGTACAAGGCGACCTCATCGCCGTCGCGACGCTCGAACACGGCCATGCCGTCTTTCGAGGCAATCATTCGTTGCTCTCCAGTGGCGAAGACGGGATAGTCTTCCCGCATCCGGTTCATCGTCGCGACGTATTCATGTAACTCTTCATTCCCTGGGAAATCCGTCATCACCCGGTTGGCCGGATCGGCCCCACCGGTTTGCGCGTTTTCTGTCCCTTGGAATAAAATCGGCATACCAGGCGACGCATAGAGCGTGAACAGCGCTAGGCGAAGTCGCCGTTCTGCCGACTCGGCTCCACCAAGTCCAGCGACGTGCATGAACCGCTCGACATCATGGTTGTCCAGGAACGTCGCCATTTGGTTCGGATCGTTGAAAAACGTCTCGGCGTAGCTTGCCGCCACGTCGATCTCGTCGACGTTGGCGTGCTTTTGCGTCATCGTCTTCGAGACGCGGTCATAGAACGTAAAGTTTGTGACGCTGTTAAATCCTAAATTGTCGTACTCGGCGACGTATTGTGGATTCGGGTCGAACACTTCGGCCAACAAGTAAAAGTCAGGATCGACCGCCCGCACCGCTTCGACAAAATCTTTCCAAAACGGTTTGTCGACGTGGCGGACCGTATCGAGTCGATAGCCATCGATGCCGGTCTCTTCAATCCAATAAGTAGCGGCGTCGATCAAATAGTCTTTCACTTCCGGGTCTTCCGTTTTAAAGTCCGGCAAGTCGAACAACCAGTGCGTCTCGACTTGCTCTTGGTCTTGCCAAAGCACGATCGGCAACTCGTCATGGAACCAGTCCGGTCGTTCCTCGACCCACGGATGTTTCGGACCAACATGGTTGACGACGAAGTCAAGAATGACTTTCATATCGCGCTTATGCGCCTCATCGACGAGTTCTTGCAAATCTTCTTTCGTCCCGAACTGGGGATCGATGTCATAAAAATCTTTGATCCAGTAGCCGTGGTAACCGTCCGGCATGTTCTGAAACACCGGCGTCAACCAAATCGACGTAAATCCGAGCGATTCGATGTAGTCGAGCTTCTCGATCACACCTTGAATGTCGCCTCCGTGAAACGCTTTTGGATCATCCTTGTCGACTTGGTCGTTGTTGTCAGGATTCCCGTCAACGAACCGGTCGACCATAATAAAGTACATGCGTTCTTGTTCCCATGTTGCTGCTTCTTTCGCTCCGACGACTGTAGGAAACAAAAGAAGCGACAGGAGAACGAGCACGACGCCTCGCCTCATATCGCTTCCCCCTTTTTGAGTATTAACCTTTCGTACCACCAGCAGTGAGACCGGAGACGAAGTAACGTTGGAATATGAAGAACAAGAGGACAATCGGGAGGGCCGAAAGGACGGCGCCTGCCGCGAACAACGTAAAGTTGTTGTCGAATTGTCGCGAGATCATATTGTAAAGTCCAACCGCTAGCGTCTGCTTCTCAGGTGTACGCAGGACGAGCGATGCCAAGATAAAGTCGTTGAACGGGCCCATAAAGTTGAACAAGGCGATCGTTGCGACAATTGGCTTCGCGAGCGGCAAAATGATTTGCCAGAAGATACGGAGGTGACCGGCACCATCCATCCGAGCAGCCTCATCGAGCTCCTTCGGAATCGTATCGAAGTAACCTTTTGCCAGATACGTGTTCATCGGAATCGCCCCACCGGCGTACAGCAAGATCAGCGCTGTATGCGTATCAAGAAGGCCGAGCATGTTGAGTAACACAAAAATCGCGATGATGGCAACGAATTGCGGGACCATCTGCAAGACGAGGAACAAGATGAGCGAGTTCTTCCGTCCGACGAAACGATAACGCGAGAACACATAACCTGTAATCGTAACTAAAACTACAGCGAGCGCCATCGTGATGAACGCGATCTTCAACGTATTCACATACCATAGACTATAATCCGAAATTGTTAGATCAAACAAGTTTTTGTAGTGAATGAGCGTTGGGTTTGACGGGATGATCGTCGACGTGATCGTACGACCCGGGTTAAATGACGTTCCCATTACCCAAAGCATCGGATAGAGAATAATGATCGACGCAAGCGTCAAGATGACATAAGAGAACGCCAAATTGATTCGTTTTTGTTTTTTCATATCAGATCATATCCTCGTCTTTGAAAGATTTTGTCCGACGGAACTGGATGACGGCTAGTGTCATGATGAAGAATGACAAGATGAGCGTGATCGCAGCCGCAAGTCCGTATTGCGGGTTGGCCCCGAGCGACAATTTGTAAATCCATGAAATCAAGATGTCGGTACCACCGGCAGTTTGTCCTGGGACAGCCGGCCCACCACCGTTGAAGAGATAGATGATGTTAAAGTTGTTAAAGTTGAACGTGAACTGCGTGATGAGAATCGGTGCTGTTGCGAACAAGAGCATCGGCAATGTGATCAGACGGAACTTATCAAAGATGTTCGCGCCGTCAATCGTCGCAGCTTCATACAAGTCACCCGGGATCGACTGCAAGACACCGGTCATGAGCGTCATGATGAACGGGAAACCGAGCCACCATTGAATCAAGATGAGCGCACTACGTGTCGCTGTCGGGTCGGTCATCCAGTTAATCGGATCGAGACCGAAGGCCGGCAGGATTGTCGTATTGAACACACCGAACGACTCATTGAACATCGAGCGGAAAATCAAGATCGTGATGAACGCTGGTACGGCCCATGACAAGATCAAGATTGAACGGAACAAGCGACGGAACCGAAGTCCTTCTTGGTTCAACAGAACGGCAAGGAAAATCCCGATCGCGATGACACCGACCGTTGAAGCGACCGTCCAGACGAGCGTCCAACCAAGAACGCCGACGAACGTGTCGCGCCAAATGTCGATTTCAAAGATGCGCGTAAAGTTTTCGAACCCGATCCACTCGACGAGTTTTGCCGGTGGCGCGTTGTTGTAACGATAGTTCGTGAACGCGATCAAGAACGTAAAGATCAGCGGCAACACGACTGTGAAGACGAGCAAGATAAGCGACGGGATCAACATCAAGTATGGGAATCCATGGTCGCGCAAGTTGCGAAGTTGCACTTGGAACGTTGGCACGTTTAGGTGCTGATCACGAATGCGACCGACTCGGTAAGCGTCACGAATGTTCCAAATGTAGAACGCGATACCGAAGAACAGTAAGATTATTGCGACAATACCTTCTACCATCAAGAAGATGGAGTGGTCGTTACGAGGTCCTGCTACTTCGCCAAGCGTGATCAATCCCCAAAGGCCACCACGGTCACCAGGTCCGGCGCCCGCCCCTTTGAAAAACAGATCGTAGTTTACTGCAAAATAAGACATGATGACGATAAAGAACGCGATCGCCTTCGCACGTTGGTTGTTATAGAACTGCCCCGCTCCCGGAATGATCGAGAGTAATGCGGCGTTCCGAGCATGATTGGTCGGTTTGTCCGGTCGTTGTTCCGGTGTTTTTGGGTTCGGAATTGAAGCCATCCTCAATTTCTCCTTTCAATTTGAGCAAATCAATCGAGCAAGCGTTTGCTCAATTTCAGAAAATGAGGGGGAACGCCATTTGGCGTACCCCGTCATTTCACATCCTTATTGGTTGTTTGCTTGGATTTGTTGCTCGATGACTTTAACAGCATCGTCAGCTGATTTTTGTGCATCTTGCTTGCCAGTCGCTACGAGCTGAAGCGCTTGTGCCATTGGCTCCCAAACTTGTCCCATTTCAGGAATGTTAGGCATTGGGATTGCATTTGTCGCTTGATCGAATACCGCTTTCGCAACTTCGTTCGCCGTGATTGTCTCATTCGACTCGAGTGCTGCTACCGGTGGGATCTCGTTGTATGCTTCAAACATTTTCAATGCGTTCTCTTCGTTTGTAAGTTCTGCGAGGAACATTTCAGCCCACTCTTGGTTCTCAGTGTAAGCAGAGAGTGCATATGTTTTCACACCCATGAACGTCTTGATTGGCTCACCGTTCGGAAGTGTCGGCATCGCCGCCGCTCCGAGATTGATGCCAGCATCTTCGTAACCAGCAACAGCCCAAGGTCCGTTCATAACTGTGTGTGCTTTCTTCTCAGTGAAGAGTTGGTCCATCGCTTGGCCACCAGACTCGCCGATCAATCCTTTAGGGAAGAGGCCTTCTTGGTACCATTTGCCGATGTAGTCGAATCCTTCGACTGCGCCTTCGTTGTTCAAGCCGATGTCGGTTGGGTCGAGCGCGCCGCCGTCTTCTTTGAAGACGTAACCGCCGAAGCCAGCAACTACACCGTGAGCGAAGTAGAAGTTATCCCAAAGACCGAGGAAGCCGTACTCGCCTTTATCTTTAAGATCTGTAGACAACTTGTAAAGGTCGTCCATTGACGCAGGAGCTTCTGAAACCAAATCCTTGTTGTACATGAGGACTGGTGTTTCAACTGATTTAGGATAGCCGTAAGCTTGTCCGTCGAACATGACAGCCGATTTCGAAGCATCTGTGAACGCTTCGAGCGCACCTTCGTCAGCGAGCGGTGCCAAGTGACCTTGGTCAGCGATCGTGCCGATTTGGTCATGCGGTACGAGAACGATATCTGGACCTTTACCAGCTGGGCCGTCAAGCGCCAACTTGTCTTTTTGGTCCGTCATTTGAACTTCGACGACTTCTACTGCGACGCCGTGTTCTTCTTCAAACGCTTTTGCAACTTCTTTCGTCGTTTCCGACTTTTCAATATCTTCCCAAATTACGATTTTTTCTGGCTTGTTCTCGCTAGTAGAACCGCCTTCGTTAGTAGAACCGTTATCCGTACCGCCACCACATGCAGCAAGTGCACCGAATGCTAATACTGCTGTTGAAAGTCCTGCTACCATTTTTTTCATCTTCATGATGAAAAACCTCCCCAAGGAAATTAGTATGGTCAGATTTGCGCACACGTACTGAACGACTGATTTTAATCAACTCCGCTACGAAATCAGTCATTCAGTGAAAACGTTTGCATCCTCACCTCAATTTTTATTATACAGTTGTGTAAGCGTTTTACAAGACTTTTTTTTTCGATTTTTTCTTGTAGGTATCCCATTTATCTCTTTTTTAACTTTTATACGTTCAATTGTTCAATAATTGTCGTGAACAGTGATTGACAAAATGTAAACGCTTTATTACCCTTTGCTTGAGCAAACGTTTTCGCAACTGTCATTTCTTTTCGGAACAGACAGTGTAAAATGGTTACAACTCCAATCGAGAAAGGAACGATTTCACTTGATCAAAGAAGCTATTTATCATCGCGCCATGTCCCCTTTCGTTTATAAGTACGACCGGGAAACGATCCATATTCGGTTTCATACGAAAAGAAATGATATCCAATCTGTTGACTTAATTTGGAACGACCCATACGACTGGCATTCAGAAGACCCGGCGATGTGGAACTTTGACCCGGACAAGCCGAGCTACTGGCGCACGTTCGAGACACCAATGGAACAAATCGGCCACGACGACCAGTACGACTACTGGTTCATCGCGATCAAGCCGCCGTTCCGTCGCCTCCGTTACGGGTTCCGGCTCCATGACGGCAACGAGACGGCCGTCTATACGGAAAAAGGCTGGTTCGAAGATAAACCGCTCGACGATACGGGTTATTACTTCTGTGTCCCGTTCATCAACCCGATCGACATTTTCCACGCCCCGTCATGGGTCAAAGACACGGTCTGGTATCAAATCTTCCCTGACCGGTTCGCGAACGGAGACGCGTCACTCGATCCTGAAGGGACGCTCGCCTGGAACAGCACCGAGCCAACGATCACAAACTTCTTCGGTGGCGACTTCCAAGGCATCATCGATCATATGGACCACATCGTCGAACTCGGGATCACCGGCATTTACTTCTGCCCGATCTTCAAAGCGACGACGAACCATAAATACGACACGCTCGATTATATGGAAATCGACCCGCAGTTCGGGACGAAAGAGCAGTTCAAACAATTGGTCGACTTGCTTCATGAGAACGGAATCAAAGTCATGCTCGATGCGGTATTCAATCACGTCGGCTACAACCATCCTTGGTTCTTAGACGTCGTCGAGAACGGGCCTCATTCAGAGTATCGCGACTGGTTCTACCTCCGCGACTTCCCGATCGAGACGGCACCGAAGCCGAACTACGATACGTTCGCTTTCGAGAAGAACATGCCGAAGATCAACACCGAACACCCGGCGTTGAAAGCTTATCTATTAGATGTGGCCCGTTATTGGGTCGAAGAGTTCGGTATCGATGGTTGGCGCTTAGACGTCGCGAACGAGGTCGACCACTCGTTCTGGCGTGACTTCCGTCGCACTGTAAAAGAAGCGAACCCCGAAGCGTACATCCTCGGTGAGATTTGGCACGATGCCCAACCGTGGCTTCAAGGCGACCAGTTCGATGCGGTCATGAACTATCCGTTCACGAACGCGAGCTTAAACTACTTCGCGCTCGATCGGACGACGGCGTCACAGTTCCGGGACGAGTTGACGCGTGTCGAGATGATGAACACGATGAACGTGAACGAAGTGACGTTCAACTTGATCGACTCTCATGACACCCCACGGGCCCTCACTCGGGCAAAAGGGCATAAAGGGAAGTTCAAACTCCTCATGACTTCGATGCTCACGTATACGGGTAGCCCATGTATTTACTATGGTGATGAGATCGGGCTCGAAGGCGAGCAAGATCCGGGCTGCCGCCGCTGCATGCCGTGGGACGAGGCCGAGGAAGACCGTAACTTGTTCCGCTTCGTCCAGAAATTGATTCAGCTCCGCAAAGATCACCCGGTGCTCGCGAACGGCGGATCGTACCGGTTCAACCTCGTCGACGATGAAGACAACGCCCTCATCGTCGAACGGAGCTCGAAAGACGAGACGTATTTGATTTACTTCAATAACTCAGATACGGTGTCTACGCTCAACCCGCTCTGGCATACAGGTGGTGCCCACGATTTACTGAACGACCGGGACGTAGACTCACTTGAAATCGAACTTGCACCGTATGGCACTTCCATTCTGAAACTAAAATGACGGCGTTTGACCACCCATTTGCTTGGGTGGTTATTTTTGTTGGAAATAATTTAGAAAACCCCCTTTCTTTTTCATTTCAAAAGGAGTAACATGACCATTGTAATTTTTAAAAGATAAATATTTCATATAAAGAATTTTTGAACAAAAGGGGAACATTCATGCCAACCAAAGACACCGAACAGCTCAGCCTATTTAAAATCTCGTGGCCGATCTTCATCGAGCTCGCGCTCCACATGGGGACCGGGATCATCGCCACGCTCATGCTCGCCCAGTATTCCGATGCCGCCGCTTCAGCGGTCGGCGTCGCCAACCAATTGTTGAACGTTTTCTTGATCGTCTTTAGCGTCACCTCGGTCGGTGCGACGATTTTGATCGGTCAGGCGATCGGTGCCGGTCGGATGAAGAAGAGCCGGGATTTTGCCCGCTCTGCCGTCAGCTTGAACATGTGGCTCGGCGTCGTCATGGTCGTCGTCGTCTTCTTGTTCGGCGAGACGTTCCTTCGCTTGTTCGGTCTGTCGGATGAGCTGTTCGACTACGGCTTGTTGTTCTTGCAGATCGTCGGCTTATCGCTCTTCACCGAAGCGCTCATCATGGCGCTCAGCGCGGTGTTACGCAGCCACGGCATGACGAAACACGCCATGCTCGCGACGCTTTTGATCGATGTCATCACGGCAGCAGGAGCCATGCTCGCCGTGACAGGCTGGTTCGGTCTCCCGGTGACGGGTGTCGCCGGTGTCGCCTGGGCCATCGTCATCGCTCGTTTGTCGGCCATGGTATTGTTGTTTTGGATCGTCAAACGACGCCTCATGATGCGGTTCCCGATCAAAGAGTTGATTCGTCCAAAACGCGATGATATTAAGGCACTCTTACAAATCGGTGTTCCTTCGGCAGGAGAGAACTTATCGTACCAGTTTTCACAAATTGTCATCACCGGCTTCATCGCGACTATGGGTGACGCCTCCCTCGCTGCTCGCGTCTACGTGATGAACTTATCGATGCTCGCATTTTTGTTCACAGTCGCCATCGCCCAAGGGACACAGCTATTGATTGCCCGCGACGTCGGCGGGAAGCGGTTCAAGGAGGCGTATACCCGGGCAGTCCGGACGTTGAAGATTGCCATGTTCTCTTCGCTCGTCGCCTCGCTCGGCCTCGCCGTGTTCGGGAAATCCTTGCTCGGCTTGTTCACCTCGAACCCGGACATCATCGCCGTCGGTATCCCGATCCTATGGGCGACGCTCATTCTTGAGCCGGGTCGCGCCATGAACATCGTTCTGATGGGGTCACTCAAGTCGGTCGGAGACGTCCGCTTCCCGGTCATGATTGGGATCGCCTCGATGTGGGGCGTCGCCGTCGTCTTCAGCTACTTGTTCGGGATTCAAATGGGACTTGGTGTGCTCGGGATTTGGCTTGCGTTCTCGCTCGACGAGTGGTTCCGCGGCTTCTTCGCTTTCCGACGGTGGAAGTACGGCAAATGGCAACAAAAAGGCTTCCAGTTCGAAGCCAAACCATCCTCTTGAACAAATAAGGGAAGCGGTCAACACGACCGCTTCCCTTATTTTTTACTTAAAAATGCTTGCATCGCCCGTTGATGCACCTCGGTCTTGCCGCATTCCCGTTGCCAGTGGATCTCTTGCGCGAGCCCATCTTCAAACGATGACTCGCGAAGGAGCGCCTTCATCCCTTGTACGGCCGTCGGTGATTTTGCCGCGAGCGTCTCGGCGTAGGCCGTGAGACGGGCAAGATACGCCTCATCCTCGATGAGTTCAGTGACGAGACCGAACGCCTCAGCCCGTTCGGCGTCGATCGTGCTGCCGCTCCACATCCAATCGAGCGCGACGTCTTGGCGCATCAAACGACGCAAATGATATGGCCCACCGGCGTCGGCGACGAGGCCGATCTTGATGAACGCCGAGCTGAACTTCGTCGAACGGGCGACGAGGCGAACGTCGGCCGCAAGCGCTAGACTGAGTCCTGCCCCAGCGACGACACCGTGGATGCCGGCAATGATTGGCTTCCGGCAATCCGAGAGTGCCCGGACGAGCGGATGGTAGACGTCTTCTAAATACGTGCCATAATCGGCGTCACTCTCGATCGTCAAGTCTTGACCGGACGAGAAGGCGCGCCCTTCCCCGATCAGCACGATGACCCGGACCGATTCGTCGGCTTCAAGTTGTTCGAGCGCCTGTCTCGCTTCGCGCAACAACGTCTCGTTCAGCGCGTTCAATTTTTCCGGACGGTTCCATTTGAGCCACCCTACCCCGTTGTGCCGTTCCACTTGAATTGTTTCCATGAAATAATCCCCCTTTAAAAAAATGAATCACTATTCATTTCTCTATCGGTCATTCTGTTTCCTTCCTGACACCAAAACTTTTCAAGTTCGATTGCCCGACGCTACCACTATTTGCTATTCTTAGGGGAGTCGTTCAACGAAAGGGTGGGACTGGTGCAACTGACGAATGCCGCAAGACAATTAAAACAACGGAACATCCCGTTCACTTATCTTTCTTATGTAGTGGATGAGTCCGATGTCTCCGCAAAACATGTCGCCGCATCACTCGATAAGCCGCTCGACCAACTGTATAAGACGATTTGCCTCGAGAACGAGCAACGGAAGTACGCCTTCTTCCTCATCTCAGGAGATTTAGATATCGATTTAAAGGCGGCCGCTAAAGCGTGGGGCACGAAGAAAGCGTCGCCCGTCCCAATGAAAGAGCTTGAAGCGCTGACCGGCTATATCCGCGGCGGCGTCTCGCCGATCGGAGCGAAAAAGCGCTTCCCCGTCTTCTTGCATGACAGCGCGAAACAAAAAGACAAGATCATCATCTCGGCTGGAAAACGTGGCTATCAAATCGAATTAACACCGGACGACTTGATCCGCTTCACGGACGGCCGCTGGTTCACTCAATGACAAAGATGGAGGAAATACTATGTGGAAAGAACGAATCCGATCGTGGGTTCCTAACTCATTTACATTCGGTAACTTATTTTGTGGCGTCCTCGCCATCGTCTACGCCGCGCGTGGCGATTTCTCGAATGCGACACTCCTGATCATCATCGCGATGATGCTCGACAGCCTCGACGGCCGTCTCGCCCGTATGCTCGGGGTAGACGGTGACTTCGGAAAAGAGCTTGATTCGCTCGCTGACGTCGTCACGTTCGGCGTCGCCCCGGCGCTGCTCGCTTACTATACGTTCTTTATCGATTACGGAAACTACGGGCTCTTCTTCGCCGCCCTATTCCCGCTCTTCGGCGCCTATCGCCTAGCCCGGTTCAACTTGTCGGCGACGAACGTCACGGCCAGCTATTTCTCAGGTGTCCCGATCACGGCAGCCGGTGGATTGCTCGCCGTCGTGACGACGTTTGGCGACCGCGTCAACGAACTGCTCACCCCGATCTTCTTTACCGGTCTCGCCTTGCTCATGGTGAGCCGGGTTCGTATTCCGAGTTTTAAAGACGTGCCGTTGCCGCGTCACTCGTTCATCATCACGTTCAGTCTCGTCTATTTGACGTATATGACGTTCGCCCGGTGGAAAGAATGGCCGACATTTTGGTTCATCGCCATCCCGTTCTACATCTTGTTCATCGCTTTCTCATTTGTGAAAAAACGGAAGCGCATGGCGAATTGATGAGTCCCTCTAGCAGGGGCTCTTTTTTTGTGCATGCATTCATTAGACGGATGTCAAAAACCTCTTTAGAATAGAAGGTGAGGTGATTTGATGAAAGTGTATCCATGGATTTGGAAATTATTTTTAGTCTGGTACGTCGTCGGCGTTGTTCTCGTCGGCTTTGATTTACTGCCGAGTTGGCTCGAATGGGCGAACCCGGTCTTCTTATGGCTCGCCGGCCTCATCGGAGGGTGGGTCATTGCCGACGGGGTCCGTCACGCACGTTTCATCGTGCCGTTCATCTTTTTCGGCTCGATCGCTGTAGAGACGCTCGGTGTCAAAACCGGGTTCCCTTTCAGCGAGTACATTTATGCCGAAGCGTTCGGTCCGACCGTGTTCGGCGTACCCGTCACGATTGGCGCGGCCTGGCTCGCCGTCATCGGCGCAAGTTTCGCTGTCGCCCGCCTGTTCGCGTTCAAGCGACGGACGCTCTGGCTCGTCCCATTTTTGGCGGTCTGGTTAGACATGGCGATCGATCCGGTCGCAGCCAACGTGAAAGGCTACTGGGAATGGGCCAATGATGGTCTCTATTATGACATCCCGACGCAAAACTTCGTCGGATGGTTCGGACTGTCGCTCATCTTCTCATGGTTACTCGACCGCTTCGAAGTCGAAGCAGAGCCGACTTTACTTATGCACGGACGCTACTTGTTCGTCATGCTTCACGCCTTGTTCGGCGTCACCGCGGTCAACGCCGGTCTTTATGGGATCGGTGTGCTAAGTATTGTAACGGCAAGCGTCATCTATTTGGAACGGAGGTTGCGTCATGATCGAAGCGAACAAAAAGAAATGGTTCAGTAACATCTTTTCAACGTTCGTCAAAGAACGTCAGATCCGACCGTTCTTTCACACGATCAACGTTCGGGCTGATGACGTTCCGACGCCGGGCCTCTTTTTAAGCACACACAGCTCTTGGTGGGACGGACTTATCTTGCTCATGTTGAACGAGTATTATTTACGGCACGACGTTCACGTCCTGATGGATGAGGACGGATTGCGACGCTTTCCGTTCTTCCGTCACTTAGGCGCCTTTTCCATCAAAAAAGGGAAGTTATCCGACATTCGCGCTTCTCTCAACTATGCCAATCAGCTTTTGTCCGTCGGGAAATCGGTGTGGGTGTTCCCGCAAGGCCGCGAATACCCGCAAGAGCACCGGCCGCTTGAGATCGGGGCCGGTGCGACGATGCTACTCGCAAAACCCGAGGTCCGGCTTTGTGCCATCTACTACGCGTTCGCGTCGCATGCGTCCCCGGTCGTCTACGTCCGGTTCCGGACCCATACCGTCGTCTCGACGACACGCCGGGAGCAAAAGCAAGAGCTCGCCACAGCGCTCGAACAGCTCTATGACGACACGCGCGCCGATGTGATCGCCCAGTCGGACCGGTACATGTCGTTGTTTCCGCCACGACGCGGGCTCGCCGACTGGACGGAGCACTTGCTCAACATCGGGAGGAGACAACGATGATCCTATTCGTGCTCACTGGACTCATGTTTCTCTTCACGTTAGTCAACTTGGCATTTCTTCGTCCGCTCACGGCCCCGATCCCGGTGCCGCCGACCGCGATTTGCATTCCGCTCCGCAACGAAGAGCGGAACGTCCCAAAATTGATCAACAGTTTAAAGCCGGCCCTCACCGCCGGCTGCCACGTCTACTTATATGAGGATCGCTCTGAGGACGGGACGTATGACGCGCTCGTGCGGGAAATCGCCTCGGACGACCGGTTCACGATCTTGCGCGGTGTGCCGCTCACCGACGGTTGGTCCGGAAAAGTACACGCCTGTCATCAATTGGCGACGCAGACCCGTGAGCCTTACTTATTGTTTCTCGATGCCGATGTGACCATCGATCCGAGCTTCGTCGGCCGCATGCACGGAACGCTCGTCCGGGAAGGCGCCGTCTTTTTATCCGGCTTCCCCCGCTTTCCGACGCCGACGTGGCTCGGTAAACTGCTCATTCCGATGCAACACGTCTTGATCGCCCAGCACTTGCCGCTGTTTTGGCGAAAAGTGAGACATCCCGCCTTCGCCGCCGCGAACGGGATGAACGTCTTGGTCGAACGGACTAGTTATGAGGAAGTCGGCGGTCACGCCTCGATCCACGACTCCCTGATTGATGATATCGATTTATGCCGCGAATTTAAGCGCCGTAAAAAAGTGACGTCGCTCGTCAATGTCTCGCCTTATATCACGTGCGATATGTATGCGACGAACGAGGAAGTCTGGAACGGGTTTTCAAAAAACGTATTCAAGGGAATGAATGAAGCAGTGGGCATCGCCCTTTATTTTTCCCTTTACTACGGCGTCCAGTTATCGGCGTTCATCTTCCTGCTCATCCGACCAGACTGGATATCGCTCGGAGCGAGCCTGTTCGTTTTGTTCGCACGGCTAGCAATCGACTTGAAGTCGGGCGGACGCCATTTTTGGCTCCATCCGTTCAGTCTGGTTGCCTACCTCGTCCTACTCACGAACGCGGTCGTCCGAAAATGGAGACGAAAGCCGATCACTTGGAAAGGCCGGATGTATCATTAGAAAATTGTTAGGAGGCGCATTGCAATGAAACAAATCGCTATTATCGGGGCCGGTCTCGGAGGCCTGAGCGCCGCCGTCACACTAGCGGCTCGCGGGTACGATGTGACCGTCATCGAAAAAAATGAACACGTCGGTGGTAAGCTCATGCCAATCATCACGGACGGTCACCGCTTCGACTTCGGGCCAAACACGATCACGATGCCGGACGTGTTCCGTTCCGTCATCCGGAACAGCGGGGCCAACCCAGAGGATTATTTTGAACTCGTCAAACTCGACTCGCATACGGTCAATCACTTCTCCGACGGGTCGACGTTCACGTTCCACTCCGAACGGGAACAGATGGAAGCTGAAGTCCGGCGCTTGACCGGTGACAAAGCCGACAAAAATCAATTGGCGGCGTATTTGGACGAGGCTGAAAAGCTATTTGAGATTGCCAACAATCGTTTCTTCACTCGAATGGACACAAAAATCGACACAGGTCTTTGGGCTGATATGATGAAGGTCCATCCGCTTAAGAGTTTGCACGCGCTCCATAAAAAATATTTTAAAGATCCGCGCATCATCCAAGCACTCGATCGTTACGCAACGTATATCGGCAGCAGCCCTTACGTCACACCCGGCACGTTCGCCTTGATCTCACATCTCGAGCTGAACGATGGCGTCTATTTTGCCAAAGGTGGGAACTGGACGATTGCCAAAGGTTTCGCCAAACGCGCGAGCGAGCTCGGTGTCGAGTTCCGACTCGGCCATGAAGTCACAAAGATTGAAGTCATGAACGGTAAGGCGCATGCTGTCGTCATCGACCATGAAGAAGTCATGTCTTGCGATGCCGTCCTTTTGAACGGGGAGCTGTTGACCCAATATCCTCGGCTCGTCGATGCGGTCCATCGTCCATCGTTCCCGGTACCGACCCGGGATACGGTCGAGCCATCCGTCTCTGCTTTCGTCATGATGGTCGGACTGAACAAACGTCTAAATCTCGCCCATCATAACGTCTACTTCTCGGACGATTACGAGGCTGAGTTCCGTGCCTTGTTCGACGAAGAGCGCTACGCCGACGAACCGACGATCTACATCTCGAACTCGGCCTACACCGACCCGTCCATGGGTGAGGCCGGTGACAATCTGTTCATCCTCGTCAACGCTCCGGCCCACTTGACCGACATCGATGCCGAGACGTATGAACATTTGATCCGCCGACGGCTGCGCACATTCGGCGTCGATTGGGACGACGCTGACGTCTTGTTCCACCGCCGCGTGACCCCGCTTGACTTGACGCGTGATTTTTATGCGTATTACGGCTCGTTGTACGGAACGTCAGCAAACTCGAAAAAAGGTGCGTTTTTCCGTCCGGCCTCGCGCTCGGAAGACGTCTCGAACATCTGGTTTGCGGGTGGATCGACCCACCCTGGAGGCGGCAGCCCAATGGTGACGCTTTCAGGACAGTTCGCTGCTCGTTCGATGTTGGAGGACATACCTCTGACAATTTGAACATTTTGTGAACAGAGGATTCGACACTTGTCGACAAGTCACAGACGTGATAACATCATATCGAGTTCAAGCAGTATTGTAACGTTTGTTACACCTGTAGCGATCGAATGGCTTCCCCGAGCCAATCGCGTTTTGAACTTGTCACACCCGAGAAAAAAGTGATGAGCGAGTTTCCCCACTCGTTTCCCGTTGCTGGAATAGCATGCATCTGATGTTCCCCCTTAGTCCATCAAGCATCCTACTTCAGCGAAGATGCCCCATCGTTTCATTCCCCATGAAACGAGGCACATCTTTAGGGTTCATCACGTCCGATTCGTTCGTTTCCCCGATGAACGGATCACATAACGCTTACGCCACTTTTGGTCCCCCGCCAAAAGTGGTTTTTTTGTATCCTAAAAGCCTGCAGACGGTGTCTACAGGCTCGAGTATGTTCAGCAAGAGACCCGATTGCTCTGAACTGCTCCCCGTCAAGTAGACAGGGTAAATAATGAAAACCAGCCTAGGCGGCTTGAGCCCTGTATTCGACAGGGCTCAAGCCGTTTAGTCGTTTCTGGAGACGATCATGGTTGTAGAACGATAT
>NZ_SJUT01000030.1:0-380 GCF_004336795.1 Exiguobacterium sp. SH4S7
CACCGATGAGGTGAGCACTCGCTTCAGTATCCGTAACCCATGGTTTTCCCTGCGTGAAATGGCCATTAATGAGGTTGTACGGCATCTGCTGAAGCATATGCAGGATATTGATGAGACCAGAACGATCACGCTTATGGAAAAACTGATCGTTACGGGTGCTTCGCCGTTCTGGATAGCCGATTTTATGCGGGATCTTATCTGGGAACATGGACTTGCTCAGAATGCAGTACCTTCGCCTTCAGACGCTCTTTTCAGTCGCGATATTACGGAACGGTTGCGTGACAGGTTTGCGGAACGTATGAATCAACCAGAACTTCAGCAACAGCTTCTCCTGCGCAAGTCTCTTCTCGGGTATCTCTACGCCTGGAGAGACATGAGTT
>NZ_SJUT01000031.1:0-351 GCF_004336795.1 Exiguobacterium sp. SH4S7
CGTTCGTCCTGAGCCAGGATCAAACTCTCCAAAGAATTTGATATAGCTCTTGAAAATGACGAAGCTTGCGCTTCAATCAAAACTTGTAAAACTTTTTTGCCTCATCGTTCAGTTTTCAAAGTTCGTCAGTTAAAGAATTGGTGGAGCCTAGCGGGATCGAACCGCTGACCTCCTGCGTGCAAGGCAGGCGCTCTCCCAGCTGAGCTAAGGCCCCAAAAGTTATGATGGTCGGGAAGACAGGATTCGAACCTGCGACCCCTTGGTCCCAAACCAAGTGCTCTACCAAGCTGAGCTACTTCCCGTTATAAATGGTGCACCCTGAGAGATTCGAACTCCCGGCCTTTAGATTCG
>NZ_SJUT01000032.1:0-275 GCF_004336795.1 Exiguobacterium sp. SH4S7
GCCGCCGAAGGTGGGACAGATGATTGGGGTGAAGTCGTAACAAGGTAGCCGTATCGGAAGGTGCGGCTGGATCACCTCCTTTCTAAGGAAAATGCCCATGTGGCATTGCCCATCGTTCAGTTTTGAGGGTTCGTCCCTCGATTGTTCTTTGAAAACTGAAGATTCATCAAGACATCAAACCAAGAAAAATATGCATGGTCCGTTCGGACCGTGTGTCTTAGAAACGCTAGATCAAGGTAGAAAGGGCGTACGGTGGATGCCTTGGCACTAGGAGC
>NZ_SJUT01000033.1:0-260 GCF_004336795.1 Exiguobacterium sp. SH4S7
GTTCGTCCTGAGCCAGGATCAAACTCTCCAAAGAATTTGATATAGCTCTTGAAAATGACGAAGCTTGCGCTTCAATCAAAACTTGTAAAACTTTTTTTGCCTCATCGTTCAGTTTTCAAAGACCAAAAAATAAATGGTCGGGAAGACAGGATTCGAACCTGCGACCCCTTGGTCCCAAACCAAGTGCTCTACCAAGCTGAGCTACTTCCCGTTATAAATGGTGCACCCTGAGAGATTCGAACTCCCGGCCTTTAGATTCG